>JBIIRG010000133.1:0-8545 GCA_044341665.1 Phycisphaerales bacterium | reverse complement strand
TGGCGGCTGCAGCGATCGGGCGCGGTGCGGCACTGCTCGCGGCGGTCGCCTTCCTGGCCACGCCTTGGACGGCGGTGATCGGCTCGCTCGCCTACAACGACATGTATCCGTGCCTCGCGCTTGCAGCGGGCTGGCTGCTCGCGGGCGCGGTGCCGTCGGCGGAGCGAAGGCTCGATGGGCGCACCGCGGCGGGGCTCGCGCTCCTCGCTGCGGCGGCGTTCGGAGCCAAGCCGAGTGCGGTCCTCTTCACCGTGCTCCCGCTCGCGATCATCACATGGGGTGTGGGACTGGAGCGGGGAAGATGGCGCAACCTGCGGCACCTGCCGCTGGCGCTTGGCGTCACGCTCGTCGTGCTTGCGCCGTGGCTGGTGCGCAACCAGATCGCCTTTGGCAATCCGACCTTCCCATTCTTGTCGGGCGTGTTCGGGCTGGGACCATGGAGCGCGGAGCAGATGCGGGTGTTCCTGGACGCGCACGGCAGCCCCGATGGCCTGGGCGCGATGCTGCCGCAGGCCTGGTCGCAGTGGATCGCCTACGGAATCGGCGCGCCGCCCGCGCCCACGGAACCTTGGTTCCCGCTGTGGGGGCTGCTCCCTGCGCTGGGGCTCGCGGGCATCTTTGTCGCGATGAATCCGCCCGGACCCAAGCCGCGATGGTGGGCATGGGCGGCCTTCTTGATGATCTTCAACATGCTCTGCGGGTGGCTGGTGCTCACGCACGTGAAGAGCCGCTTCCTGCTGCCGTCGGCCGTCCCGCTTGCACTCGGAGTCGCGTTCCTGGCCACGATGGTCGGTGCGCGCATCGGACGGCTGGTGCCGGCGGGCGCACTGGCGCTGGGGATGGCGCTTCCCGTCTTTGCGTTCATGCGCGAGCCCGTGCAGTCGCGGCCCGATGGGGTCGAGGAGGTCGGTGCGCCCGCGCTCTTCGTCGATCGAACCGATATCCGCGTGGGAAGTCACATGGTGCAGCTGCTGCCGACGCTCAAGGAGGCCGAGCAACAGCAGCTGCTCGCGCAGGCGGACTGCGTGTACTGGATCAACACGGCGCTCCCGCCCGATGCGAGGGTGCTTGCGATCGGCTACGCGACGCCGTTCTACCTCATGCGGCCGATCACCTGGTCGACGGTGTGGGATCGCGGCGTCTTCGACCGCGTGGTCGACGAGGCGCCGGGCACGCCCGCGGTGTGGCCCGAGCGGCTGCGCGCGATGGGGTTCACGCATGTGCTCGTCGATCCGACCATGCTGGTGGTGTGGAACCGCAGCGGTTGGCTCAACCCCGCGCTCAAGGACCCGATGCGCGAGGGCTCGTGGCTGCGGCCGTTCGTGGAGGCATGCCCTGGGCGCATGCAGACGGGCGACGGGAAGTTCCTGCTGATGCTTGCGCCGGGCAGCGTGGGCCAGGGACCGAATCCGGGTGCTCAGCCCCCTGCCGTCACTCCGCCTGCTGCGGGCGGCTGATCGGGCATCGGCGGCAGTTCGGGCTGCGGCGGAATCACCACGGGCGTCTTGCGCTCGAACTCCTGGCGGACGCCCCGCAGCGCCTCGGCCACGCGCTCTCGCGTGCGGCGCTCGTGATGCTCTTCGCGGCCGACCGTAAAGAGGACGACGAGCACGGCGACCACGAAGGAAATGGCTGCGAGGCCAAGGAGCAGGCGGTTCGTGCGCTCGAGCCTGCGGGCTCGATCGGCGAGGCTTCGCTGCATGGGCGCGGAGTAGGCGCGCTCGGACGCCGAGGGGCCGGGGTCCGACGCGGGCGGTTCGGCGGGAACCTCGGCACGCACGGTGATGCTCGTCGCGGCGGGCGCGACCTGGGTGACGAGCCGCGGGCCGACCTGTGCCGCGGCGGCGGGCACGACCGGATCGACGCGCACCACGAGGATGCCCGAGTCATCGGTGAACGCCGAGAGATCAGGTCGCGCATCGGCCGGCGGCGCGACACGCTGCACCGCAGGCAGTCCGACGAAGTTGCGGTCGGTGACCGGCGGCGGCGATGCGCCGCAGGCGCTGCACAGCGCGGCGTTCTCGCGCACAGGCGCCTGGCACGAGAAGCACCGGCCGAAGAGATGCGCCAGGCCGGGCACGCGCCGCGCGAGCGTCCAGAACTGCCGCGTGGTGGGGCCACGCACGATGCTGTTCATGCCGATGTCGCCCGAGCGGATGGACGCCGCCATCGACTCGTAGGAGACGCCCACGAAGTGCGGGCGCCGCGCGTCGCGCACGAACCACGCGCCCATGTCGTCCTGCGTCGCGCGCAGGCTCCACTCGTCGAAGCAGCCGCTGCACGTGCTGCACGCGGGCGCTGGCTCCTGCGCGTGGCCGCAGTACGGGCAGACGATGCCGCGCGCGACCGCGCCTGTGGAGTCGGAAGTGGTGTCGTCGCGCGCGGGCTCGTGCATGGAGGGGAAGATAGCCGCGCCACCTTGGGCGGGTCCGATGTTGGGTACGCTAGCGGACGCCCATGGATCCACGCGCGCGCTTGCTCTCCCACGGTTTCTCGCAGGTTGGCGCCATGCCGTGGTCGGCCGTTCGGTGGGCGACGCCGTCGGCGAGGCTCGCGCCACCCGTCGCCGCCCTGCTGCTCGCACCGCTCGTCGCAGCGCCGCTCGCCTCGTGCACCTCCGCACCCTCGGAATCCGCAGGCATCGGTGCCAGCGTGGCCGCGGCGCCAGCCCAGGCGCCCGCGCGCGATGCAGGCGGGCTCGTGGCGATGGTCGACGGGAAGGCGATCGACTTCGCGGCGCTGCGCCCTGCGCTCGTCGAGCTCGCGGGGCAGACGGCGCTGCGTGACGCGGTCGTCGATCGCAGGCTCGCAGCGCGGCTGCGGGGCGCGGGAATCACCGTCACCGACGAGCACATCGAGCGCGAGCGCGCGCTGCTGCTCGAGACGCTGTCGCCCGATGCCGAGCGGGCGCGGGAACTGCTCCTTGGCATTCGCGCGCGGCAAGGCCTCGGCGAGTCGCGGTTCAGGGCGCTGCTCGCGCGGAACGCCGGCCTGCGCGCGCTCGTCGAGCGCGAGGTGCGCCTCGACGACGAGGGCATCGCGAACGCGTTCGATGTGCTCCACGGCCCGAAGCGCACCGCGCGCATCGCGGTGGTCGCGAGCCTGGCCGACGCAGAACGTCTGATCGCCGATCGTGCGGCGCGGCCCTTCGCCGACCTCGCCGTCGAGCGCTCGCTTGACGAGAGCGCCGCGCGCGGCGGACTGCTCGCGCCCATGGCGCGGCGCGACCCGAGCTACCCCGAGCCGCTTCGCGCCGCGATCTTCGCGACCGCGGTCGGCGCGACGAGCGCTCCTGTCCTCGACGGCGCGCGGTACTACGTGGTCGAGGTCCTCGGCGAGTCACCGGCCGACGGCACCACGCCCGAGGCTGCGCGCGCCGCCTGCGAGCGGCTGCTGCGCCTTGCGCGCGAACGCCTGCTCATGGACGCGCTCGCCCGCGACCTCGGCGCGCTCGAGGGCGTGACGGTCTTCGACCGCGCGTTCGATCCGCCTGCGGGCGGCTGAGCGCTCTCGCCCGCTACGAGCGCAGCGCGCCCACGCGCCACGCCGCCACGGGCAGCAGCATCGCCACGGGCAGGAACACGCCGACCGTGGCCGGCACGCCCGGCAGCTCCACCGTCATGGCAAAGAGACTGCCCACGAGCCCGGGCACCGCCACTGCGGCGCAGAACACGCTCGACTGCAGCATCTTCTGCGGCACGCGCACGAGGAAGAACGGCAGGCAGATGACGAGCGTGAGGAGGTTGACGCACGCCCCCGAGAAGCGCTGCCCGATCAGGCGCGTGGCGGTCGGCAGGTCGATGCCGCCCTCGGTGGCGAGCGCGCTGATCTGCGGCGCCGAGAGAAGCTGCGCGAACCCGCGAAAGCGTCGCGCGAGGATGGCGCGCGGCGCCACGTCGCTCTCGATGAACGTGATCGGCTCCGCGGGCTCGATGCGCACCTCGCGGGCGTCGGCGCCCTCGGTGGTGCTGCGGCGCGTGACGAGGCCGCCCTCGAACTCCCAGCCGCCGCGCTCGGCGTTCCACTGCGCGCGCGCGGCCTCGATGCGGCGTATGGCGGCGCCCGCCTCGTCGCGCTCGAGGATGATCATGTTGCTCGCCGTCTCGGTCGCCGGGTCGAACGACGCAGCGAGGAGCAGCCTGCGGTCGCGGTCCTCGACGAGCTTGACGGGAAAGGTCGGCACGGTGCGCTGCAGGATGGCGGAGTGGTCGCGCACGAGCAGCGGCGCCAGGCGCGGCAGCAGCAGCTCGCCGTTGACGAGCTGCACCAGGTTGAGCGCCACCGCGGCGCCGAGGATGGGCAGCGCGATGCGCCACAGGCTCAGGCCCGCCGCCAGCATCGCGACGACCTCGCGGGTGCGCACCATCTGCGCCAGCGTGAAGCCCGCCGCGCCCACCGAGCAGAGCCCCACCATGTACGCGAAGAACTGGAACACGCGCGGCCCGTGGTAGTCGACGATCGCCACGGGCAGCGCGATCCACAGCGACGGGAAGCGCCCCTCCTTGACCGCCGCGCGCGACATGTCGATGTACTGGTCGAGCTGCAGGATCGTGTCGATCGACACCGCGAAGAGGAACATCACGCTGAAGATCAGCGCGAAGTTGCCGAGAAAGCGGCGGGCGATCCAGCGGTCGAGGAGCAGCATCAGTTTCTCGCCACCTGCCGATAGGCGATTGCGATCATGATCGCGAGGCCGAGGTTGCCGCTGGTGGCGACGAACACGCCCAGCACGCTCGTGGCCTCCTTGAGCATCTGCTCGCCGCCCGAGATGAGCAGGATGTCGATGATCGAGGGAATGAACGCCAGCATGTACACCTGCAGCGGATTGGCGCCGCGCAGGCGCACGGCCAGGACCGCGCCGAGGAGGAGCATGAGCGGCGCGCACAGCGACTGGTTGATGCGCTGCACGATGCGGGCCACGATGTCGGCGCGCACGCGGCGGACGGACTCGTTCATGCTCGCTGCGGCCGACTGCGCGGCGGCGCGCGCCTGGCCGACGGGATCGCCTGCGTCGCCCGCCTGGACCGCAAGCGCGCGCGCCTCGTCGGTGAGCTCGGCGACCGTCGACCCGCTGCGGTCGCGCGTGGGACAGGCGCTCGGGAGCAGTCCGCCGACGCGAGGCGGCCAGCGGCCGTTGAGGTTGGCGCCGGTCGCGACCACGTGGTCGGTCGAGGTGATGATCTCGAAGGACCCCTCGGGATTGCGCACATCGGCCTCGCGTCGGAGCGTGGCCTGCCGGAGCGCGGCGCGGCGCCCCGCGGGGCCGCGGTCGAGCTCCACGAGTTCGAGGGCATCGCCCTCGCGCGGCAACAGCGTTTCGCCCGACAGCCGGGCGTTGCGGACCTCGTAGGCGCGCCGGCCCGCCGCGTCGACCATGCGCAGCGCGCCGCCCGACGCGAGTCGCTCGGCGATGCATGACCAGTGGTCGATCGCCGCGAGCGCCGCGATCGCCTGCGCGCGCGGCTCGGCCACGGCGTGGTAGCGCTCGATGTTGCTCCAGACGTCGAGCAGGCCGCGGAGGTCGAGGTCCTTCGGCTTGAGGCGGATGCCCTTGCCGAGGTCGATCGCCTCGGGCTCGGCCTGCGGCACGTAGACGAACGCGGAGTCGGTCTCGCTGTACGCGGAGGCGTTCTTGAACACGAGCTTGAGGTAGGCGCTGTCGTTCTCGCGGTACACGTCGACGGTGGCGAACTCGGCTGTGAACTCGGTGGTCGGGCGGCCGTCGCTGCCGAGCTCGATCGCGGCGACGCCGGCAAGCGACAGCCTCGTGACGGGGCCTCCCTCCGACGCGGGCGCCGGCGTCACGATCGCCGCGTCGGCGTAGAGCTGCGTGCGATCGATGACGAGCGCCTCGCCCCGGTCGACCGCAGCCACGAAGAGTCGCGTGACATCGCGCGTGAGGAGCCGCTGCATGGAGGTCCAGAACCGCGGGACGGCCGCATCGACCAGGACCGCCATCGCGATGAGGAGGATCGCCCCCAGCCCCGCCGCCGGCAGCAGGATCCGCTTGTACGACAGCCCCGCCGCCGACATGGCGAGGACTTCGTTCTCGGCCGTGAGCCGCGCGTAGACGATGGTTCCCGCGAACGCAGCGGCGAAGGGCAGCGCGAACTGCAGCATGGGCACCGACGCCTGGAAGACGAACTGCAGAAGGTCCTCGGCGCCCAGCAGGTTCTGCATGACGGGCCGGATGGCCGCACCGAAGGCGATCACCGCGACGAGCACGCTCGTGGTGAGCACCAGGATGCGGGTGAGGTCCGCCACGATGTGCCTGAAGAGGATGCTCGGCATGCGGGGCGCGCATCGTCCCGAGAACGGGCGGATCACGCAACTCGCGGACCTGCGTGAAGTTCGGCGCAGACCGCACAGGGCGACACGCCCTCGCCCCGTTTTGCGGGGTGGAGTCCGTGCGACTCCGAAGCCACGCGCGGCGTTCCGACGTTGAAGGAGGGAAGCGCGTCGCGTGCGTGGGCATCGTTCCGTGCCCATTTGCGGACGTTGCCCCCGACTGTTCGTGATGGAAGGCACCGGGCCGCTGGCCCGGCCCGCGCGACCTTGACCTGACGGCGTGATTCGACAGGACGGGATGAAGTGACCCTCGCTGCCAGCAACAACCTCCGTGGCGTGCCCCGCGCACGGCCCCATCGACGGCGTGGACTCACGTTCGTCGAGGTGCTGATCGCGTCGGCCATCCTGGCGGTGGCGGCGCTGGCGGCGCTCGAGCTGCTCTCGCGCGGCGACGCGGCAAGCCTGTTCGCGCGGCGACAGGCGCTGGCGGCGATCGAGGCGGAGCGGATCCTGGCCGAGGCGGCGGACGCCGTGAAGGCCGAGCGCGTCGCGGCCCGCGAGGACGATCCGCTGGATGAGCGGCTCGCGCCCGAAGCGCTCGGCGGCTGCACGGCAAGCGTGCGCGAGGCGCGCGAACTCATGTCGATCGCCCAGGGCGACGGCACGCGGGCGCGCGTCGAGGTCGTGCGGCTGCAGGCCGAGATCCGCGATCCCGAGGGCCGCACGCTGGTGGCGCTCGAGCGCGTCGTGCCGACGTCGGCCGCGGAGGACGCGCCATGACGCGATGTACAGGCCATCGCCGCGCGCGACGCGGATTCACGCTCCTCGAGGTCACGATGGCCGTCGGGCTGCTTGGCGTGGTGGGCGCGGGAATCGTGACCTTCCTGGGCGCGTTCGCGACGGGCACCGAGGCCCGCGCGCGTGTCTCGGATCCTGCGCTCGAGGCGACGCTCGCCTTGCGCCGGCTCGATGCCATCGCGCCGGGGTTCCGCACGGTGCTCGCCGCCGATGCCGAGCAGGCCGTCCTCTGGCTTTCCGATCGGGTGCCCAGCCGCACCGTGCACCTGAGCGAGCTCGGGTGCGTGCGCGTCGACCGCGCGAGCGGCGAGCTCCTGCTCGAGACGATCGACGACGCCGCGCTTGCCGCGGACCGATCGCTCGAGACCGAGTTCGCGCTGCGCGACAACTTCATTGCCGCCATCGCCTCGGCGCGCGACGCAGGCATCCTGCGGACGCGTGTACTTGCAGAAGGGCTCGAATCGGCCGCGTTCCGCGCGGCGGAGTCGCGCCACGCCGTTGTTCTCGAGGTCGGTGCCGCGGGCGCCACCTCGGGCGTCGTCCTCTCGCCCGCGCGCCCGGAGGAACCACTCCGATGAACCCGTCCTCGCTCCAGCCCCGCCACCCGGGCCGCCGCCGCCGCAACCGCCGCGGTGCAGCCGTGGTGCTCGCGCTCGTCGCCGTCTCGGTGGCCACCCTGCTCGGGCTCTCGCTCGCCTCGACCCGCGACGCGACGGTTGCCACGAGCGGCAACCTGGCCAAGACCGCCAACGCCCGCGCGGCTGCCGCGAGCGGCGTCGACCTCGCGACCTCGATGCTCGCAAGCGAAGGCGCGTTCGACCGCATGCAGGGCGCCGTCCTCTTCGAAGGTGTGCAGCTGAACGGCGCCACCGTGCGCGCCGAGGTGCGCGACATCGAGACGGGCGGCCCCGCGACCGCCGAATCGGCCGCGATCGAGATCGTGGTGCAGAGCCAGCACGACGGCGCCACGCAGGTGGCGCGCGCTGTGGGCCGCGCGCCCGCGCACGCGGCGCCCATGCGCGCCGACCTCGATTGCTCGGAATTCGCACTGCTTGGAACCGAGGCCGTGGAGGTCGAGGAAGGCGCACACGTCGGCCCGTGGGGCAAGTCGCCGCTTGCCACGCTGGCGGAGCCCGTGCGCTTCGGCACCTCTGCCGGCGCAGGCGCGGGCGTGAACATCGCCGAAGGCTCGAGCATGCACGGCTGCGTCGAGATGCGCCGCGGTGCGTTCGCGACCGATGAGGAGACCGCCGACGAGGCGCTCGCCGACAAGCGCTTCGCGGTGCCCGCGGCGATCCATGTTCCCGCGGCCCCTGTTCCCGACGCTCCGCGTGGCGTCGCCGCGAGGCCTTCGCTCATGATCGACGGCCTCGTGTCGGAAGACGCCGCCAGCAGCGGCGACGCGCGCGTTCCGGCCCGCGGCTCGGCCACCATCCGCGGCAGCGTCACGCTCGATGTC
>JBIIRG010000369.1:0-2524 GCA_044341665.1 Phycisphaerales bacterium | reverse complement strand
GATCCCGAGCGCCTTGGCGCTCTTCTGGCGATGGCCGCGGAAGCGCTCGAGGGTGGCGACGATCGACCGCCGCTCGATCTCGTCGAGGGTGAGCGCGCCGTCGCACACGAGGCTGGGCAGCCCGGTACCGTCGCCCGCGGAGGCCGCAGGCGTGGACGTCAGCGCAGCGGCCGCTGCCGAGGAGAAGGTCTCGATCACGGGCATGTCGGCGACCGCCGGACGCGCGAGGCGCGTCGCCACTCCGCCACCGGCGGCATGAGCGGCGGGCGCGGGCACGTCATGCGCCACCAGCCACGGTTCCACGAGCTCGGCCGCGATCACGTCGCCCGACGCGAGCACGGCGGCGCGCTCGCAGAGGTTCTGCAGCTCGCGCACATTGCCCGGCCAGCCGTAGCGCTCGAACTGGGCGAGGGCGTCCTTGGCGAGCTTCTTGCGCCGTCCGCCCTCGCGGTCCGACACGAGCCCGAGGAAGTGCTCCGCCAGCTCGGCGACGTCGCTGATCCGCTCACGTAGCGCGGGCATCCGGATCGGCAGCACGTTGAGGCGGAAGTACAGGTCGCCGCGGAAGCGCCCCGCATCGACCTCGCGGGCAAGGTCGCGGTTGGTCGTGGCGATGATGCGGACATCGGCCTTCTGCGCCACGCTCGAGCCGACGCGCTCGAAGCTCTTCTCCTGCAGCACGCGCAGCAGCTTGGCCTGGAGGTCGGGCGGGATCTCGCTGATCTCGTCGAGCAGCAGCGTGCCGCCGTCGGCGAGCTCAAAGCGGCCCTTGCGAAGGCGGTCGGCGCCCGTGAAGGCGCCCTTCTCGTGGCCGAAGAGCTCGCTCTCGAGCAGCGCGCTCGACAGCGCCGCGCAGTTGATGGCCAGGAACGGGCCGCTCGCGCGCGGGCTGTTCTCGTGGATGAAGCGCGCGGCGACTTCCTTGCCGGTTCCCGACTCGCCGGTCACGAGCACGGTGCCGTGGCTGGCCGAGATCGGCGTGAGCTTCGCACGCAGCGCCTCCATGGCGGCGCCGGAGCCGATCATGCGGTGGCTCTGCGCGCGGCGCGTCTGCGGGGCGGCATTGGCGCGCAGGACCTGGTTCTCGCGCAGGAGCCGCGCGTGCTCGAGCGCGCGCTCGGTGCTGATCGAGAGCTCGTCGCCCGAGAAGGGCTTGGTCACGTAGTCGAACGCGCCCTTGCGCATGGCGTCGACGGCGGTCTCGACCGAGCCGAACGCGGTCATGAACACCACCGGCAGCTCGGCGTCGATCCGGCGGATCTGCTCGAGGAGCTCGAGGCCGTTCATGCCGGGCATCTGCAGGTCGGTGACCACGCATTCGGGCCGCTTGTCGGCGATCCGCGCCAGCGCCGCCGCGCCGTCCGGGGCGGTGACCACCGTATGCCCCTTGCGGCTGAGGATCGCCGCGACGCTGTCGCGCATGAGTTCCTTGTCATCGACCACGAGGATCTTGCCCATTGCTGATACTCCTTAGCCAGCCGTTGCCTGAACAGTCGTGCTCGCGTTGCCACTGATCCGCCGCCGCACCGCCTCGCCGAGCGAGACGCCCTCTGCCGGCGCGATGCGCGCGGGCTCGAGCGGTAGCGACAGCTCGAGCCGCGCGCCGCGGCGCCCCGCGATGGCGCGCGATGCCTCGCCGCAGGCGGTCATGCCGCCGTGCGCGTCGATGATGCGGTGCACGATCGCGAGGCCGAGGCCCGTGCCTTCCTCGCGCGTCGTGAAGAACGGATTGAAGATGCGCTCGCGCGCCTCGGCGGGAATGCCGGGGCCCGTGTCCTCGACCGCGAGGACGACGAATCCGCGGCGCGCGCCATCGGCGGTGCGCAGGCGCGCCTCGCGGGCGCTCAGCGTGATCTCGCGCGTCGCAGAGCCGCGCATCGCCTCGACGGCGTTGCGCACGAGGTTCGCCACGGCCTGCGCCACCAGCGCCGCATCGGCCGAGAGCGCGCAATCGCCGTCAATGGCGAGGTGCGCATCGACCTGCTCGCGCTCGAGCAACGCCTCGCAGTCGGCGAGCACCATCTCGAAGATCTCGCGCGCCGTGGTCGGGGCTGCATGCACGCGTGTGTCGCGGGCAAAGCTCAGGACGTCGCCCACGATGCGGTCGAGGCGCGCCGCCGCCCGGCGGATCCGGTCGACGCTCGCGGCCGCCTCGGGCCGATCGGACACGTCCTCGGTCAGGAGCTCGGCGTGGAGCGAGATCGCTCCCAGCGGATTGCGGATCTCGTGGGCGATGCCCGCGGCCATCTCGCCAAGCGCCGCAAGCGAGCGCGACCGGCGCAGGCGCTCGTTGGCCTCGGCGAGTTCCGCCTGCAGCCGCTCGACCTGCGCCTGAAGCGCCACGTGCGTCTGCTGGAGCCCCGCCATCGCGTCGGAGAACGAGCGCACGAACTCCGCGAAGTCGGCGGGCTGCGGGGCGATGGGGTCGGATGCAGCGTCCATTCAGCCCCTCCTGTCCGTGAATCGTGGCTCGTGTGCGGGAGACGCGGTGCCGCCCGCGTAGGCGCGATGTGCCGCGCGTCCG
>JBIIRG010000013.1:0-25061 GCA_044341665.1 Phycisphaerales bacterium | reverse complement strand
CGATGGGCGAACATGGCGAGGGCGTCCGGCGTCGCCGCGACCGTCGTCGCGGCGGACCTTGTCATGGCGCCGCTCCATTCTTCGACCAGATCCGCGCCGACGATGGCGGATTCACGCCGTGATCCGACACGTCGCCCGAAACCGCAGGCGTGGTACAAGTCCGCCATGGCCGACGGCGGCGCCACCACCCCATCCCCCTTGGAATCTGCGGAGCGCGACTACGTGCTCGGCACCCATGACGCCGAGATCGAGCGCCTCGGATTCCAGCACTCGGTGTGGCGCGACGAGGTGGCTGCGGCCTGGCGGAATGCAGGGATCGGACTCGGCTCGCGGGTCGCGGACATCGGTGCTGGTCCTGGCTTCGCCTCGCTTGACCTCGCCGACGTGGTGGGCGCGTCCGGTCAGGTCGTGGCCGTCGAGCGGAGCGCGCGCTTCGCGGGACTGCTCCGGGCCGAGGCCGCGCGCCGAGGGCTCGCGCAGATCGAGGTCGTGGAATCGGACCTGATGCACGAGCCGATCAGGTCCGGCGCCACGCGGGGTGGTCTCGACGCCGCATGGTGCCGCTGGGTGGCCTGCTTCGTGTCCGATCCCGCCCTTCTCGTCCGCCGGATGGCGGAGTGCCTGCGCGCGGGCGGAACCGCGGTCTTTCACGAATACGTCGAGTACGGCTCGTATCGCCTGCTGCCGCCGCGACCCGAGATCGGGGCGTTCGTCGACGCGGTCTTCGAAAGCTGGCGCGGCCAGGGCGGCGAACCGGACATCGCCCGCGTGCTGCCGAGGCTGCTCGTCGACAGCGGACTCGAGATCCGAGCGGTCCGCCCGATCGCGCGGGCGGCCCGTCCCGGTGAACGGCTCTGGCAGTGGCCCGCGGGCTTCGCGCGCACCAACACCAGGCGGCTGGTCGAGCTCGGACTCCGCGACCAACGCTGGGCGAACGACGTGCTGCGCGCCGTCGATGACGCCGAGCGCGACCCCGCGTCGATCTTCATCACGCCGACGGTGCTCGAGATCATCGCAGTCAAGCCGTCGCTCGCCTAACGCGCGGATCCCGCGTCGCCTTGCTCCATCCGCCGCGTTGGTTCGGCTACGCTGCGCGCTCGCACCCTTCACGGACTCCGACCGTGCCTGCAACAGCCGTCAACGCCACCTTCGGCGCGACATCCGCGCGATCCACTCCCACGTCCGCCGCTCCAGCCTGCACCGTGGGCGAGACCTCGCACGGAGCCGCGCTCTTCGCGACCCGCGACATCGCGGCGGGAACCACCGTCCTCCCGATCGAGGGCACGCTCCAGGGGCACCCGACGCGCTACTCGATCCAGCTCGATGTCGACGTGCACATCGAGGCCGATGGCGCGCTTCCCGACGATGAGATGCGCCGTCGGCATCCGTGGAGGTTCCTCAACCACAGCTGCGATCCCAACGCAGCGGTGCAGTCGCGCTCGCTGATCGCGCTGCGTCCGATCGCGGCGGGCGAGCAGATCACCTTCGACTACACGACCACCGAGGGAAGCATGGCGGAGCCATTCACGTGCCTGTGCGGCGCGAGCGGATGCGTGGGCGAGGTGCGCGGATTCACGCATCTTTCCGCGACGGAGCAGCAGGCACGGCGCGACCGGCTTGCACCGCACCTGTGCGCCCTGCTCGAGCAGCCGAAGCCGGGGCAGACCGCCGGCGCACGATGAACGCGGGCGGCGCACCAGTCACGATCCTCGATCTCTTCGATCGGGCGCGTGCCGCCCATGGGTCGCGGACAGCGCTTGAGATCGCGCCCGCGGACGACAGCCCGTCGACAGGCATCGACTACGACACGCTCGATGCGATGGCCGACGAGGCGGCCGCGCTTGTCGCGCCGTTCGCAGCGGCAGACGCGGTGATCGCGCTCGGCCTGCCACGGACCGATCCCTGGCTCTACGCGTGCATGCTGGCCGTCATGCGCGCGGGCGCTGCGTACGTGGCGATCGACCCCGCGTTTCCCGCGCGCCAGGCGGCGGAGATCCTCGGCGACGCGGCGGCCACCGTGCTTGTCGCCCGTCCCGCGCGCGCTGCGGAGATCGCGGCGGCGGGAGCGCGCACGCCGGCACTTGATCCACCGAGGACGGCACGCGCAACGGGGACGGCCCGCCCGTTTCGCCGGCCGCACATCGCACCCGCGAACCTCGCGTACGTCATCTACACCTCGGGCACGACGGGGAAGCCGAAGGGCGTCGAGATCGAGCATCGATCGATCCTCAACCTCGTGCACGGCGATGTCGAGGCGTTCGGCCTCGGCGCAGACGATCGCGTCGCGCAGGGCTCGTCGGCGAGCTACGACTCGAGCATCGAGGAGATCTGGCTCGCGTGGGCCGTGGGTGGCGCCGTCGTGGTGATGGACGACGAGACGGCGCGGCTCGGCCCCGACCTGCTTCCGTGGCTCGTGCGCCGACGCATCACCGTGCTCTGCCCGCCGCCCACCCTGCTGCGCACGCTCGCGTGCGACGACCCGCAGGCGGCGCTGCCCGAGCTCCGGTTGCTCTACGTGGGTGGTGAGGCGTTGCCTCCCGACCTCGCCGACCTCTGGTCGCGCGGGCGCCGCCTTGAGAACGGCTACGGCCCCACCGAGTGCACGGTGACATGCCTGCGCGCCACGGTGCGCGCGGGCGAGCCGGTGACGATCGGCCGTGCGATCGCCGGCAGCACGGCCTTCGTGATCGATCCCGAGGATCCCACGCTGCGCGTGATCGAGGACGATGCCCACGGCGAGCTCGTGGTGGGCGGCGCGTCGCTCGCGCGCGGCTACCGCGGGCAGCCAGAGACGACGGCGGCGCGCTTCATCGACCATCCGCTGCTCGGACGCGTCTACCGCACGGGCGACCTCGTGCATCGCGACGCAGGTGGCGCGCTTCACTACCACGGCCGCATCGACGCGCAGGTGAAGCTGCGCGGCTACCGCGTGGAACTAGGCGCCGTGGAGGCGCGGCTGGCCGCGCATCCGAGCGTGATCGAGGCCGCGTGCACCGTCGAGGGCGAGGGCCCGCAGCGGAGGCTGGTGGCGCACGTGGTGCTCGCCGCCGGTGCGGCGCTCGACGCCGACACGCTGCGTGCCTTCGTGGCGGAGGCGCTGCCCCACTACATGGTGCCCGCTGCGATCGCGCCAATCGCTGCGGTGCCCCGCTCGATCGGCGCAAAGCTCGACCGCAAGCGCCTGCCTCGCGTGGGCGACGTACCCGCCGCTCCAGTGCACGTGGCACCACTGGAAGGCGAGCTCGAGTGCGCGGTCGCCGAGGCGATCGCCGCCGTGCTCGCGCGGCCCGTCGAGTCGATCTCGGCGGACGCCGACTTCTTCGATGACCTCGGGCTTGATTCGCTGACCGTCGCGATGGCCGTCTCGCGCCTGCGTGCGAGTGCGGCGACTCGGGCGGCCACGGTGCGGCTTGCGTACGCGCATCGCTCGGTGCGTGCGGTGGCGCGCGCGCTCGGGCCCGCGCGTGACGCTGCGACAGCGCGCGCGGCTCCCGCGCCCGCCGCGCAGGGCACGCCGCGGCCGCTCGTCGCGACAACGCTGCAGGCGCTGTTCCTGGCCGTCATGCTCGTTGTGGGCGCACAGCTCGTCTGGATTCCCGACGTCGGCGGGTGGCTCGCGAACGGTCTTGAGCATCCGCTCGCCAACGCGGCTGCGGTCGCGATCCTTGGTGCTGTGGCGGTGGTCGTCTACGCAGGCGGGGCGCTTCTGCTCGCGCTTTCTGCGAAGTGGCTGCTCATCGGCCGCTACCGGCCCGCGCGCGTGCGTGCGTGGAGCGCGTGGCACCTGCGCCACTGGGTCGTCGTGCGCCTCGCGGCGTTGGCGCCATGGGACCTCTTCGAGCTGGTGGGCGCGGCGCCGACGGTGCTGCGGCTCTTTGGCGCGCGGATCGGCAAGCGGGTCCACATTCATCGCGGCGTGCGCCTTGGCGACGGCGGCTGGGATCTTCTGACGCTCGAGGATCACGCGACCGTCGGACAGGACGCATGCCTGCGCGTGGTGGAACTCGAGGCAGGCTGCCTGGTGTTCGGCACCGTCACGGTGCGCCGCGCCGCCACGCTCGAGACGCGCGCGGGGCTCTCGCCGGGAGCGGAACTTGGCGCCGAGTGCATCCTTCGTCCGCTGTCGAACCTGCGCGCGGGCGAGGTGCATGCAGGCGTGATCCTCGATGGCGTGCCTGCGAGACCCGTGGGGCGCGCCGCACAGCCCCCCGCGATGGGCGGCGCGCCCGCCTCGGCATGGGCGCCGATCGCGTCAGCTCTCGCGGTCCTCGCGCTGCTCGCGATCCTCGTCCTTCCGTGGCTGGGCGCGCTCGCGCTCTTCGGCCTCGAGCTCGACGGCTCGCTGCAATCGGTCCTCTTCGCAGGCGAGTCGCTATTGCCGCAGTTCGCGGGATTCCTGCGGATCGCTGGAGCCGTGATCGTGGCAGGCATGGGAACGGTGCTCCTGCTGGCCGCACTGGTGCGATCGCTCGGCCGCGCACCGCAGGGCTCCTACTCGCTGCATTCGTTCGTCGCCGCGCGACTGTCGCTTCAGTCCGCGCTCGTCGACGCTGCGGGAAAGTGGCTCTCAGGCACGCTGATGTGGCCGATCTGGCTTCGCCTGGCGGGTGCGCGCATCGGCGCAGGCTGCGAGATCTCGACCATCACCGACGTCGTCCCGTCGACCGTGCGGATCGGCGAGGGCACCTTCTTCGCCGACGGGATCTACCTCGGCGGTCCACGGCTGCACGCTGGCTCCGCGTCGATCAAGACCGTCGAGCTCGGCCGCGGCTGCTTCGTCGGAAACCACGCGGTGCTCGCTGCGGGCACGCGCCTGGCCGACGGCACGCTCGTGGGCGTGTCGACCGCGTCCGACGGCCTCCCGCACGAGCCTGGCGCCTCGTGGTTCGGCCATCCTCCGTTCCGCCTGCCGCGGCGGGAGATCGTCGAGATGCCGCGCTCGCTCACGCACGATCCGTCGCTCATCCGCCGCGTCAATCGCTGGGCATGGGAACTCGCGCGCTTTGCGCTGCCCGTGTGGCCCGCCTTCATCGCGCTCACCTGGTATCGCGCGATGGAGATCGCGTACGCGTCGTTCAGCGCGCCTGTCTTCCGCCTGCTGCTGCTGCCAGCGGGCGTACTCGCGGTGCTCGCAACGCTGTGCGCATCCGTACTCGTGCTCAAGTGGATCCTCATCGGCCGCGTTCGCCCGGGCACGCATGCACTCTGGAGCTGCTGGTGCAGCCGCTGGGACTTCCTCTACGTCGCGTGGGGCATGTGGGCGAGCGTGCCGCTCACGTTCCTCGAGGGAACGCTCCTGCTCGTCGGCTACCTGCGTGCCATGGGTTGCCGCATCGGCCGCCGCGCCCTGCTTGGCCACGGCTTCGCACACGTGGTCGATCCCGACATGCTGCGGTTTGGCGACGATGTGACGGTCGACGCGCTGTTCCAGGCGCACACCTTCGAGGACCGCGTGCTGAAGGTCGACCACGTCGACCTGCGGGACGGCTGCACGATCGGGCCGAACACCGTGATCCTCTATGGCGCCGACATCGGCCCGCGCGCGCAGGTGCTGCCGCACTCGGTGGTGATGAAGCGCGAGGTGCTCGCGGGCGGCGCGCGATACGAGGGCGCGCCGACGCAGCCGGTCTGAACCGGTTCACCCGACGGAATCGATTGGAGGGATCGATCCGAGGGCGGATCACGCGCGGCGCAGGCGGAGGCTGTTCGCGACCACGCTCACGCTCGACAGCGCCATCGCGGCGCTCGCTGCGATCGGCGGCAGCATCCATCCCGTCCATGGCCAGAGCGCACCGGCTGCAAGCGGCAGGAGCACGAGGTTGTAGCCGAAGGCCCACGCGAGGTTCTGGCGGATGACGCGCAGTGCGCGGCGCGAGAGGGCGATCGCCTCGGGAATGCGGCGAAGGTCGGGCGTGACGAGAAGGACATCGGCGCTCGACTTCGCGATGTCGGTGCCCGAGGCCATCGCGATGCCGGGGCGTGCGGCCGCGAGCACGGGGGCGTCGTTGATGCCGTCGCCGACGAACGCGGCGTGCTGGCCGTCGGCGATCCGCGCACGAAGGGCGTTCACCTTGTCGGCCGGCATGAGGCCCGCGGATGCATGCTGCGGTTCGATGCCGACGGCCAGCGCGGTCGCGCGGACGGCACCAGGCGCATCGCCGCTGGCGATCGAGGGTGTGACGGTCAGCGCACGCAGCGCGGCAATGCACGCGGCAGCCTCGGCACGGGGAGTGTCGGCGAGCGCGATCGATCCGAGGAGCGTGTCGCCGCGCGCGGCGTGGACGATCGTGGAGCTGGCAGGCGCCGCGGACTCGTCGGGGCGCGGGGCGAGTTCCTCGTCACGACCGCGCTCGACGGACGCGGACGGACGCACCCACGCAGGTCGACCGACGCGCACGCGCTGTCCATCCACCACTCCCTCGACGCCGCACCCCGGCACGGCGCGGAACTCGCCGCAGGCAGGCGGGGTGATCGCGCGCCGCGTCGCCTCGACCACGATCGCCCGCGACACGGGATGCTCGCTTGGCATCTCGACCGCGGCGGCCACGCCGATGAGTTCGGACTCGGAGACACCCACCGCGGCCGCGACCGAGACGACGCGCGGCGCGCCCATCGTGAGCGTGCCGGTCTTGTCGAAGATCACGTGGCGCGTGCGGGCGAGCATCTCGAGCGCCGCGGCGCTCCGCAACAGCACGCCGCGCTGCGCGAGCCGACCCGATGAGACGACGACCGCCACCGGCGTCGCGAGCCCGAGCGCGCAGGGGCAGGCGACCACCAGCACGCCGACGAGCGCCTCGAGCGCGAGCACGCGCGCGGCCGCGTCGGAACCCGCGACCGCGGCGCCGAACCACCACCAGGCCACGGCCGCCGAGAGCGCGAGGACGATCACGATTGGCACGAAGACGCTGGCAACGCGGTCGGCGGTACGTGCGATTCCGGCCTTGGTCGACTGGGCCGCGTCGATCATGTCGACGATCGCGGCGAGCACGGTCTCGTGCGCCGGGCATGTCGCCTCGACGTCGATGGTGCCCGTCGTGTTCACCGTGCCCGCCGTCACGCGATCGCCGACGGCGCGCAGCCTCGGCAGCGGTTCGCCCGTGAGCATCGACTCGTCGAGTTCGCTCGCGCCGGCGCGGACCACGCCGTCGACGGGCACGCGCTCACCAGGCCGCACGCGAAGGAGCATGCCAGCCGCGATGTCGGACGCGTCGATGTCGCGCTCGCTCGTGGCACCCGCGTCGGTGCTCGCCTCGACCAGCCGCGCTCGCGGCACCGCGAGGGCGGAGAGTGCACGCAGTGCGTCCCCTGCGCGCGCTGTCGCACGGGCCTCGAGCATGCGGCCGACGAGGACGAACAGGATGATGACTGCGGCGGCCTCGAACGAAAGCGCATGGCCGTGCGCTTCCGCGTGCGCGTGGCCGATCGCGGAGGGCCCGAACAACGCCCAGCAGCTCGACGCAAATGCCGCCGTGGTGCCGAGCGACACGAGGGTGTTCATGTCGACCGACGCGTGCCGCGCTCGGACGAGGGCGGCGCGGTGGATGGGCCAGCCGACCCATCCGAAGACTGGACAGGCAAGCCAGAACTGGAGCCAGTCGCCGGCCGATCCAGAGAAGATCGGGATGGATCCATGCGACATCGCGATCGCGACCAGCGGAACCGTCAGCAGTGCGCCGACCTGCACGCGTCGTCGCAGAAGCGCCTCGTCCGCCTGCTGGCGGGCGGCGCGGACGGCGGGATCACGGGTGAGATCGATCTCGAATCCCGCGCGCCGGACACGCCGGGTCACCTCATCGAGGATGGACGCGACGTGGCTTGCCTGTCCATGCTCGGCCCGTTCACGCACGGCCGCGGCTTGGCTTGCCTGTCCATGCTCGGCCCGTTCACGCACGGCCGCGGCTTGGCTTGCCTGTCCATGCATCTCCAGTTCGATCGACATCCGCCGCGTCGCGAACGACACGCTCACCCCACGCACGCCAGGCACAACCCGAGCTGCAGCCTCGACCTTCGACGCGCACGCCGCGCAGTGCATCCCCTCGACCGGAAGCACACGACGCAGCCCGCCATCCGCCGCGCGTCGCTCGGCCGCGTCACCCACCGATCTTCCCGACATGCTGCTCGAGCCGCTGCTTGACCGCAGCGCGCGGCGAATAGCCCGTCCACGCATCGATGACCGAGCCATCCTTCACCAGGAAGAGCGCCGGAATCCCGCGCACCTCGAACGCAGCCGCGATCTCGGGCTCGGCATCGACGTCGCAGAACGCCACCCGCACCTTGCCCTCGAGCTCGGGGGCCAGCGCAGCGAGCTCCGGCTTGAGCATCCGGCATGGCGGACACCAGCTCGCCCAGAAATCAAGAAGCACGGGAACCGACGACTGCACGACCTCTCGGTCAAAGTTGTCGGCTGTGGCATGAAAGGTGTTCGCTGCGTCGCTCATGTGGTCTGCTCCGTGTTCCGCCGCGGGCATCGCGGGGCGGCCTCTGAGACCCGCAGTGTCGCACAGGGTTCGGTTCTTGGTTGCCCCCGTGATAGGTGGCTTGATCCGCTTCCTGACGCAGTCCTCCGAGCGCGCCCGGTCGTGCACGCGGAGGCTCCTCGACGAGCCCCGATCCCGCACGTCCATCCTCGCCTCGCCCCTGCCAGCACCCACTCGTCCAATAACCGATCCCCCGGCGCAACACCGCTTGCAACTTCCCCATCCCCCGTTACACTCTTCGACCCCCTCCAACGCGAGGGCGAAAGGTTGCGCGATGAAGAAGGACACCCACCCGAAGTACTACCCCGACTGCAAGATCATCTTCCGCGGCGAAGTCGTCATGACTGTCGGCGCGACCGTGCCGGAGATGAACGTCGAAATCTGGTCGGGCTCGCACCCGTTCTTCACGGGTCAGAAGACCTTCGTCGACACCCTCGGCCGCGTCGAGCGCTTCCAGAAGAAGTTCGCCGGCAACTACTTCGACAAGAACAAGAAGAAGTAGGCGCTTCCCCGAATCGATCCAGGCAGCCGTCTCACCGACGGCTGCCTGTCTTTTTCGCGCCGCGCCGCGATACGCTCGCCGACGCGTACCGCAGCGAGCACGCGGCGACCGCCCGTGAGCGGACCGTTCGAGACTACGCCGCCTCGCCGCGCCCGCACGCGCCTGGAGATCCGCATGCCGCTCGTCCTGACCACGATCCTGAGCATCGTCTTCTTCCCGATCACCCTCCTCGGGTCGTGGATCGTGGTCTCGCCGCAAGAGGAGGTCGTGCTGCTCCGCTGGGGCCGCTTCTCGCGGCTGATGCGCGAGCCGGGGCTCTCGTGGGTGACGCTGTGGGGCCGCAGGGCGATCCGCATCTCCACCAAGCAGCAGGCGATCGAGGTCCACCGGACCGTGGTGGCCGACGGCAACGGCAACCCGATCCTGGCCGCCGCGGTCGTCACCTTCCGGTTCGTCGACACCCGCAGGGCTGCGCTCGATGTCGAGGACGCTCCGGCGTTCGTGCGGACGCAGGCCATGGCCGTGCTCAAGCAGGTCGCGTCGCGCTACCCGTATGAGTCGGCCACGCACGCGACCAGCCTCAAGAGCGAGACCGCCGTCATCGCGGGCGAGATGCGCGAGATCCTGCAGTCGAAGGTCCAGGTCGCCGGCGCCGAGGTCGTGTCGTTCGAGTTGAGCGACCTGAGCTACGCGCCCGAGATCGCGCGGGCGATGCTGGTGAGGCAGCAGGCGCAGGCGCTCGTCGACGCGCGGAAGGTGATCGTCGAGGGCGCGGTCGAGATCGTCGACCACGCGATCGCCCTGCTCCGGGAGAAGGGCCATCGGATGCAGCCGACCGAGCAGGAGCGGCTCGTCTCGAACCTGCTCCTGGTCATCTGCGGCGAGTCGCACGTGCAACCGACCGTCTCGGTGCAGGGTGGCGATCACCGGGACGCCTCCGAGGAGGGCCGCCTCCGCGAACTTCTCGAGACGATCGCCAAGAACACCGCCCGCCCGGACTCCTGACCCCCTACCTTCGAGCGACCTTGACCGCGTTCGACGCACACTCCACCGCGATCGAAGAGGGACTCCTCCCCGAGAACCTCCGACGGATCCTCGCCGCCCAGCAGGCGGAGGACGACGGCATCGCCGCGCAGCTCGAGGACATCGCCGTCGCGGCCGACCACCGCAAGTCGATGGAGCTCTCGCGCCGCCGCGCCCTCCTCGCGCGCACGCTCGAGCCGCTCGCGGAGCTGCGCCGCGCTGCACGTGAGCTCGCGGGCCTCGCCGAACTCATCGCCTCGGGCGACGCCGAGATGGCCGCGATGGCCAAGGCCGAGCGCCCCGCCCTCGAGGCGCGCGCGCGGGAGCTTTCGCAAGGCATCGTGAAGGCCCTCGTGACCGGCGAGGAAGCCGCGATCGCAAGCTTCGTCCTCGAGGTCCGCATGGGCGTCGGCGGCGACGAGGCCGCGCTCTGGGCGGGGGAGATCTTCGAGATGTACCGCGCCCTCGCCGCCCGCCGCGGCTGGCGCTGCGAGATCGTCGAGATCAAGCCGGGCGACGCGGGCGGCCTCACCCACGCCATCGCGACCGTCGAGGGCATCGGCGCGTTTGCCGCGCTCCAGTTCGAGGGCGGCACCCATCAGGTGAAGCGCGTTCCCGCGACCGAAGCGCAGGGCCGCATCCACACCTCGACCGCGACCGTCGCCATCATGCCCGAGCCCGAGGAGGTCGACGCGGCGCTCGATCCCGCCGAAGTGAAGGAAATGGTCACCACCGCACAGGGCCCCGGCGGACAGAACGTCAACAAGGTCGCGACGGCGGTGCACCTCATCCACCTGCCCACGGGCCTCGAGGTCCGCATGCAGGAGACGCGCTCGCAGGGCCAGAACCGCGAGAAGGCCTGGCGCCTCCTCCGAGCGCGCGTCTACGAGCAGCGCAAGCGCGAGGCCGACCTCAAGCGCAGCGCCGAGCGCCGCTCGATGATCGGCTCGGGCGACCGCGCCGAGAAGATCCGAACCTACCGCTTCAAGGAGGGCATCTGCGTCGACCACCGCGTCGAGCAGAGCTTCGCGCTGACGAGGCTCCTCTCGGGCGACATGGACGCGCTCCTCGACGCGCTCGCCGAGAAGGATGTCGCGGAGCGCCTCGCCGGCCTGTGAGGCGCGCGCCTCACGGCGCCTTCGCGCCCCGCCGCTCCATCTCCGCCTCGAGCCACAGCGCCTCGGCGCACTTCGCGCCGAACCGCGCGGCGACGTGCGCGTGCAGCCGGCCGATCTCCTCCGCGTGCGCCGGCGCGGCCTCGCGCTGCACGAGCACGCGCATGAGCGCGACCCGCGCCTTGAGCGTGTCCGGGTCCTCGGCGCCGTAGCGTCGCGTGAGGCGGCCGACCACGTCGGCGAGAACGCCCTGCGCCTCCTCGAGCCGGCCTTGCTCCGCGATGGCCATGCCGAGCGTGACCTGCGAGCGCACCGTGCCGACGCCATCCTCGCCGAGCGCCGTGGCGAACGACTCCATCGCGCGCCGCGCGAACGGCTCGGCTTCGGCCGCGCGCCCGACCTCGATGAGTGCCGCGGCGTAGTCGCGCCGCAGCCCGAAGAAGCGCTGGTCGTCGGCGCCGAAGTGCTGGTCCGCGCCGCGCAGCGCCTCGCCGAGCACGTCGACGGCCTCGTTGCGCTCGCCGCGCACGATGAGCAGGAGCCCGAGCTGCTGGCGCGCCTCGACCCGTTCCGGTGAATCCGAGCCGAACACCTCGGCGCGGATCGCATCGGCCTCCCGGAACCGCGACTCCGCGAGCGGGAGATCGTTCATGCTCCACGCCACGAGGCCCGCGAGCACGAGGCTCGACGCGACATCGGGGTGTCGCGGCCCGAGCTGCTCGGTACGCGTCTTGAGCGCCGCCTCGACGTTCGCCTGCGCACGCTCGAAGTTGCCCATCAGGTGGTAGCGGCTGGCAACGGCATGGCGCAGCGTGGCGGCCGCGAGCGGCAGGTCGGCGAAGTCTGTGTCGATCGCCTTCTCGGCCGGCTCAAGGATTCCCTTGACGATCACCGCCGCCCCGACGACGTGCTTGTCCATCACCCGCATCGGGCGGTTGAACGCGAGCCGCTGCTCCTTGAGCTTCTCGGGATCGGTGTACTTCGACTGGATGTGCGCGTCGCCGAGCCGGTAGACCTCGCCGATCGCGTACGCCCCGATCCACGCCGGGTCGATGCCGTCGATCAGCCGCGACTGGTAGTCGGCCACGCGACGGGCCTCCGCCGCGCGTGCGTCGGCCTCGGTGCGGGCGACATCGGCGCGCACCGCAAAGACCACCGACACGACCGATGCAGCCAGCAGCGTCCCTGCGACCACGGCGGCCGCGGCGACCTGCGTGCGGTTGCGGCGGGCGTAGGTCCTGAACCGGTATGCGGCGCTCTCGGGGGCCGCGAGCAGGACATCGCCCGCGAGGAACCGGCGGAGATCGCGCGCGAGCTCGGCGGCGCTCGCGTAGCGCTCCTCAGGCTCCTTGCGGAGCGCCATCAGGAGGATCCAGTCGAGTTCCTTCGGCAGCCCAGGCGTGCGCGCACTCGGCGCCGGCACAGGATCTCGCCGAACCGCGCGCAGCAGCAGCGCCCGCGACATGGTGCCCGCGTCACGCCCGCCGAACGGCGGCAGGCCCGTGAGCAGCTCGTACAGCACCGCGCCGATGCTGTAGACATCCGACCGCGTGTCGACCTCCGGCCCGTCGGGATCGGCCTGCTCCGGGCTCATGTACTCCGGCGTCCCGAGCAGCTGCCCCGCCTCCGTCATGGTCAGTCCGCGGTCCGATGCGTCGTCGACCAGCTTCGCGATGCCGAAGTCGATCACGCGCGCCACGACACGCCCATCGCCGTCGCGCATGGCGAGGATGTTCGAGGGCTTGAGGTCGCGGTGGATCATGCCGCGCACGTGGGCGTGCTGCACGGCGTCGCACACCTGCGCGACCAGCGCAACGCGGGCGCGCGCGTCGAGCCGCTCGGACTCGCACCACTCCGTGATCGGCCGCCCCTCGACGTACTCCATCACGAAGTACGGCCGGCCATCGGGCGCGAGCCCTCCGTCGAGCACGCGCGCGATGCCCGGGTGGTTCATCACCGCCAGCGCCTGCCGCTCGCGCTCGAAGCGCGCGATCACGGCGCGCGAATCCATCCCATGCTTGAGAAACTTGACCGCAACCCGCTGCACGAAGGGCTCGCGCCGTTCCGCCAGCCAGACGCTCCCATAGCCGCCCTCGCCAATCAGCGAGAGCAGCGTGTAGGCGCCGACCCTCCCGCCGGCCGCGAGCGCCGCGCTCACGCCTCGACCGCCTCTTCGCTTGGCCGCCGCGCGCCCCACTGCGTCCTCGGCTTGCGCCGCTCGGGCGTCCAACCGCCGCGCACCCGCACGCCGTGCGCCCCCACGAGACCGCGCAGCGCGTCAAGCAGGGCGCGGTCGGGCACCACGCGCAGGCGATGCGACTGAAGCGTGGTCCGCCGCGAATCGCCGTCGAGGTGGACGACGACATCCACCGCCTTGCCCTGCGCGAGCCCGGCGGAGTTCGAAGCCTGCTTGAGCAGGCCCGCGATCATCTCGATCGTGCCCGCCGCCGCGGTGGCGAGCTCGCCGCCGACCTCGACCGACACCTCGAGGAGCGTCCCGAGATGCCGCTCCGCATCCTCGAGCGCGATCACGCGCTCGACGATGATGTTCGGCTCGCCGCGGTTGCGGTCGACCGAGCCGATCAGCACCACGGGCCGGTCGTTCACGATCAGGTCGCCGAACTTCGCGAACGCGTCGGTGAAGAGCACCGCGTCCATCGTCGCGTTCTTGTCGGCGAGGCCGAGGATCATCATCTTGGAGCCCGGGTTCTTGCCCTTCTGCGTGACCACGACGCGGGTGCGTGCGACGAGACCCGCGACCACGCACGGCGTGTCCTGCGCGGCGTCGGCGAGCTTGCGCACGTCGGCCGTGCAGAACGCCTTGATCTGCTCGCGCCAACCGTCGAGCGGGTGCCCCGAGACATGGAAGCCGAGCGCCTCCTTCTCGAAGCGCAGGGCCTCCATGCGGTCCCACGGCGCGACCTTGCGGAGGCTCGCCGCGGGAACCGCGCTCGCGCTCGCCTTCGGCGCCGCCGCCTCGAACATCCCGAAGAAGTTCTCCTGACCGCCCGCCTTGTCGCGCGCGAGCGACTGTCCCGCGCTGATCGCGCTCTCGATGCTCGCGACCACGCTCGCGCGGTTGTCGGCGCCGTGCAGCGAATCGAAGCAGCCTGCCTTCACGAGCCCTTCGATGCCCGCGCGGTTGACGAGCTTCGAGTCGACGCGCTCGCAGAAGTCGAACACGCTCTTGAACGGCCCGCCCTTGCGGCGCTCCTCGATCACGGCGCGCATCGCGCCCGCGCCGATCCCCTTGATCGCCTTAAGGCCGAAGCGGATGTGCCCGCCCGTTGCCGTGCGCCGCTCCGATGGATCGTAGACGACCGCGAAGTCCTCCTCCGAGAGGTTCACGTCGGGCGGCTTGACCTCGACCCCGATGTGCGGCTTCTTCGGCGAATGATCGGGATAGACGAGCTTGCGGCAGTCGTCGAGGTAGACCGACCACTCCTCGATCTTGCGCGCCTGGCTCTCGAACGAGAGCACCGCCGACATGTAGTGCGCGGGGAAGTACGTCTTGAGGTACGCGGTCTGGTACGCGATGATCGCGTATCCGGTCGAGTGGCTCTTGTTGAAGCCGTATCCCGCGAACTTGAGGATCAGCTCGAACAGCTCCTCCGCCTTCGCGGTCGTCAGCCCCTTCTCGGCGGAGCCCTTCACGAACTGCTCGCGCACCTTGTTGATCTCGTCGATCTTCTTCTTGGAGATCGCCTTGATGAGCGAGTAGGCCGCGCGCAGCGGCACGCCGCCGAGGTGGTGCACGACCTGCATCACCTGCTCCTGGTAGACCATGATGCCGTAGGTCTCGGCGGTGAAGCGCTCGACGACCTCGTGCACCTTCGGGACCTCCTGCGTCCCGTGCTTGCGCGCGTTGTAGTCGGGAATGAGGTCCATCGGCCCCGGCCGGAAGAGCGCGTTCGCGGCGATGAGGTCCTCGAGGCGGTCGGGCTTCATGCCCGCGAGGAGCTTCTTCATGCCGCCCGACTCGAACTGGAACACGCCGTTGGTGTCGGCGCGGCAGAAGAGGCCGAGCACCTTCTGGTCGTCGAGCGGGATGCGGTCGAGGTCGAGCGGATGCGCGAGCGCGTCGGCCGCTGCGTCGCCCTTCCTCGGCATGGTGCGCCCGACGGCGCGGTAGAGCTCCTCGGGCGGCAGCGTGTCGCGGATGAGCTTCTTCGCGAGCTCGATCGTCGACAGCGTGCGCAAGCCGAGAAAGTCCATCTTCAGGAGGCCGACCTTCTCGCAGGTGGGCCCATCCCACTGCGTGACGGCCTCCTCGGCGCCGCCCGCCGCGCGGCAGAGCGGGACGATGTCGTCGAGCGGCCGCGTGGCAACGATCACGCCGGCTGCGTGCACGCCCTGGTTGCGCGCGTGGTCCTCGAGGCCCTTCGCGTGGTCGAACACGCGCTTGATGCGCGGGTCCTCCAGGATGAGCTTCGCGAGCGCGGGCTCCTTCTGCACCGCCGCATCGAGCGTGATCTTGAGCTCGTCGGGCACGAGGTTCGCGAGGTTCTGGCCCTCGGCAGGCGTGAGGCCCATCACGCGCGCGACATCCTTCACGGCGGCCTTCGCCTTCAGGCGGCCGAAGGTGATGATCTGGGCGACATGGCCGTACTTCTTGCGGACGTAGTCGATCACCGACGCGCGGCCGTCCTGGCAGATATCGATGTCGATATCGGGGTACTCCGAGCGGTCGGGATCGGTGAAGCGCTCGAAGAGCAGGCCGTACTTCTCGGGACAGGCGTTCGAGAGGCCGAGCACGTAGCCCGCCATCGTGCCGACGCCCGAGCCACGCGCGCAGGCGGGAATGCCGCGCTGCCGCGCCCAGTTCACGAAGTCCCACACGATCAGGAAGTACGCGCTGATCGACTTGTCGGCGAGGATCCTGAGCTCGCGGTCGAGTCGCCCGCGAATCGCAGGCGTGATGCCGTCGGGGCCGTAGCGCCAGATCGCGCCCGCCTCGCAGAGGTCGCGCAGGGCGCGGTCGCAGCTCTCCTTCAGCTCGTCCTTCGATTCGGTGTCCTTGGTGGCGTCGAACGGCAGCGTCTCGAACAGGCGGCAGTAGGTCTTGAACCACTCGGTGAGGTCGCCGTCGCGACGCGCGTCGTAGGTCGGCCCGACGCCCGGATGCCGGACCTTCACGACCGGCGCGTGATTCTCGCCCTTCGGCAGCTCCACGTTGCAGCGCGCGGCGATGCGGCCCGCGTTCAGCACCGCCTCGCGGTCCTCGGGAAAGAGCGCCAGCATCTGCGCCGGGCTCTTCACGTAGACATCCTCGGGATACTTCAGCCGGTTCGGATCGTCCTTGTTCTTCTGCATCGAGATGCAGCAGAGCGTGTCGTGGACATCGTGGTCCTCGGCGTTCAGGAAGTGCGCGTCGTTGTCGACGACAAGCGGCAGCCCGAGCTCCTGCGCGAGCTTGCGCAGGTACGGATTGATCTCCTCCTGCTCGGGCACATGGCGCTGCAGCTCGATGTAGAAGCGCGGCTCGCCCTTGTCGTTGGGCTTGAACGTGGCGGCGTGCCACCTCGCCTCGGCGACGGCGCGCTCCCAGAAGACGGGATCCTTGCCCGAGCGCAGGTAGTCCTCGAGGTGCGACGCGAGCGACGAGCCGAGGTGGCCGTTGATCGCGATGACGCCGTCGGCCCACTGCGCGAGGGTCGACTTGTCCATGCGCGGCTTGTAGTAGAAGCCGTTCAGGAACGCGTCCGACGAGAGCTTGAGGAGGTTGCGGTAGCCCGTGATCGTCTCGGCGAGCAGCACGAGGTGCCAGCCGCCGTCCTTCTCGCCGGTGTGGGTCTTGTCGCGGCGGTCGCCCTGCTTGCCGTCGCGGTCGACGGCCACGTAGGCCTCGATCCCGAGGATCGGCTTGACGCCGAGCTCCTTCGCCTTCAGGTAGAACTCCATCGCCCCGAACATGTTGCCGTGGTCGGTGACCGCGACGGCGTCCATGCCGAGTTCCTTCACGCGCTTGAGCAGACGCTCGATGCGGTTGCCGCCGTCGAGCAGCGAGTACTCGGAGTGGAGGTGCAGATGAGCGAACACAGGTTCGCCCGTCGCGGTGGAAGCCGTTCCGTCAGCCATCGTTCTCGTCCTCGGGAAAGGCGCAGTCTACGGGAAATGCCCGCGATTCAGACGCCACCGTCGCGCGGCGGAATCACGCGGACGTTCTCGCGGCCTTCGTCGGCGCGCGCGGCGCGTGGCGCGGCGGCCGCACCGAAGATCCTGCGTACAAGCCACATGGCGATCCCGAACGCGACGAGCACCGCCGCGCACCCGAGGAACACCGCGAGGAGCACGACCCCGAGCGCGAGCAGGAGGAGCGCCACCGGCACCGCAAGCACGAACGTGAGCACCGCGACCACCGCGCGCTCGAAGGGGCCGGCGTTCGGGCGCACCTGCCACGGCGGCCGCACCCGAAACCGATGCGCCGCGTCGCGGCCCATGGTGAAGACCCGGAAGGTCGGCCCGTTCACGCAAGCCACCTCTCGCGCATGGCGCGCGTGACTGGCCCCGGCGCGCCGCCGCCCACGGCGTGCCGCTCCACGCGCACGACGGGCATCACGCCCCAGCTCGAGTTCGTCAGGAAGATCTCGTCGGCCGCGAGCACGTCGTGGATCGACAGCTCCGCGCGCTCGACCGCAACACCCGTACCCTCGGCCCACAGGATCACGGCCGCACGGGTGCACCCGGGGAGGACGGGCGCGCGCACCGCGCCTGCCGCCTCCTCGCCGCGCGCCAACGGGGTCCGGAGCATGCCGTCCTTCACGAGAAACACATTCGACACGCTGCCGCTCGCGAGGTGGTTGGAGACGCTGAACCAGAGCGCCTCCGCGCAACCGACCTCGGCGGCGCGCTGGACCGCCGCGATGCGCGGCCAGTACATGCTCGTCTTGTGTCCCGCGAACGGGTCATGCGGGTTCGCCCTGTTGTCGGCGATCGAGACGGCGACGCCCTTCGCAAAGAGTTCGTCGGGGTATCGCGTCGGCGGCTGCACATGCACCGCGATGGTGGGCATCGGCGGAGCCTGCGGCTCGCCCGACGCATTGGCGCCCGCGAACGGCCGCCCCATGTCGCCGGCCGAGAGCGACACGCGGATGCGCGCATCCTTCACGCCGTTGCGCTCGAGCGACAGCTGCACCGCCTCGGCCAGCGGCTCGATGCGCAGCGGATCGAATAGACGCAGGACGCGCGCGCTCTCCGCCAGCCGATCGAGATGCGCCTCGAGCCGCAGCACGGCGCCGCCGCGCGCGAGCATCGTCTCGAAGAGGCCGATCCCGTGCTGGAATCCAGCATCGAAGAGCCCGACCTTCGCATCGCCCGCCTCGACGAACTGCCCGTTGATCCAGACCTTCATGGTGTCGGCGCCTCCGTCGCGTCGTCGCCAGCCGCGCGCTTGCGCGAGACCTTCGCGAGGCCCACCACATCGGACTTCCCGCCCGTGATCGAGATCGAGAGCGCCACGCCCTCGCCATCCGGCGCACGGACGATCACCGACTGGACGAACGGCAGTCCCGCCTCGGGGTCGACGAGCCCCGCATACTCGAACTCCAGCTCGCCCCCCCGCGGCGAGCGCACGCTTTCCGGAGCCATCGTGGGCCACAGTGCGTTGAGCGTGGCGTTGATCGCATGCGGCACCTCGCCTCGCACGCGGGCGCCTGCAACCACCTCGCGGGCAAACGCCACGTACTCGTCGGGCGTCGCGGGCGCCGATACGGCGATCTGGCCGCGCGAGTAGAGGTAGATCGCTCCCGCTGCACAGAGCGTGATGATCGGGTAGGCGATCTTGCGCCGGTAGATGCTGATGCGGTCGGACACGGGGCGGGGAGTGTACGCGCGGCTATCCTGCGCGGCATGCTCTCCCACTGCTGCGCCTCCTGCGGGAAGCCGCTTGGGCCCGAATCGCGCGCTTTTGCGCGCGACCTGGCCATGTGGGTGGCGGCCTGCCCGCGCTGCGGCTTTGCCGTGCGCTGGAGTCCGCGCCGATCGCGCACCCCTCTCAGGGTGTGGAACCGCCTGCGCGCGCTCAACAACCGGCTCGGGGTGGCGCTCGGTGCCGCACAGGTCGCGGGAGTGCTCGCCGCGGTGATCGGAGGTTTGCTCGCCGAAACCGGGCCGGACGGACTGCGGGCGATGCTCCACGGCAACGCGGCATGGCTCAGCGGCGGACTCGCGGGATTCGCGCTGCTCGAGTGCTGCTGCGCGCTGCTCGCGGCCGTGTCGGCGGTGGCCATCGCGCCCCATCGCCAACTCGTGGCGCGTTGGTTCGCGGCGTGGACGCTCGGGGTGCTCCCCGTCGTCGCCATCCTCGTGTCGCTGCCGCTCATGTTCGACCAGGAGGACACGCTTGCGAAGTCCCGCGCGATCCTCGGCGAAGACTCCCGGCTATTCGTCCTCATGGCATGCGCCTTTCCCGTCGTCGTCAGCCTTCCGCTCGCGGCGCTCATCGCCCCGTTGCACCGTTCGGTCGCGCGCTGGTTCGTGCGCCGCCACCGCAGGCTCACGGCGCAGCTTCACGCCACGGGCTGACCATCCGCACCCCCGTCCTTCCATGCACACGCCCCCGCACCAGCCTTCCGATGACGCCGCCCCGACGGCGCGCACCCCGCGCGAGACGCTCACCGGCGACCGCCTGTGCACGCACTGCATGCAGCCGCTCGCAGGCCGCACCATCGAGCGCGACGCGGGCACGGGCCTCCTCTTCGTTCGCTGCGGCGAATGCGGCGCGGCAAGCGCGCTCTTCGAGTACCCGACCGTCGCGCCTTGGATCAACCGCATCAAGGCGGTCGCGGCGTCCACGCTCGCTGCGTTCTTCCTGCTGGCGATGATCGCACTGACGGCCGTCAGCGGCGGGTTTTCCGGCGCCGTCGCCGGCACAGCGCCCGACGAGGCCGCGGATGTCCTCGCCGAGACCTTCCGCGAGACGACGGGCGTCTCGCCACACGAGAAGGGCTGGCGGTTCGGAACAGCGGATGAAACCTGGCTCGCATCCGATGTCGGACAGTCGGCGCTCGCTGCCTCGCGCTGGTCCGTGCAGCCGTGGATCCCCTCGATCGCCTTCTGTGCGGTGGCCACCGCGCTCTCGACACCGTTTGCGCTCCTCCTCAGCATGTCGCTCGTGAGGCACGGTCCCTTGCGGCGCATGATCCTCGTCTCGCTCCCCTGCCTTCTCGGCCTGGCCATTGCCATCTCGGTCACGTCGCTCAACGCCGCCATGATGGCGCCGGGCGCGGCACGGACCTGGACGATCGTGTCAGGACACGCGCACGCGACCTTCTTCGCACTCGTGGCGGGCGCGTGGATCTGCTCCTGGTGCATGACCGTGGCCCTCGCCGGCCCAAGCGTCGCGGCGGGCATCGCGAGACTCATCCTGCCGCCGCGCGACCGCGCCCTCGTTGGCTGGCTCTGGGAATGGCGCGGAAAGCCGATCCCCCGCCGCTGAGCACAGCACAACCCGCCTACCGCGCGGCGCTGGTCCCCGCGCGCCGCGCCGGACACTGAGGGCGGTGACTGGCACGTGTCGTGTCGTGTCTGGCACCTCGCGGTACCCGCCCGGCACGCGACAGGTACCGCGTTTTGCGGGAAACGGATCGGTGCGACGCGAAGCCTCCGCGCGTGTGCGGCCCGTGCCGTTCGGTGTCTGGCACCTCACGGTACGTGCCAGGCACCGTTTCCTTCGCTACCCTTGCGGATCTCGCCATGTCCCTCGTCACCCTCGCCAACCTCCGCTTCGGCCACGGCACGCGTCTGCTCCTCGACGGCGTCAGCGGCTCCATCCACCATGGCGATCGCGTCGGACTCGTCGGCCGCAACGGCTGCGGCAAGAGCACGCTCTTCAAGCTCATCTGCGGCGTGCTCAAGCCCGACGACGGCGAGGTACAGATCGCGCGCACGGTGCGCATCGGCTACCTCGAGCAGGACCCGAAGCTCCCGCAGGACAAGACGCTGCGCGGCGCCGCCGCCGAGGCGTTTGCGTCCATCGACCAGCTCAAGACGGAGCTCGAGAGCGTGTTCGACCGCATGGCGACGGCCGACGCCGCCGAGCTCGACAAGCTCATGTCGCGCCAGGTCGCGCTCGAGGAGGCGATCGACGCCGCCGGCGGCTACGCCATCGACCACAAGATCGACGCGGCGCTGCACGGCCTCGGCTTCACCGACGAGGACTTCGACCTGCCCGTGAAGGGCCTCTCCGGCGGCCAGAAGGCCCGCCTCGGGCTCGCACGGCTCCTCCTCTCGAATCCCGACCTGCTCCTCCTCGACGAGCCCACCAACCACCTCGACATCGAGGGCCGGCGCTGGCTCGAGGACTTCCTCGCCGACGAGTTCAAGGGCTCCGTCGTCCTCATCTCGCACGACCGCTGGCTGCTCGACCGCGTCGTCAACCGCATCATCGAGATCGACCGCGGCGTGCTCCGCGAGTACCCCGGCAACTACGCCGCCTTCCGCGCGCTGCGCGCCGAGCGCATGCTCACCGTCGAGCGCCAGCACGAGAAGCAGCAGGACAAGATCCGCCAGGAGCAGGCGTTCATCGACCGCTACAAGGCCGGCCAGCGCGCCAAGCAGGCGCGGGGCCGCGAGACGCGCCTGGAGCGCTTCAAGCAGGACTCGCTCGTGGAAAAGCACGCCGAGCTCGGCGTGATGAGCCTCGACCTACCCGATCCGCCGCAGATGGGCGACTTCGCCTTCGTCGCCGAGAACATCTCGAAGTCGTTCGGCGACCGCGTGTGCTTCAAGAACCTCTCGCTCTCGGCGCGCCCCGGCGACCGCATCGGCATCATCGGCCCGAACGGCGCTGGCAAGACCACCCTCGTCCGCACGCTGCTCGGCGACCTCGAGCCCGATTCGGGCGAGATCAAGCGCTCCCCGCGCCTCTCGATCGGCTGGTTCCGCCAGACGCAGGACCACATCGACAAGCAGCAGCTCGCGTGGGAGTTCCTGCAGAACACGATCCGCTCGCTCGAGGGCTCTCCGCGCGCGAGCGAGCAGGAGGCGCGCAACCTCGCGGGCGCCTTCCTCTTCACGGGCGAAGAGCAGGACAAGGCGCTCGGCGACCTCTCGGGCGGCGAGCGCGGCCGCCTCGTGCTCGCCTCGCTCATCGCGAGCGCGAAGAACCTGCTCGTCCTCGACGAGCCCACCAACCACCTCGACATCCCGAGCGCCGAACGACTTGAGGAGGCGCTCGACAAGTTCGGCGCCATCGATAGGTCGCGCATCGGCGGCAAGGGCGGTCACGGCGGCGTCCTGCTCCTGATCTCGCACGACCGCGCGCTGCTCGACGACGTCTGCGACACGCTCGTCATCCTCGACGGCGCGGGCAACGCGCGTGTCTTCGACGGCTCCTACCGCGACTGGGAGGCGAAGGAGAAGGCTGAGAAGTCCGAGCGTGCCGCCGCAGCCGACAAGTCGAAGAAGCCCGACGTCAAGAAGCCAGCGCAGCCGGCGAAGCCGCAGCCGAAGCCCGGGACGACTGGGGCGTCTGGGGCACCGAGCAAGGCACCGTCCGGCAAGACGCGCTTCTCCAACCTGCCCGTCGAGAAGATCGAGTCGCGCATCGCCGACATCGGGCGCGAGCTCCTCCAGATCGACGCGAGCTTTGCCGATCCGAAGGTCGCCGCCGACGCTGCGCGCATGAAGAAGCTCGTGGCGCGCCGCGAGGAACTCCAGAAGGAGCAGTCGGAGCTCGAGGACGAATGGCTGCGGCGGAGCGGCTGACGCGCGGTGGACGGAACAGCATCGGGCGGTGATCGTCCCCGCGAGGACTCACCTCGCGCACGCAGGTTCAGCATTCGTATCGAGCATTCAGGTCGAGCATGCGGGTCGAGCATGCGGGTCGAGCATGCAGGTCAAGCAAACCGACCGAGATTCCGATCGGACACTCAGATCAGGATCCGCATCGCGCTGTCGCCGATTTCAAGCCGGAGCTCGCGGACATCCTCCGGCTGCTGGAAGCGCAGCCCGAAACCGCGGCTCTCGACGACGGTCGCTGCGAGTTGCGGCGCGCCGTCCGCCACCACGCGCACCGCGAGCGACGGATCGACCACGCCAAACCCGATCACGCAGACCTCGCGCGTCGCCTCGTCGAGGTAGGCATGCACCACGCGCGATGGACGGCCATCGGCGTCAAGCACCTGCAGCTGCCGCGCCCGCGCGAAATCGAACGACTCGGTCATGCGCGCGAGCGCCTGCACCGAGGTCTCGGTCATGCGGCCGTCGACATAGTCCATGAGCCGCTCGGAGATCTTCCGCTGCTCGGAATTGAAGAAGAGCGCGACGACCAGCGCGGCGAAGAGAAACAGCGCCGCGACGCGCCACAGATGCTGGGTGGGACGACGCTCGAGCTCCGTGCGCTCGAGGATCTCGCGCAGGAGCGCGTCGCGCGTCCCCTCGCGCGCATCGGACGACGCACGCGACGCACCGCGCGCCGGACCAATCACCGCGATCGGCGCAGCGCCCTCGGCCTCGATGGCGGACGCCACCCGAGCCAAGGTCTTCAGCCGAAGCGACGCAGGCGGCTGCTCGCTCGACCGGAACACACTGCCAGCGGCGAGATGATCCTGGACGATTCGGTCCTGAACAGCGCGAATGTCCGCCTGCAGGCTCGGCGCCGAGGCAATGAACGCACGCTCAAAGCGCGCCTGCTCGACCGCGTCAAGCGCGCCGATCGCGTCGGCGGCGGCGAGATCGAGCATCTCCTCGCGAGAGGTCGGTTCATCGCGGAAACTGGTGGGATCTTCGGTCATCGTACTGCGTTCTTGTCTGTCGTTGCCTTCTGTCGTCGTCCGTCATCGTCGTCCGTCGCGGTCCGACGCTTTACTGATGTCTACCACGATGTCTACCACATGGAAGACCATGCAGGCAATGCGAAGCGCGGCGCACGCGCCGCAGACCCCGCATCAGGCGTGAGATGGCTGCCCCGTACGCAGACTCCCAAGCCGAGGATGCACCAAGCTTTCGAGAAAACGGGACACCCGCACCCTCCGCTGCCACCGTCGTCGTGCGACCGCATGATCGAAGAGGAGACGGCAACACCTTCGCGCGGTGCGAAGGCTCGACCGAGCCCACAGCCGAACTGGCAACCGAGACATCAACCGAGACGTCAACCGAGCCATCAACCGAGACATCAACCATGGTTCTCGCCCCCTTCGAGCTCGCGCAGCTTCGCGAGGCCTCGGCTGAGCGCACTCTTGACGGTCCCGAGCGGCGCATCGAGCTGCACGGCAATCTCGCGCAGGCTGAATCCCTGGAGATATGCCCGCTCGATGACCGTCCGCTGCAGCTCCGGGAGCCGCGCGAGCTGTCGTCGCAGGCGCTCGCGCCCCTCGGAGGCCTCCTCGGACGCGGGCTCGCGCACCTCGGCCCGCGCGGGAATCCCACCACCGTCGAATCGCCCATCGTCGATCGCGTTGCGCTCGGGCCGCGCCGACTGTCTGCGAAGACGATCGATCAGGTGCCGCCGGGTGATCAGCATCACCCAGGTGACCAGCTTCGCACGCTGCGGGTCAAACCGATCCGCGGTCTGCCAGAGGCGAACGAACACCTCCTGCACCGCGTCCTCGGTCTCGCCCCGCGAGCGGAGCACCTGCCGCGCCGACTGGTAGACAAGCGCACCGAAGCGTGCGTAGAGCTCCTCGATCGCCGCTTCGTCGTCGCGGGCGACCCGCTGCATCAGCTCGAAATCGATGCGTTCCTGCTCCAAGTCGGCACTCCGCTGCCCGAGAACTGTCGCGCCGGACGCGCGCCCGCATTGGTCACGCTACCAGTGTTTCGGTGCTTGACCAGCGGAACTTTGCATTCTCTGAGGGAAGACACCTCCCACGGTGCCTCTCGAGCGCGCCGCACCATGCACCGCGCGTCGCGCCGTCGACCGAGATTCCCTCCCACTTCCTCACGAATTCTGCCGACGTTTCTTTACCGATTCAAACATGAGGTTATCTTGGAAGAAACCATCGC
>JBIIRG010000368.1:0-2531 GCA_044341665.1 Phycisphaerales bacterium | reverse complement strand
GTGGCGCACGGCGACATCGCCATGATCACGATGGCGGAAGCAATCGAGGCGGTCGCCTTCGACGCGGCCGATCGACGCATGCTCGACAGAGGCGTCAGCATCCAGAGGTGGAGGGACCACGAGCGCATGGGTCGCCCATCGTACGGCGGCGCGCGGCCATCCGATGCGCCACCCCGCAAGTTCCCGCGCGAAACCCGCGCGCCCGCGGCCATTCGGTGGTAGTTTTCGGCCCTCGCGCCGCGCCCCCGCGCGGCCTCCCGCATCGACTCCGACCCGAAAGAGGATCCCATGAAGCTCGGCGTGATGGCAGCGCTCTTTGCCGGCCGCAAACTCGAGGATGTCGCCGCGTACTGCGCCGAGATCCGCCTGAACGCGATCGAACTCCCCGTCGGCGCCTATCCGGGCAAGCCCTTCTTCGATCCCGCCAAGGTGCTGGCCTCGAAGAAGGAGCAGGACCGCATCAAGGGCATCCTCAAGGACCACGGTCTCGCGCTCTCGGGCCTTGCCGTGCACGGCAACCCCGTGCATCCCGACAAGAAGCACGCCACCGCCGACCACCGCGACTTCGTGAACGCCGTCAAGCTCGCGCCCGCGCTCGGCACCGATGTCGTCATCACCTTCTCCGGCTGCCCCGGAGGCTCGAAGACCGACAAGATGCCCAACTGGGTGACCTGCGCTTGGCCGCCCGACTACGGCGCGATCCTCGACTACCAGTGGAAGCAGGTGCTCGTGCCGTATTGGTCCACGCAGGCGCGTCTCTGCGCGCAGCACGGCGTCAAGGTCGCGTGGGAGGCGCACCCCGGCTTCTGCGTCTACAACCCCGACACGCTCATCCGCCTGAGCGAGGCGTCGATGAAGGCGTCTGGCCTCAAGGGCAAGCCCGTCCTCGGCGCCAACCTCGATCCATCGCACTTCTTCTGGCAGGGCATCGATCCGATCGAGAGCGCGCGCGTGCTCGGCGAGGCGGGGCTGCTCTTCTACTGCCACGCCAAGGACACCGAGCTTCATCCGCACCAGGGCCGCGTGAACGGCTACAACGACGCGCGTCCATACGGCGACCTCAAGAACCGTGCGTGGAACTTCCGCACCTGCGGCTACGGCCACGGGCATGAGTTCTGGAAGCCGTTCGTGTCGATGCTGCGCCGCCACGGCTACGACCATGTGCTCTCGATCGAGCACGAGGACTCGCTCATGTCGATCGAGGAGGGACTCGAGCGCGCCGCAGCCTTCCTGGCCGAGGCGATCATCGAGGAACCCGCCGCGAAGCCGTGGTGGTGCTGAGTCGGACACGGTGTCCCGAAGCGTTGCGATGCAAGCCACGCCGCATGATGCGGCTCGTCGAGAGGAGTCTGCGCGATGAGCTACGAGGAACGACGGGCGCTGCTCGGTGATGTGGAGCCGCCCCGCCGCGGGGCGCCGGTCGTGGCGATCTCCTTCGCGGCCACCGCCGCGCTGGCGATCGCGACCAGCGCCTGGCTGTGGACGCGCCTTGAGAACGAGCGTGACGCGCGCGCCGCGGCCGAGGTGCGCTACCTCGCCGAGAAGAAGGCCGCCGAGACAGCCGCCGCCGACGCCGCGAGCCGCATCAGCGCGGTCGAGGCGGAGGTGGCTGCCGCCGCAGCAAGCGCGAAGGTCATCGATGACGCGCGCGTCCGCAGCGAGAAGGCGGCCGATGCGCTGATCGGCAGCTTCCTCCGGAGCTCGCAGATCGAGATCGGAGGGTCAACCACGACGCTTGCGCGCGAGGCGCTCCGCGGCGGCGCGCTCGACGAGCTGTCGAAGGCCGTTCCCGAGGAGAAGTACATCGCGGTCGCCCTCGCGGTGGTCGAGGCGCTCGCGCGCGAGCCGTCGGCCGCGAGCCCCGGCGAGCTCTACCGCGACCTGACGTTTGCGACCGACTTCCTCGTTCGCGCGCGGACCGTGCTCGACCCTACGAGCGCCACGCTGGGCGATGCGCTGCACGCGGTGGCGCAGCTCATGTGGAGCTCGCGTCGGCTGCCCTTCGTCGATCCGAAGGTCGACGCAGCGCTCAAGTCCGACGCGCTGAAGTTCGCAGGCGAGGCGCGCAGCGCGCGGGCGGCAGCGGGCGGTCGGCGGCTGGCTGTCACGCTCGTGCTGCTCGCCGAGATCGAGCGCGACGCCAAGCGGCTTTCGGAGGCGGCGCTCCTCCTCTCCGACGCCGATCTCGAGGTCCTGAAGGACGGGACGCCGCTCGAGGTTGCCGCGGTGGAGCTGTCGCTCGCCGAGGTGCAGTACGAGCTTGGCCGGACGCAGCAGGCGGTCGATCTCCTCGACGCGCGCGCGAGCGCCTTGGCTGCGGTCGAGCCGCGGGAGTGGCCGCAGGCGCCCGCTGCAGCGCTGCGGCTTCGCGAGACGCGCATGCGGATGCTCGAGGCGATGGGCGCTGCCAAGAGCGATCCGCCGCGGTGGATGGCCGAGCAGGTCGCGCTCGCGCGCACCCAGCTCGCGGCACGGCGTTTCGCAGCCGTGTACGAGATGCTGCCGGCCGTGCTCAAGGCCTACGAGCGCGA
>JBIIRG010000132.1:0-8681 GCA_044341665.1 Phycisphaerales bacterium | reverse complement strand
ACAAAGCCGCTCACGACCTTGGCGTGCGCCTGGATGAGCCGCGCGACATAGGGGTCGTCGGAGACCTCGCGGACCTTCACGCCCTTCGTCGTGTTCTCGTACTCGAAGCGGATCTTGTCGGCGTTGGCGAAGATCTCGCGGAACATCGGATCCCACACGCGGATGGCGCGGCCATGCTCGACGCGCACCTTCATGGCGGCGACATGGTCCTGGATGAGCGCGGCCACCTCGGCGTTGTCCGACTCGGTGACCGACTCGATGCCGCCGTCGACCTCGCGGAACTCGCGGCGGATGAGCTCGTGGTTGCCGAGCAGCGTCTGGAACACATCGCGGTCGTAGGCGACGGTGCCTGGGGCTGCGTCGGACACCCGCGTGCCGGCGGGGGGCGTGGTGCAGGCGGCGAGCAGGGCGGTGAGGGCGAAGGCGGCGTGCTTCATGGCGTGGTTCCGAGGCTTTCGATGCGGGCGATGACGAGCGTACCGTGCGCTGCTCGGATGACGGCGCGGCCCGAGCAGAGAAGCGTGGAGTCCGCCCGGAGCACGAGGGATTCGCCCTTGACGGAACATTCCGCGGAATCGCGGGCGTGTGCGAGGTGGATCAGCGACAACTCGGATGTGATGGTGATTTCACGCAGTCCGTCGAGCCGCACGATCTCAAGCGAGCCGCGCCAGCGCGAGCGGTCGAGCATCAGGTTCGCGTCGCGCACGCCGGCTCCATCGGGCTCGCCGAAGACATCGTCCTCGCCCGCGAACGCATACGCCGCGCCCTCGCACGGCACGCGGATGCGCCGCCCCGCGTGCTCTAGCGTCATGCCCGCGCCGTCGAGCACTGCAATATGGCGGTCGATGCCGGGGAAGCGCGAGAACGGCGCGCGCGCCGGGACATCGGCGAACGAGAGGCGCCAGGTCCACGCGCCGCCCGGCGCTTCGGCGTCGGTCGCGATCTCGAGGGTCGAGCCGAGCCCGTTCTTCCACGGGACACGGCGGTAGGAGGATGCGGGGAGCGTCTGCGGAAGGGGCATGGATCGAAGTCGCGTCGATTCCGGCGGGCCGCTTGCCCGACGTTCAACGAACGTTATACTGAAGACTATGAGCGCACTCAAGGTCACCTCCATCGGGAATTCTCTCGGCATCATCATTCCGAAGGAGATCGCGGTGCGGCTACGCCTCGAGCGCGGCGACGAGCTGCATGTCGTCGAGACTCCCCGCGGCATCGAACTGACTCCGTACGATCCCGCGCTTGAAGAAGAGCTCAAGGCTGGACGATCGGTGATGAAGCGGTACCGGAGCACGCTCAGGAAGCTCGCGAAATGAGTCGATTGCCAAAGAAGAAGGCCAGTCAGTCTGCCGGAGCGAGGTCGAAGCGATCGAAGCCCGCCCGCGAGAACTCGCGTGCTACGTCCATTCGATTCGTCTCGCTTCAGGCGGTCCGGGCGCTCCACCGCGAGTCGCTTGCCGAACATGGCGGGCTTGACGGCGTCCGCGACGAAGGCCTGCTCGAGTCGGCGATGGCGCGCTGTGTGCATCGAGCCAACTACGAGCCAGAGTCGAGCGTTCAGCAGCTGGCTGCTGCACTCGCGTTCGGCATCGCACGCAACCACCCCTTCAACGACGGGAACAAGCGCGCTGCGCTCGTGGCGTCGTTTCTTCTTCTGGAGCTGAATGGCTGGAAGGTCGTCGCTTCGCAGGCCGACGCCTACGAGACTTTCTACGCGCTTGCCGCGGGCAAGCGGACCGAGGAGCAAGTCGCCGAGTGGTTCGTATTGAACACGAAGGCGAAGGGTCGGCGCTCTACGGGTCATCGCTAGGCTGTGGAAGCGACCTCATGACTCCAGGCCCGCTCTCCACCCTCGCGAATGTCGGCAAGGCCACCCTCGGCGACTTCGAGCGGCTCGGGATCCGCTCGCGCGCGCAGCTCGCGCGGCGCGATGCGTACCGGCTCTACGAGCGGCTCTGCGCGCTGACGGCGCAGCGGCACGATCCGTGCGTGATCGACGTCTTCCTCGCCACGATCTCCGAATGCCGCGGAAACCCGCCGCGCGCCTGGTGGGTGTTCACGCCCGAGCGCAAGCGCGCGCTCGCCGCGGATCCGTCGCTCGCGCCGACCGCTACTCGAACCGCAGGTGCTTCACGCTCTGCCCCGAGTCCCGCAGGTCGCGCAGCGCGTCCAGCCCGATCTCGAGGTGCTGCGAAACGAACTTCGCGGTGACCGTGCGGTCGCTCTCGGCGCTCTTCACGCCTTCGGGCGTCATCGGGTTGTCGGAGACGAGCAGCAGCGCGCCCTTCGAGATGCCGTTCGCGAACCCGACGAGGAAGATCGTCGCCGTCTCCATGTCGATGCCGATGGCCCGGATGCGCAGCAGGTACTCGCGCACGCTGTCATCGTGCTCCCACACGCGGCGGTTCGTCGTGAAGACCGTGCCCGTGAAGTAGTCGCGGTTGTGCTTGATGATCGCCTCGCTGACCGCGCGCTGCAGCCGGAACGACGGAAGCGCGGGCACCTCGGGCGGCATGTACTCGTTGCTCGTGCCTTCGCCGCGGATCGCCGCGATCGGCAGCACGAAGTCGCCGATCTTCGTCTTCTTGAGGCCGCCGCACTTGCCGAGGAAGAGCACCGCCTTCGGCGAGACCGCCGAGAGGAGATCCATGGTCGTCGCGGCCATCGCGCTGCCCATGCCGAAGGAGAGGATCGTGATGTCCTCGGCCGTCGCCGACAGCATCGGCTTGTCGCGGCCCACGACGGGCACGCCGAAGCGCTCGGCGAACATCTCGACGTAGTTCGAGAAGTTCACCAGCAGCACGTACTGGCCGAAGTCCTCGAGCCTGCGGCCGGTGTAGCGGGGGAGCCAGTCGCGGACGATCTCGTCCTTGGTCTTCATGGGCGCAGCGTAGCCGCCGCGGATGCGCGGATGCCCGCCAAATACAACGGCGCCGCGCGGGTGCGCGGCGCCGTCGTGGTGCGTGTTCAGGAGTTCCGGCGGATCACTTCGGGGTGCCGGGGGCCGGCGGGGTGCCCGGGCCGGGGCCGCCGGGACGCGGTCCACCCGGGCGACCGCCCTGGCCGAACTCGTCCTTCGAGACCTTGCCGTCGTTGTCCTTGTCGCGCTTCTTCATGCGCTCCCACTGCTCCTTGGTGACCTCGTCCTCGGTGATGAAGCCGTCCTTGTTCTTGTCGAGATCCTCGAACTTGGGGCGCTGGCGGCCACCGCCGCCGCCCGGCTTGGGACCGTCTCCGCCCGGAGCAGGCGGCTCGACGAACGCGAGCGCGGCGCTCGCGAGCGAGAAGGCGAACAGAGAGGCGACGATGGTGTGAGTGGTCTTTGCCATGTTGCGAGTTCCTTTCGCGGGCCGCGGCGTGACAACATTCCGCGTGATTCCGCACGATTTCCTCTGGTTGCGTCTGCCGTGTGCTGCGGAGTTTCCCGCCCTCATCGGCACTGGTGGTGGAACGGATCCGCATCGCGACGGATTGCGCCGTTCCTTTGGATTTGTCCCCGATCGCCCGCGGCTACACTCCGCGCCCGACCGCGAGACCCACCATGAACACGCTCCCTCAGGCTTCCCTCGACCAGCTCTTTCTCCAGGCACGCACCTTCAGCGCGTGGCAGGACCGCGCCGTGTCCGATGAGACGCTGCATCGGCTCCACGACCTGCTCAAGTGGGGGCCGACAGGCGCGAACTGCTGCCCCATGCGCGTGGTGTTCGTGAAGAGCGCTGACGCGAAGGAGCGACTCAGGCCGTGCCTTTCGCCAGGAAACGTCGACAAGACGATGGGGGCACCTGTCACCGCGATCGTGGGCACCGACATGGAGTTCTACGAGCGCTTGCCCGCGTTGTTCCCGCACGCCGACGCGCGCTCGTGGTACGCGAACAACCCGCCGCTGGCCGAGTCCACCGCGGTCCTCAATTCCAGCCTGCAGGGCGCCTACCTCATCATGGCGGCGCGCGCGCTCGGCCTCGATTGCGGCCCAATGGCCGGCTTCGACAAGGACAAGGTCAACGCTGCCTTCTTTGCGGGGACGGCTGTCCGCGCGAACTTCCTCTGCAACATCGGTTTCGGCGACCCGTCGAAGCTGCATCCGCGTCTGCCGCGGTTGTCGTTTGGCGACGCCTGCAGCATCGTCTGACCGCGCCGCGCCGGTTCTGGCGCTACCCGACGTCGACGGGTGCCACGATCATCGCCGACGGCTCGATCTACGTCGATTCAGCCGGCAACGAGTACAAGATCCCCGACTTCATGGTGAAGGGCGCGTACGCCAGCATCGTGATCGCCGAGAACATCGTGATCGGCAACCTCCGTGCGGCCGCCATCGGCAACTGGAACACGCCCGACTCGTTCATCGTGGGCGAGACCCTGGTGGTCATGAACCAGGATCCGCGCATGCCGTGCAACATCATCGGAATTGCAGGTTCGCCCGTGAGCCGCGAGTACTTCACCACCCAGGTCCCCGCGGGCAGGCTGGTCGCCGTCGAAGGGCACATGATCGGCGAGCACGTGATGTTCGCCGAGAGCATCGACGTATCGACGGATGTCTACGATCCTGCTGCGGGCGCATGGATGCACGTCCTCCCGAACTCGTGGCGCTTCCGACCGGGCCGTGGTCTCGAGTTCCGTGGCGAGCTCGTCCCCGCCGCAGGCCAACTGCTGCACGCGCGCCTTGGAACCACCGAGACGGCCATCACGCTGGTACCCGATGCGGCGCTCAACATGTCGTCCTTCGACGTTACGAACCTGGCCGCGGATCCCGTCGCGACCCCGGTCATCACCTTCGTCATCCGCGATGCGGTGACCAAGGACGTGGTGCGCGAGTTCACCTTCAACTGGGTGGAGCTCCTCGGGCTCTGAGCCGCGGGCGCGGTGCGTCTGCCACGTTCGATAATCAGCGCGGGCCGCCAGGAATGGCGGCCCGCGCCGCGTTGCGGTGGCGCGCGGGCTGAAATCTTGACGAAATGTCGTAGGTCGAGGTTGCTCTGCGCGGTTTGGGGGGCATGGTTGATCTCGTTCGGCGGTAGATGCGTCCAAGTCTGTTGGGCTGCGACGTGTTTCTACTATCGGTCTGCGGCCTGTCGTCCTGTGCCGTACAGTTTTCGGGTTTCGCCTGCTTTCGGCATAGTCGTCCTCTGCCGCGGTCGGTGTTTCGTTCGAGGTTTACCAATGCACGTTGCGCGTCTGGTTGCCGGGGCTGCAGCACTCTCTGCCGCCACCTTTGCGTTTGCCCAGTCTGCCGTCCTTCACGACGGCACGGTCGTGATCCAGAAGGTTCCCATCGAGCTGTTCGCCACTGAGGGACCGATCTGGGACGTCGACATCGCCAACCGCCGGTTCCGCGTGACGGGCCGCTACGTCACGATCCCCGCATCGGTCAATGGTTCTCCGTGGGGGGTCGAGGGCACCGAAGTGATCGACAGCGAGGGCAAGTCCCTCGGACCGATCACGGCCGCGAACATGGACCGCCTGCTTGACAGCCGCGCCGCCCTCAAGGACCGCGTGTTCGAGACCGCGTGCCCCGATTGCGGCCCGCTGCGCCTCGGCCCGATCCGCTCGATCTTCAGCACGTCGGAGGCGCGCACCCAGGCCGTCGATGACGGCCCCGAGGCCCTCGACCGCATGCCGGAGATCCAGCGCATCATCGAGGACAACTACTTCTTCCTGGCGCGCAACATCTACCTGAAGCACTCCAGCGTGCTCCCGGTCGAGTGGATCGGCCGCATCGGCATCCGCAACGAGAACGGAACCTATCCGACGAGCCCGAGCAACCTTCCGAATCGTCGCTACTGGAAGTACCCGTTCACATCAGGCGGGACGATGAAGACGGCGGGCACGATCTACATCGATGCACAGGGCAACGAGTACATGATCCCTGATCTCGGGCTTGTCTTCGAGCTTTCCGAGAACGTGACCATCGGCGCGGTGCGCAGCGTCGAGTTCGGCGACTGGTCGACTCCCGACAGCTTCATCGTCGGTGACGTCGCCGTGATGATGAACCAGGATCCTCGCTTCAGCGCCATGATCATCGGCATCGCTGGCCAGGAGATCAGCCGCGAGTACTTCATGGCGAATCTCGCTCCTGACATGGACGTCGCCGTCGGCGGCTTCATGGTGGGTGAGCACCTCCAGATGGCGCAGGAGATCGAGGTCGGGATGTACGACCCCTCGGCGGGCCTCGTCATCTCGGCCGACCGTTTCAGGGTCGAGCTCGAGGACGGCGCCATCCAGTTCCAGGGTTGGATCATCCCGATGGGCGACCTCACGTTCACCGCGACCATCGCGGGGAATGACTTCCCCATCGACGTGGTGCCCGCCGGCGAGGTCGGCGCCCAGGGACCGCTCGCCGAGCTCGGACAGTACCGCGTCCGCCAGCAGGGCATCGTGCTCGATGGCGTGACCTCCGTCACGATCACAGCTCGCGATGGCAAGGGCGTGGTCGTCAAGACCGAGACCTTCGAGATCCCGCCGGAGACCATCGCTCCCTGATCGGAGCGGCAAGACCATTGACTCTGACGCGCGGGCTGCCGAAAGGCAGCCCGCGCGCGTTTTGCCGTTCGCCTATCATCTCCGCCCTATGTCGAAGGCCACCATCAAGACCGTCAAGGGTGACATGCACGTCGAGTTCTACGATGCCGACGCCCCGGGCACCGTGAAGAACTTCCGTGATCTCGCCGCCAAGGGCTACTACAACGGGCTCACCTTTCACCGCGTGATCCCGAACTTCGTGATCCAGGGCGGCTGCCCGCAGGGAACCGGCACCGGTGGCCCCGGCTACAAGATCAAGTGCGAGCTCACGGGTGGCAACCAGCGCCACGACCGTGGCGTGCTGTCGATGGCGCACGCAGGCCGCGATACGGGCGGTTCGCAGTTCTTCATCTGCCACGGTCGCGAGAACACCGCGCACCTCGACCGAAACCACACCTGCTTTGGCAAGGTGGTCAAGGGCCTCGAGGTGATCGACGCCATCCGCGCCGGCGACAAGATCACCGAAGTCGTGCTCGAGGACTGAGCCCCGCATGGCGGAGCTCGGACGCATCAACACGCTTGTCGCCACGCGCGAGACGGCCAACGGCTTCTATGTCGACGGTGGTGCGTTGGGCGAGATGCTGCTTCCCCGCAAGTACGTGCCGCCAAGGCTGCGCGTGGGGGGCGAGGTCGATGCGTTCGTCTATCGCGACTCCGAGGATCGCCTTGTCGCGACCACCGAGCGCCCCACGGCATGCGTGGGAGAGTTCGCCTGCATGCGCGTGAAGGAACTGCATCCGAGCGCGGGTGCGTTCCTCGACTGGGGTCTTGGCAAGGACCTGTTGCTTCCGTACCGCGAGCAGAAGCCGAAGGTGCGGGTTGGCGACGATGTGGTTGTGGCGGTGGTGCTCGATGAGAATGGCGAGCGCATCATCGCCACCACGTTCCTGAGCAAGCGGCTGAGCCGTGCGTTCCCGCCCTACGAGCCCGGGGCTGCGGTGGAGCTCCTCGTGTGCGCCGAGACGGACCTCGGCTACAACGCGATCGTGGACGGTCGGTTCAGGGGTCTCCTATACCGCACCAACCTCGCCGGGCCGCTGCGCATCGGCGCGGGCATGCGCGGGTACGTGAAGCAGGTGCGCGAGGATGGCAAGATCGACCTCAGCCTCGATCCGGCCGGCTACGCGCGCGTGGCGCCGCTGTCCGACCAGATCCTCGCCGAGCTCGAGCGCGTGGGTGGACGGCTCAACTTCGACGATACGAGCGACCCCGAGGCGATCCGCGACCGCTTCGGCGCCAGCAAGAAGGCATTCAAGCAGGCGCTTGGCGCCCTCTATCGCGCGCGAAAGATCGTGTTCCTGCATCCGGGCATCCAGCTGGCGCGCGCTGCGCCGCAGGGACGCGCGTGAGGAAGTCGCGGCTCGAGCGTGCGGAGGAGGCCTGCACCCACTGGCGCGCGCAGGCGACGCAGGTCGAGCGCGAGCGTGCCGCCATGGTGTGGGTGCTTCGGGTTGGCGTGCCTGCAGGCGTGATCGTCGCGGCGTTCATCCAGATCTGGATCGGCGTTGGCGTCGTCGCGATGACGGCGCTGACCTATGGACTTGGCGTGTACATGACGTGGGTGCGTCGCGCGGAGTTCGCGCAGCATGTGCGTGACGCCGATGCGGAACTTGTCGCGGCGCGCGCCGCGTCCGCGGATGGAAGCTGACGTCTACGCCCGCGATCGAGGAGGCTCATGATGGTCGAGATCACTGCTCGCTATGAAGGACAGCTGCGCTGCAGCGCCACGCACGGTCCGTCGAAGTCCACCATCCTGACCGACGCACCCGTCGACAACCACGGGAAGGGCGAGGCCTTCTCGCCCACCGATCTCGTGGCCGCGGCGCTGCCCGCCTGCATGATGACGATCCTCGGGATCTACGGCGAGCGGCACGGCATCGACCTCGCGGGCATGCATGCGCGCACGGTCAAGGAGATGTCGAAGACTCCGCCGCGCCGCATCGCGGGACTGCGCACGGTGATCACAATCCCGATCGCCGCCGGTCACCCGATGCGCGAGGCGCTCGAGAACGCAGCGCACACCTGTCCGGTCCACAAGAGCCTGCACCCCGACATCGACGCGCCGATCGAGTTCGTCTACACGGGATGAACAGGGGAGGCGCGGGGCGGGTTCCCCGCGCCGTTCGGGCGGGAAGTGCTTGCGCGTGCTTGCACCCGGCGCGGTCGGG
>JBIIRG010000367.1:0-2534 GCA_044341665.1 Phycisphaerales bacterium | reverse complement strand
CGTGTTGATCGAGTGCGTGTCGTTGTCCTGGTCGCGGTAGAAGGTCGTCTTGCCCGTCGCGTTGCCCTGCGGGTCGGCGTCATCGGCGCCGCCGTCACAGTCCTCGTCGGTGTCCGCGCCGTCGCAGACCTCGGTCGCGCCGGGCTTGATCGCGCTGTTCGCGTCGTTGCAATCGCCGTTGTTCGTGACGCTTCCCGCGATCGCCGTGCATGACTTCACAGCGGTCGCAGCCGACGAGCCGTAGGTGTCGGTGTCCGCGTCGACGTAGTAGTTCACGCTGTCGACGGCCTCGCTGTCGGCGTTGGCCTCGCCGTCGCAGTCGTTGTCCACGCCGTCGTTGTTGCAGTTCTCGACGGCGCCGGGGTAGATGGCGTTGTTCGTGTCGACGCAGTCCACCGGGCTCGAGAGCGTCGCCTTGTAGCCCGAGGGCAGGTCGCAGAACTGCGCCGTAGTGTTGATCGAGTGCGTGTCGTTGTCCTGGTCGCGGTAGAAGGTCGTCTTGCCCGTCGCGTTGCCCTGAGGGTCGGAGTCGTCGGCGCCGCCGTCGCAGTCTTCATCGGTGTTCGAGCCGTCGCAGACCTCGGTCGCGGCGGGGTTGATCGCGGCGTCGTTGTCGTTGCAGTCCGCCTGACCCGACGCGGTCTGGCGCCAGCCGCTGTTGATCGTGCCCGGGCAGAAGTTCGAGGTCGTGGCGGTGGTGTAGGTGTCGAGGTCCTGGTCGCGGTAGAACGCGACCTTGTCCGCAGCGTTGGCATCGATCTCCGTCGAGTCCGAGTCGCAGTCGTTGTCGACCGTCGGCGTCGAGCAGAGCTCGGGTGCGCCGGGGTAGATCGCCGAGTTCGTGTCGTTGCAGTCGACAGGGCTCGAAAGCGTCGCCTTGTAGCCCGAGGGCAGGTCGCAGAACTGCGCCGTCGTGTTGATCGAGTGCGTGTCGTTGTCCTGGTCGCGGTAGAAGGTCGTCTTGCCCGTCGCGTTGCCCTGCGGGTCGGCGTCGTCGGCGCCGCCGTCGCAGTCCTCGTCGACGTTCGAGCCGTCGCAGACCTCGGGGTCAGCTGGCGAGACGTCGGAGCGCGAGTCATCGCAGTCGCCATTGTTCGTCACGCTGCCGCCGATCGCCGTGCACGACATGGTCGCCGTGCCAGCGCCGTAGCCGTCGACGTCGCCATCGACGTAGTACGCCACGCTGTCGACCGCTTCAGCGGCATCATTCGCGCTGTCGCAGTCGTTGTTCACGCCGAGGTTCTCGCAGTTCTCGACAGCGCCGGGATAGATCGCCGCGTTCGTGTCGTTGCAATCGACCGGGCTCGAGAGCGCCGCGCGGTAGCCCGAGGGCAGGTCGCAGAAGGCGCCCGTCGCGCTCGTCGTGTGCGTGTCGCCGTCGGCGTCGACGTAGAACGTCGTCTTGCCCGTCGCGTTGCCCTGCGGATCGGCGTCGTCGGCGCCGCCGTCGCAGTCCTCGTCGACGTTCGAGCCGTCGCACGCCTCGGTCGCGCCGGGCCTGATGGCGGCGTTGCCGTCGTTGCAGTCGGTGTTCGAGGACACCTCGCCTGCATTCGCATCGCACGCCGAGCGCGCGCTGCCAGCTCCGTAGCCGTCGGTGTCGCCGTCGACGTACCAGTTCGTCTGGCCAGTCGCGGAGGGGTCGTTGTCGTCCGAGAGCGAGTCGCAGTCCTCGTCGACGTTCGAGCCGTCGCAGACCTCGGTGCCGCCGGGCTTGATCGCGCTGTTCGTATCGTTGCAGTCGACCGGGCTCGAGAGCGTCGCGCTGTAGCCCGACGGCAGATCGCAGAACTGCGCCGTCGTGTTGATCGAGTAGGTGTCGTTGTCCTGGTCGCGGTAGAAGGTCGTCTTGCCCGTCGCGTTGCCCTGAGGATCGGCGTCATCGGCGCCGCCATCGCAATCCTCGTCGACGTTCGAGCCGTCGCAGACCTCGGTCGCGCCAGGCTTGATCGCAGCATCGTTGTCGTTGCAATCGGTGCCGTTCGCCACGTAGCCCGAAGGGATACCGGTGTAGGTGAACGCGCTGGTTCCACTGCTGGTGCCCGTAGTGGGGTAGAACGGGGTCGCGGTGCCATCGCCGAAGCCGTCGCCGTCCGCATCGGGGTAGTACGCCGGACCAGTGACACCGATCAACGTGATCGTGCCAGTGAACGAAGACGTAGTGTTATACCCGTTCGCGATCCACATGCGATAGTTCGGGTTCGCCGTAAAGTCGTAGCTTGTCGTAGAAAAGTAGTTCGGTCCCGAGTTGCTCGCGCCATCGGAAACCCACCTGACCCACGTGTTGCCGTTGTCGGGATTAGCCGTCGTGAAATCGCCGAAGTGGGTTCCGATCTGCGCCAATGCGTTCTTTGGTATGTCGGCGGTCGGCACAGCCGTTCCGTCGACGAGCACGGCCGTTATGTCGCTCGGATACGAAAGCCCCCCCGAAGCCGACATGTTGATGAGCTGCGCGCCTGTCCATGCCCCACGAAGAGAGGGAACAAGGAACGAACCGTAGCCGGCCAGTGTTCGATTGGTCAGCGTGATCGTCA
>JBIIRG010000366.1:0-2537 GCA_044341665.1 Phycisphaerales bacterium | reverse complement strand
CACGGCGCTCTGTGCCATGTTTCCCACTGTCCCTCTGTCGTCGAGGGGCTTGTCGTCGAACCCACATCCTGCACTGTGATGGCCCACTCCACCGCGCTCCCCCTCGCGGCGCTCGCTGTCTTTGCTGCAACCCGTGTCGCATGCTGCGACATCGGTTTCCCACAGGCCGCCGAGATCGCCCGCGCAGCAAACCCCGCCCGCCCGCTGCTCGGCATCAAGCAGCGCGTCCGCAACGACGGGCGCGTGTTCGCCACGTCGAACGTCAACCTCGTCAACACCGTCGCCTACACGCTCGACATTGACGCGGCGACAGGCGCCATCATCGGCGACGAGCTCGAGGAGATCTTTCCGCCCGAGGACCTCGAGTCCGCTGCGGTGCTGGCGCGGATCCCGCTCATCGAGATCGACTTTCCCGACGCACTCGTCCTCTCAAATGGCGCGCTGAACCGCACCGACGCCGATGTCTTCCGCATCGACCTCGAGAGCGAGTTCTTCATGATCTTCTACCAGGTGCGCTACAACGACGGTGCGCGGATGATCGTCGATGCCGTGAGCGGCCGCGTGATTGCCGACAAGGACGGCGCGACGGTCGACAATGCCATCCCCCTGGAGCTGATGCACGCGCGCATCGCGGCGGCGCAAGCGCTCGCGGGAGCCGCGTGGATGGTGCTCGAAGCGGATGCATTCATCCGCGAGGACGGCATCGCCGCCACGGTCCTGCTCTTCAACCCTGTCAACGGCCGCGTGCGGCAGGTCGACGCGTTCGGAGCCACCACCAGTATGGTGAGCTACACGCCGATCGGGCGCCTTGCGGAGGATGTCGCGGCGATTCGCGCCGAGCTGGCCACGGTCGTGATCACGCCATCGGCGTTCGTCACGCATGTGTCTGAGACATTCCCGGGGTCCCTCGTCGCGACGGTTGGACTCGGCACGCGCACCCGCGACGACGGAGTCCGCACGCGATGGGACGCGACGCTCCTGACCGCTGCCGGCGAGTCGATCGAGTACTCGATCGATGCGACGACGCCCATCGGCGGAGGAGTCCCGCTCGTGCAGCTCGCCACGCCGCGACCACTCGGCGACCTCGATGAAGACGGGGTCGTGGGAGCGAGCGACCTCAGCGAAGTCATGCAGTCGTTTGGCGAGGAGTATCCCCCGCACGATCTCGACGGCGACGGAATCGTCGGAAGCCGCGACCTCGCGTGGATCCTCCAGCACTGGACCGCACCTGCGTCGCAGTGAGTGCCGGGCCAGCGATTCAGTGCAGCGAATCCACCGGTGCGTGAATCGCGGAGTTCCCGCGTGCAGCTGCCTCGTTCGTTGCCCGCTAGCGATCGCTCCGCGTCCTGCGAAGCCACGCGCCCACGCGCTGCGGCCAGTCGCTGAACATGAACGGCCGCTCCACGATCGGGAACAGGCACAGGCATCCGAGCGTGACCACGATCGCAAAGGGCAGCGCCAGCACGATCACGTTCCACTCGAATCCCGTCGTGGTGAACGGCGCGAGGAATCGTCCGAGGAACGACACGCACAGGAAGTGGAAGAGGTAGATCGTGTAGCACGCACCTCCCACGATGCTGACGATGGGTATCGAGAGCGCGCGGCGCACCCACCGTGAACGGAACGCACCGAGCGTCATCGCCAGGAGGCCGCCGAGGAGCAGCGCGATCCCAAGCGGCGTCTCCTCAAGCACGCGGTAGGACGCCACCACGGCTACAAGGCCGGCCACCCATGCGACGTCCCAGCCCTGCGAGGTGACGCGTTCGCCCGTGCGCAGCTCGCGGAGCGTCCAGAGATCGGCCACGAGCACGCCCACGAGGAAGAAGGCGATCTCGCTCCCGAGCCACGAGCCGTGCTGCAGCGGTCCACCGAGCGGTGCGGGTTCGACCGCGCTCAGGCGCACGTCGGCCGCAAACCAGCCGCCGAGCGCGATGGCGGACACCAGGATCGCGCGCCGCAGCGCATGGTCCCGCACCCAGAACACCGCCGCGATCAACGGCGCCAGCAGGTAGAACTGCACCTCGATCTCGAGGCTCCACGAGATGAAGAACGCCCACGGCTCGTTGCCGAAGAGCGCCGTGCGCAGGTAGAAGAGGCCCGCGAGGTAGTCGCGGGGATGCGCGTTCTCCGGCGCGATGATCAGCGTGCCCAAGAAGAACGCCGCGAGCGCGATCACATACGGCGGCTCGATGCGCGTGATGCGCTTCAGGTAGTACCGCGCAAGGCTCGGCGGGCGCTCGCCAAGCAGCCGCGCCCGCGCGAACGGCAGCACCACCACGAATCCCGAGATGACGAAGAAGAGCTGCACGCCGAGGAATCCGTGCGCCACCACCCAGCCGAGCGGCGAGCGGAACACGTCGGTGCTGCCGGTGAGCGCAGACACCTGCCCCTCGGCGCCCTTTAGGTAGAGCGAGAGCGTGGCATGGAAGAGAACGACGGGCAGGATCGCCACCGCGCGCAGGCCGTCGAGCTCTGCGAGCACGGCCCCGCCCGATGTCACGCGACGGAAGAGATTCATGGGGATCCGCGGGACCATG
>JBIIRG010000365.1:0-2539 GCA_044341665.1 Phycisphaerales bacterium | reverse complement strand
CGCCTGAAGGTGCTGTTCGGCTCGATCCTGTGCTATTCGCTCGCGAACCTGGCCAATGCGTTCGTGACCGACACGACCCAGTACGGCGTGCTGCGGTTTGTCGCGGGGTTTGGCCTCGCGGGCGAGCTCGGCGCGGGCATCACGCTGGTCTCGGAGCTCGTGAGCCGCGAGCGGCGCGGGCTGGCGACCACCTTCGTGGCGGCGGTGGGCATCCTCGGGGCGGTGGCGGGCTACTTCGTCACGCAGCTCTTCGACTGGCGCACCGCGTTCATCATCGGCGGCGTGCTGGGGCTGGCGCTCCTCGCGCTGCGGATCGGCGTGGTCGAGAGCGGCATGTTCCTGAAGGCGGAGCATGCGCATGTGCGGCACCGCGGCGCGTTCTGGCTGCTCTTCTGGCCGCCCGAGCGGCTCAAGCGGTATCTGTCGACGGTGCTGATCGCGGTGCCGATCTGGTTCGTGGTGGGCGTGCTCGTCAAGTACTGCGACCGGATCATGCCGAGCCTCGGCCTTCCCGAGGCCGACAAGCCGAGCCCGGCCAAGGCGATCATGTGGTGCTACATCGGCCTCGCGCTCGGCGACCTCGGCAGCGGGCTGCTCAGCCAGTGGCTCAAGTCGCGGCGGCGGGCGATCGCGGTCTTCCACGCGCTCACGCTGGCGGGCCTTGCGATGTACTTCACGGTCGGCGCGAACTCGCTTGCGGCCTTCTACGCCGTGATCTGCTTCGTGGGCTTTGCGAGCGGCTACTGGGCGGTGTTCGCCACCATCTCGGCCGAGCAGTTCGGCACGAACCTCCGCGGCACGGCCGCGACGACCGCGCCCAATGTCGTGCGCTGGTCGGCGGCGTGGACGGGCGGGCTCTGGCTCTGGCTGAGCGGCGCGTGGGACTCGCCGTGGCAGGCGGCGCTCGTGGTCGGCGTGCTCGTGATGCCGCTCGCCATGGTCGCCACCCTGGGCCTGCGCGAGAGCTACGGCACGGACCTCGAGTTCAACGAGGAGTAGCGGCGCCGCCGCCGAGCGCGCGCGGTTTGCGCTACGCTTCCCGAGCAAACGCACAGGTGCACCATGATTTCCACGCTGTTCCGACTTCCACTCGTCCTTCTCGCCCTTGCTCCCGCGCTCACCGTCGCGCTCGGCGCCTGCAGCAGCGTGCCCAAGGGCGAGGGCACCTACCTCATCACCGTGATGAACGTCGAGACCGGCAAGCCCGCCGAGGGCGTCGAGGTCATTGCCACCGGCACCGGCGGCCGCATGCGCAGCGACAAGCCGTCGATGGCGACCACCGATGACGACGGCAACGCCACGATCCTCTTCGGCAACTGGGGCTCGGTCGACCTGCAGCTGTACGCGGGCAACGCCACCGAGCGCTGGATGGTCGCGCAGGACCGCGTGGCGGTGAACGGCGGCAAGGCGAGCACCAACCCGCTGCGCCTGATCGTGGGCGCCGGCCGCAATGGCGGCAACCCGCTCTACAACCTCTCGATCACCCGCGTTGAAAAGGGCGGGAAGGTCGACAACTGACGCGGACGCGCGGGATTGTTCCCGCGCCGTCACTCGAGCGACGACGAAGCGACGAGCGATTCGATGAACGGCGCGGCCGCTGCCGCGATGCGGTCGCATGTGCGCGCGAGGTTCCGCAGGAACGCCTCGTGCGTGGGCTCGTGATGGTCGACGAGGTCGGTCACGCCCTTGAGTGCGGCGAGCGGCACGGCGTGCTCGCGGCAGACGACGGCGAGTGCGGCGAGCTCCATGTCCTTGGCGAGCGTACGCGTGGCGACGAAGAGGGCGCGCTCCTGCGGGGTCGCGTCGAGGCTCGAGCCCGTCGAGGCGAGGCCGACGTGCGCGTCGATGCGCGCCGCGAGCGCCGCGAGCTGCGCCTCGCTTGGCGAGAGGCGCGTGTGCGCGCGTGCGAGCCGGTCGAAGCCGTCGAGCGCGACGCGGGCGTCGTGGAACACCGTGTCGCGCGCGATCACGAGGTCGGCGATGCGGCCGCCGTGCGCCTCGAATCCGCCGCAGGTGCCCATGTTGACGACGAGATCCGGGCGTGAACGCACGATCGCGCGCGTGAGCGCCGACGCAGCGTGCACCGGGCCGAGCCGGTCGACGCCGAGCACGGGGTCTGCGCCGGGAACGAGGAGCTCGATGTCGATGTCACCCGCTGCGCCGCGGATGTGCGCGAGCCCGCCCGACGAGGCGCCGAGCGCGCGGGCGATCGGCTCGGCCTCGCTGCGCATGGCCACGAAGAGAAGCACGCGGCGGACGTGCGCCGGGATCGGCGGCAGCGAGAAGGTCGCGGTTTCGGGTGCGGCGGAGTGCATGCGCCTCACACCTCGATGGGCGCATCGCGCGCGGGCAGCGTGCACGCGATGCCGAGCTCGCCCGTGAGCCGCGCCGCCAGCGCGTTGCGTGCGCTGTCGACGCCATGGTTGATGAGTACGCGCGCGGGCTTCTCGCCGAAACCCTCGAACCACTTGACGAGGTCGTCCTGGTCGGCGTGGCCCGACAGTCCCTCGAGGCGGACGGTGTGCGCGCGCACTTCCTT
>JBIIRG010000012.1:0-25112 GCA_044341665.1 Phycisphaerales bacterium | reverse complement strand
GCGGTGCGTGCGCGGTGGCTCGACTGGATGCCGAAGGACCGGGGTGACCAGGGGTTGTCGGTGATCGTCCAGATGGCGGGAGAGTTCACATCGCGCGCGATCGCGGCCGGGGTCGCGACGTTCCTGATCTCGACGCCCGTCGTGATCGCCCACTTCGGTGCGGTGCAGCCCGTCGGGACGTTGCTCACGTTCCTCTGCACGCCGCTGTCGACGGCCACGCTTGTGATCGCCTACCCGAAGGCGATCCTCGGCGGCGTCATCGCGTTCGTGTTTCCGCAGTGCACTGCGCCGATCGGCCCGGTGCTGTGGGTGCCCGCGTGGCTGCAGGTCGTCCTGGTCGACCACGCCGTCGCGTGGTTTGGCGGGCCGACGACGGTCGGCGTGAGCTCGCCGGTCGGTGCGGCGGTTGCGCTCGTCGGGATTGTGATCGCGCTTCTCGCAGCGCGTTGGTGGATGCGGGGAATCGGCTACGCGCTGCTGTGTGCGTGGGTCGGTGTGATGATCGCAGGTGCGATGGATGCCGATGCATCGCGCGAGCCGAACAGGGCGCGCTCACTTGAGCTCACGATGTTCGACGTCGGCGATGGCTCTGCGTATCTCGTGCGTGCCGGACGGGAACTCATCCTCTTCGACGGAGGTTCGAGTTCGATCGGCGGCGTGTCGTCGCGCGCGCTCCTTCCCGCGATCGCCGAGGCGGGTGGACGGGTGCGCGCGATCTTCGTGTCGCACCCGAACCTCGACCACTTCAGTGGGCTGCTCGAGGTGATTCGCTTCACGACGGTGGACGAGCTCGTGGTGCACGGGTCGTTCGTGCGTGCGGCCAAGCGCATGCATCCGGTTCGCGAGCTGCTCGAGGGCGCCGCGGCGCGGGGCGTGCGCGTGCGGGAGGTGGCGGCGGGCGACGTGGTCGAGTTCGAGGAGCTCCGTTGCAGCGTCGTGTGGCCGGCACGCGACTTCCGCACATCGCGCGACAACGATCTGTCGCTTGTCGTGCGTGCGGATCACGCGTCGGGCATGCGCATCCTCTTCACGGGAGACATCGAGACCGAGCCCGCGGCCCGGCTTACAGCGCGGATGAAGGACGGGGCGCTCGATCTCCACTGCGATGTGATGGAACTCCCGCATCACGGCAGTTGGCGCGAGGCTGTGGGGGAGCTCGTCGCCGCCGTGAAGCCGTCGTTCATCCTGCAGTCGACAGGGCGAAAGCGGTTCCATGCGGATCGTTTCGCGAAGGTGCTGCCGTCCGAGTCCGAGCGGCTCGTCACGTGTCGGGATGGCACGGTGCGCCTTGCGCTCGAACCGCATGATGGAAGGCTGCACGTCCTGCGCTGGGATGCGCATGCGGAGCCGTCGTGGCTGCACCACGCCGCCCGGCGGCTGCGGCGGCCGTCACCGCTTGGATCGGTCGACGATCAGGCACGCGCGCTCGAGCAGGATCGAGTCGCCCGCGATGCCGTTGGCACCGTCGCCGAGCTCGATCGTGAGCGCTGTCGCACGGCCGCTCGGATCGGTGAGGACGACTGGGACGCGCGGGGTGCGGGCGTCGAGCGTGAAGGAGGTGCGCGTGGACTCGCCACCGCGGCCGTCGCCGAGCTGGATGCGCACGTCGACGCGGGCGTCGGATGGCGTGGGCACGGCGAGCGAGACGAGTGCGGAGAAGACGAGGGAGCCTTCGATGGCGCCTGGACCGCCCGCGATCGCAGAGGGAATGGCGTAGGTGGCGACGACGGGCCCCGAGATCTGCACCTCGGAGAGCTGCGGCAGGGTGCTGTCCTGGCGGGGGCGCTCCACCGACTGCTCGACGCCGTAGTGGAAGGCGCCGTCAGGAACGCGCGTGTCGGGCTGGCCGCATGCCGCGAGAGGATGCAACCGCTGCGGTGCCAGCACGCCGCTCATGACATTGGCGGCGGCATTGTCGGAAGTGTCGCCGCGGCGGATCGACGCAAGCGTAGGGTCAGCGAGTTCGAAGCTCCATCCCGCGCCGCCAGACGTCGATGGCGCGTAACGCAGGTTTCGGCCGAGTACGCGCGATCCGTCGGCGGTGGTGAGCTGCATCGACGCATCGTCCGTCGTACCTGCTGCAGCGAAGACGACGGCGCCGATCCGGTCGAGGCTCACGCGGCGCGAGGATTCCATCGACGCGTCGCCTTCGGAGGCGGCCGCGTCGGCGGCACCGCCTGCGAGCGGCTCATAGGCGAGATCCGTACCGATCGACTCGACGAAGCCGGTGAGCACATCGCCGTTCGCGAGCATGATCGCGTCGGCATCGCTTCGCCGCTCGGGAAGCTTGCTGCCGCGCAGGCGCATCGACGAGATGCGGTCGATCGCGATCGGGACGGTTCCGATCCAACGATGCTCCCACACTGCGGCGCCCTGCACGACCTTGAGCGTGCCGGGAAGCTGCTGATCCGGCCACAGTTCCAGCACCGACGCGCCCGACGCGATCCTGCCATCAAGGACGCCGCCGCTGCGACCATCGATGGGCGACACGGCAAACGCCACGATCGCGGCTTGCTCCAGGCGCTCATCGCCGATCTGCCAGCGCCCGCCGTCGATCCCGCGCAGCGGACCGTCCACCCATGCGCCTGTCGCGGTGAGCACCTGTGCGCGGAGCGCCTCTTGCGGTGCCGCCGATGCGAGCGTCGTGAGAACCCCGACGGCGGTAAAGACGGCTGCGACACCGCATGCAGCGGCGCGGCCGATGGTGTCTCGGAATGCCGGCATCGGGCGCGGGGAGGGCTCTCTGGTTTCCATCGGCGGGCTCGGTCCTTGCTGCGGTCGACGGCACGGTCAGCGCTGGAAGATGGGCAGGTAGCGCTTCGGCATCTGAAGCACGATCAGCGCCATGGCGGTCCCGTAGGCTCCGCCATTCTGAGCATCCGACCACGATCCGTCGGGGTTCTGGCGCGCGATCAGCTCCTCGCGGATGGCAGGCCACCATGCGCGCCAATGCTCGCCGCCCGCGAGGTACATCGCCTGCGCCGCGTAGTAGTGGCCGTAGAAGTAGTGAGGCTGCATGAAGCCCGCTGCGAGCTGGGCTCCGTTGCCGCCGCGCGGGAACGCGGTCTTGCGAAGGTAGTCGAGGCCTCGCGCGATCGACTCGTCCTCATACACGCCGGCGTAGTAGAGGCTTGCGATGCCTGCGGCCGTGCGCGGCCAGAGCGACCCACCCGAGTCGCGCATGTAGCGGAAGCCACCGTCGGGGTTCTGGCACTCGCGCACGTACTTGATGGCGTCGTCGATGGTCGACTTGGGCACCTTGATGCCCGCGTTGCGCGCGCTGCGGAGCCCCATGATCTGGCAGATGGTCACCGAGACGTCGGCGTCGGCGGGCACGGGGTTGTAGCGCCAGCCGCCCTCGTCGTTCTGGCTCGCGACGATGAGCTGGACGGCGCGCACGAGTGCATCGCGCACGCGGTCGTCCTGGCTGTTCATGCCGTAGATCTCGCCGAGAAAGAGCGTGGCGAATCCGTGGCCGTACATCGGACCGTGCGTCTCGTCGGACACGAGCAGTCCGGTTTCGCTCGAGTGCGAGAGCACGAAGTCGAGCCCCTTCTGCACGCAATCGGCGAAGTCGCCGCGACCGGGCACGTTTCCGTCGGCCATGAAGGCGATCGCGCACAGGCTCGATACGCCGATGTGCTCGCCGTAGCGGCCCTCGCCAAACGAGCCGTCGGGCTTCTGCTGCCGACGGAGGTACTCGAAGCCGCGTCGGACAGCTTCCTCAAGGGCGGGTGTGATCTCGGCATCCGCGGGCGCGTTCTCGGCACCTTCGGTTCCGCCGGCCGATGGCGGCGTGGGGTTCTTGGCGGGAGCGGATGGTGCCGGCTTCGTTGGCGGGGCCACTGGAGCGGTCTGCTCCTGCGGAGCCGCGGTCCGCCCCGCATCGGCGGCGGGCGCGTGAAGAAGCGATGCAACCACCGCAGCGTTGACGATCACTGTCTCGAGCAGAGCCATCATCGCGAGGCCTCTTCCGCGAGCCTGCGGTAGTACTCACGCGTGAGTCGTTCGTAGATCGTCGAGACACGGTCGCGGCGGCCCTGCAGGACGAGTTCACGCACGCGCTCGGGAAGCTGTCCCCACTCGATGCGCGTCTCGTTGAGTTCGGAGGTCTCGGCAACGGCGTCGTCACGGACATCGCTCTTGTCGCCATCACCGGGATCCGATGCGCTCGACTCGGCGCCCGCGTTCTGTCGCGACTGGCGCTGCTGCTGTCCGTTGCGCTCGGACGGATCCTGCTTGCCGTCATTCTGCTTCTGCTGCTGGCGCTTCGAGCTCGACTTCGAGCTGGAGGACTTCTTGCCCTGGCGCTTCTGCGCCTCCTCAAGGAGCCGATCGAGCGTGCGCACGACCTCCTCCTGCACGCGCTGGGTTCCGAGCCCGGGATCCTTCGCGTCGGTGAGGCGGTCGGCTGCGGTCTTCATGCCCTCGATGGCGCGGGCCACCAGGTCCTGCATCGACGCCTCGTTCAGTGACCGTTCGAGCCGCTTCTCCTGCTCGCGGCGCGCCGCGTCGTCGGCGCTGTCGGCCGGAGGGGTGGCGTCTGAAGGCTTGCCATCGCTTGCACCACCACTCGGCACCCCGAGCAGATCATCGAGCGAGCGGGGCGGGTTCTTCTCAGCAGTCGATGCGGGCGGAGTCGATGGCGAAATGGATGGCGAAGTCGAGGACGGCGTCGACGGCGACGACACCGCATCCTGCGCGAGCGCATTGCCCGCCATGCCGACGGCCACGGACAGCAGACCGATGCGCGCGGTCAGGCACGTCCGATTCGAAAGGCGCTCGACCGAAGTCCTCATGCCCGAACAGTATCGGTCACTCATCGGCTGTCACCCTCCGATTGTGGTTTTTCCGACGGCGACTGGCCGTCGTCGGACGATCCGTCACGGTCAGGCGGCTCCTCCGATGTCGACGGCTGTATTTCGGGACCCTTGCGACCGGGCCCGATCTTGTCGGCAATCTTGCCCGCGAGCTCGACGATCCGCTGCTGACGCGCCGCGAGTTCGGCGATCGCCTGCGCGCGCGCCACAGCGTCGAGGCCATCGGCGCGTTCGGCGAGCGCGCGCGTGCGCTTGGCCAGCGACTCCTGCATCGCGCGCAGGATCTTGATCTCGGCGGCCGGCGGCACCGTCCCCGCCGACTCGCCCTCGCCGCCCTGTTGCCCGTCCTGGCCTTCCTGTCCCTGCTGCTCGCCGAACGGATCGTCGTCCTGCTTCTGGTTCTCCTCATCGAGCGCGGCGACGATCGCCGCGAGACCGTCGATCGCGTCAGACACGGGGGCGATCGCCTCCGCAGGCTTCCCTGCGCCGAGGCGGTCCTTGGCGTCGACAAGCGCGGCGTCGATCGCATCGTGCATCTCGACAAGCGCGTCGGAGGACCGCACATCGTCCTCGGCTGCGCGGAGCGCCTCGATCGCCTGGCGGAGTTCCTCTTGCACCGTGCCGAGGCGACGGCTCTCGATGAGCTCGCGCCGCGCGAGCGGCTTCGCGTCGGCGGGCGCGATCTTCTCGGTCGACGCGCGGATCGACGCCTCACGCTCGAGGAAGTCGCGGTACTTCGTGAGCAGTTCCTCGCGCTTCTCCTGCTCGGCGCGCTGCTCGGCGCGCTCGGCCGCCTCCTCGGCCTCGCCGAGCGCGTCGTTGAGCGACTTGAGCGCCGCCTCCATCGCGAGGCCGGTGTCGTCTGCGTCGTAGCGCTCGGCGCGCAGGTTGCCCGCCACCTTGCCGAGGCTCGCGGCGGCGCCATCGAGCGTGCGTGCCACGCGCGCCGCCTCGCGCCCCGATGCGCGGGCGTCGCCGGCCACGCCGCGTGTGTTCTGCGAAAGCTTGCCCGCACCGATCGCCGCGCGCTCGCGGTCGTCCGCCGCCTCGGCGCTCGCGTCGACGAGCGCCACCTCGTCGCGCGTGTCCTCGGCCTCCGTGATCAGGCGACGGATCGAATCCGCGAGCGACTCGAGTTCGCGCGCGAGCTCCTCCGCACGGACCTTGCGGTCCTCGGAGAGCGCCTCGCCAGCCTTCTGGAGCGCCGACGCGGCGCGGTCCTGCGCTTCCTTCGACTGCGCGAGGCGGTTGCGCTCGGCGTCCTTGGCCGCCTGCTCCATCTCCTCGCGGACCTTGCCATCCTCCATCGCCTGCGCAGCCTCCTCGAGGGCGCGGGCTTGCTCAGGATCAGCCTCCTTGAGCTCCTGCGCGCGGTCGCGAAGCGCCTCGGCCACCTGCTCCGCCTCGTCGGCCGCCTGCTGCTGGCGCTCGGCGAGCGCATCGATCTCCGCGCGCGCGTCGGGCGACAGCTGCTCCCGTGTTTCGCCGTTCGAGCGACGCGCGGCCTGATCGGTCTCGCGGGCCGACTGCCGGATGCGGTTGGCGAGCGCCTCGAGGCGCCGCTTGGCCACCCAGGCATCCTGATCGCGGTCCAGGAGTCCGACGAGATCCTCGAGTTCCTCGCGCACCGCCTCCTGGCGCGCCGCGGCGTCCTTCAGCGCTTCCTCGCGCCGCGTCGCGTCGGGCTCCGCCTGTGCCTGCTCGATGGCCTCGTTCGCCTCGGCGCTGCGGGCCTCGGCTGCGCCCGCGAGCTCGCGCGCCTGCGCTGCGAGCTCCGAGAGCACACCCTCCTCGCGGCCGTTCCGCTCGAGCCGCTCCATCGCCTGCTCGATCGCCTCGCGCATGCGGGCGGCACCATCGGTCACCGCGGCCTGCGCCTCGCCAAGACCGCGCTCGGCGGGGTCGCGCTCGAGCGCGTCGCGGGCCTTGCCCTGACGCTCGTCCACGCGCATCGCATCGCGCCGCACGCCGGCAAACACGCCGCGGATCTGCCGCTCGAACTCCTCCTCGCCCACGATGCGCAGCACGCGCGGCGCACTGCGCACGCGCCCATGCGACGCGAGCGCGTCCTCGGCGTAGGCGCGCAGCACCACCGAATCGCCGGCAGACAACTTGAGGCGCGCAAGCTCGAGCGTGCGCTCCACGGTCTGTTCGGTCGAGACGCCGTCGATCGCAGCGGGCTCCTCGAACACGAGGCTCTCGGCGCCATCCTTGCCGATGCGCGTAGCGATCTCCATGCCCGCCTTGGTGAGCGCGAGATCGTCGCGCGACTCGGAGCGCATCGCGATGCGCGCATCGACCACCACCGACTCGTCCTGTAGCGGCTCGGCCACGGTCGCAGTCGGCGGACGGTCGGCGAGCGTGTCGAACGCCAGCACAACCTCGTCGTCGGCCTCGATGCCGTCGGCGTCGACGAGCTGGATCGAGATGCGCGTGGGCGCCGTCGCCTCGCACGACACCGTCCACAGCGTGGGGTCGGCCGGATCGACCGTCACATCCATCGCGCGCGCGCTCGGCTCGGCCGTGTCGTCGATTCCGGCGCCGGTGCCGGCAGCCGCACTCGTCACCATCACCGACGGTCGCGCGCCATCCGCAGCCGCACCCGCCACGACGGGCACCTCGCGCGATACGCGGATGTCGACGCGGACCGCGCTCCCCTCCAGCACGGGGTCGCGCATGATGCCGCGCGAATCGCCGCCGTCGCCGAGGTCGACCTCGCGCGCCGAGACCGACGCCGACGCGTAGGCGGGCGGCTCGATGCGCGCGCGCAGCGACGTGACCGCGGGGGGCGCAACCAGGCGCACCTTCGCCACATCGGTCACCGCATCGCTTGTCCGGAAGCGCACCTCGACGGCGTCACCCTCCGCATCGACGAACCGCTCGAAGACGCCCGAGGGCTGCCGCGCGAGCGCAACCTCGATCCACTCGCCTGCCGCGCCGTCGCGCGTGAAGCGGTACTCCGCGCGCACGCGCTCGCGCGCCGCCTCGCCCTGCGTCATGCGCGCGCGCAGCGCAAACGGCCGCCCGCGCGCAGCCACGGAGCCATCGGCGACAAGCGCCTCGAGGGCGGTGCGCGCCGGCCACACCGCATCGCTCCACGGCGCCAGCACGCGCCGCGCCGCGATCGACGCCGACAACGGCTCGACCACGGCGAACGCAAGCACCGCCACCGCGCATCCGAGCGCAGCGCATGCGCGCAGCACCGTGGGCTTGAGGCGCATCACGCGCCCGAGCGCAGCGCCCGCCGAGCGCTCCTCTGCGTCGCGCACCGCCCGCGCGGCGAGCGCGCTGCCACGCGCCGCGCCCGACAGCTCAAACTCGACCGCCGATGCCAGCTTGCCCGCGAGCTCGGGCCGCATCCGCTCGATGCGCAGCGCGAGCTCCACCGGCTGCGGCCTGAACCGCAGCGCCGGCAGCACGAAGCGGCGCAGGTCCACGACCACCGCAAACGCGATGCAGGCGAGGATCACGCCGCGCAGCGCCGCGGGAAACCGCACCACCGCATCGACCGCCGCCGCGCCCGCCACGCAGGCAACCACCAGCACCACGAGCGACGAGACCGCACCGGTCACGCGCAGCGCGCGCGCCAGCGACGCAAGCCGCACGACGCCGCGCACCGTCTCGGACGTCGGCGCGTTGTTCAGGTGGCCGTCGGGGTTGTGGGGTTGATCCGTCATCGTCGTGTTGTCACGGTCGTTCTGCCGTCATCGCCTCACGCCTACACCAGCCGCAGCACGCGTCGTCCGATCCACTCCAATCCAAGCAAGACCAGGAGCGCCACGAGCGCCGCAGGCGAGTCCCAGAGCGTACGCAGCACGCTCTCATCGGTCTCGCGCGAACGATCGGGAAGGAGCTCGGCGAGGCCGGCGATGGACCGCTCGTCGAGCACCGCACCGCCCGTGCGCCGCGCGATCTCGGCAAGCAGCGCATGATCGGTGTCGCCGCGCCTGAGCTCGTCGTCGCGCCGCACGACCTCGAAGGCGCCCTCGGCGCGCCCGAACGCGGGATCGCTGGCCACGGCGCGGAAGACGCCGACCTTCTCGACGGGCAGCGTGGCCGTCGCCGTCGCGCCCTCGCGCACGAGGTCGACGCGCGCCACCGAAGTTCCCGACGGATCGACGATCTCGACAGGCACCGTGGCCGCGCCGGACGACGCGGCCTCTTCGTCGGCAAGCCGCAGCGTCACCACGACCGACTCGCCGGGCACCGCACGCGACGGCTCCACCGAGAGCACGGCGCGGTTCTCGCCGCGCGCAAGCGACTCGCGCGCAAGCATGCGCACGAGCGGCACCCAGAATCGCTCGGGGTAGCGCTCGCCCTGGCCGTAGCGCCAGCGCCAGATCTCATCGGTGGCGACGTACACGATCTCGCCCGCACCAAAGCGCATGCGCGTGACCAGCGCCGACGGCTCGACCGCTGCAGCGCCCACGCCCTGCGCCTCGGCCAGCACCTCTGCGGTCGGCTTGAGCCGCGCGCGCGGCACGCTCTGCACGTAGCGAAGCCGCGGCCACACGACGTCGCTGCTCGTGAGCACGTCGGGCCAGCCGTCGTCGTCGTCCGACAGTCGCAGCACGCCAAGGCGCTCGGCCACCGGAGTCGGCCGCACGATGCTCACGCCGGCGCGCGCCTCGAGCGCGAGCGGCGGACGGAACGGGAACAGGTCGGCAAGCGGGGTCGACTCCCACGACGACGGCGTCGATCGCTCGCCCGCGATCCACAGGAGTCCAGCGCCGCGCTCGGCCACCTCGGCGCGGATCACCGCCAGCTGGTCGGGCGAGAAGAACCCGCTCGGCACGTCGCCGAACACGAAGAGGTCGTACTGCGCGAACTCCTCCTTGGTGCGCGGCAGGCGTGCGATGGGCATGTTGCCCTCCTGCGCGAAGTCGCGGTCGGCCGAGAGCAGCATGATCGAGCTCTCGACGTCCTTCTCGCGCATGAGGAGGTTCTTGAAGTAGCGGTACTCCCAGCGCGACGAGCCCTCGACGTAGAGGACCCGCAGCGCGCGGTCGACGAACTCGACCGAGAGCTCGCGCGTGTCGTTCTCGCGCACGAGATCGGCGCGCGCGGCGACGAGCTCCACGCGCCATGTCCGCGCGCCAGCCTCGCTGCCGGCGGCGTCGAGGACGACGACTTCCTCGCCCGTCGACTGCCCTGCATCCATCGACTTGCGCGCGATCTCGGCGCCCGTCGCCACATCGACCAGGCGCACGGCGAGCTCACCCGCGATGCCGCCGCGGTCGACGCGCACCTCGACCGGCACGCGGTCGCGCACGAAGGCGCGCGCGGGCGACGACGTCGCCACGATCGCCGCATCGCCGATCCGCTCGCTCGAGCCGAGCGGCACGGCGAACACCTTCACCTGGTCGCGCTCGAGCGCACGCATCGTCTCGGGCGACACAGGCACCACCGAACGGCCATCGCTCAGGACGAGGACGCCGCTCACCGGCTGGCCTGCGCCACGCGCAAGCGCCTGACGCAGCGCGGCGTCGAGATCGGTCCGCTCGCCCTCGGCGCGGCCGAGCGCGTCGGCAGCCTTCGCGCCAGCGACCGGCAGCGAGAACGCGCCGCCGCTGAAGCCGACGAAATCGAGGCTCTTCGCCTTGCGGGCGCCGGGCTCCGCATCGACGGGAGCCGCGGCGGCGTCGGCACCGGCCACGCGCGCGAGCATCGGCTCGGCGGTGCGCAGGACCGACGCAAGCTGCTCCTCGCGCGTGCGCCCGCCTGGGGCATCCGCGATCTCGAGCGAGCGGCTTCGGTCGACGAGCACGACGAGCCGGTCGGGCTCCACGCGCGCGCGCTCGAAGCGCACGCTCGGGCCCGAGATCAGCACCGCCAGCAGCACGAGCGCCGTCGCACGCAGGATCACGAGCGTCGTCCGCAGCGCGCGCGACATCGGCTTCGCAGCGCCCTGCAGGCGGCGATAGCTCCACACCGCCACCGCGACCGCGCCGAGCGCGACCAGCAGCCACGCCCACGCAGGCAGCGGCCGCTCGAACACCACGCTGATCGAGCTCGCGTCGGCGGGCACATCGCCCGTCACCGCCACGCGCACGAGGACATCGAGCAGGAACGCTTCGAACGCGCCGCCGTTCATGCGCGGCCTCCCGCTGCAACGGGCTGCTGTCGCGGCCGCACGCGACCGACGATGGCCACCGCCGCCTCGACAGGCTGCGCACGGCGCACCGACGCATGCGAGAAGATCCGGGCGAGCACGCCCTCGACGAGGAGCAGCGCGAGCGCCGCCACCAGGAGCGCGAACGACCAGTCCGCAGCGCCGCGCGCCTCGACCGACTGCGCTGCTGCATCGACCTCGCGCACGCGCACATCGCCGACGGGCGACAGGAACGCGCGCACCGCATCGACCGCAGTGGGCGCGAGCGCCAGGCTCTCGCCGCGCAGATTTGCGGCGACCACGGCACCGGCATCCGAGCGCCACAGACCCGTGCGCGACACAGGCTCCGCGCTGCGGCCGTCGGCAGCGAGCGACAGCGTCGCGCCGCGCGCATCGCGCATGAGCGCGTTCGGCTCGCCCGACATGCGTTCACCCACGAGCACCTCGTTGCGGCCTGCAGCCATCTGGATGCCCGCGCGCACGATCTCCTGGAAGAGTGGCACCATGAGCGGCTTCACGGGAAGGTTCGTCCACGTGAGCTCGGGCGCCGACGCGAACACGATGACGAGGCCGCGCGTCGCGCGCCCATCGTCGCCGCGCGGCGACTGCGCCAGCACGAACGGCGAGCCATCGGAGTTTGCAAGCACGACCTCGCCGCGCGCGAATCCGCTGCATTCGACAAGCCGCCGCGACTCGACGGGCGCCGCGAGCGCCGCAAGCTCGGGACCAATCGACGCGAGCAGCGTCGACGGCGCCTGCTCCTCGGCAAGCCGCAGCGCGGGCTCGCGGTCGACTGCCTCGGCCGACACGCGCACGGGCACCGCCAGGCGCGAGAACACGGCCTGCCCCCACGACTGCGCGCTCGATTCACCGGCAGGCATCACGATCGCCACGCCGCCCGAGCGCACGAAGGTTCCGATCGCATCGCACGCATCGGGCGACACGAGGTCGGGCCGCGCCAGCACCACGGCATCGAGGCCAAGCACCGCCCGCGCATCGCACGCAGCGGGATCGATGTCGCGCACGCGCATGCCCGAACCGACGCCAGGCGACAGGGCGCGCGACACCCACAGCGACGCCGGCACGCGCTCGAGATCCGACGCATCGAGCGACACGCGCCGCCCGACCACGCCGATCTCGAGTTCCCGCCGCACATCCACGGCGGCAAATCCTGCGTTCCCGAGCGCCAAGCGGTCGTCGTCCACCGTCACCGCCACGCCGATCCGCCGCACGCCCTCGGCAAGCGCCGCAGGCACGAGCTGGAAGTCGACGGTCGCCTCGGCCTGGCCCTTCTCCCACATGACCGCGCGCGCGGGCGGCTGCGACATGCCCTCCGCCGTCGCGCGCACGAAGGTCTGCGCCGCCTCGAGCGACGGTCCCTCGCGCACCACGAGCGCTCGCACGATCACTGCATCGCCGGCGGGAGCCGGACGCGCGTCCACGCGCGCCACCCGCACATCGCCCGGTACATCCTGCGCGGGAACAAGCGCCACGACCTCGGTGCGCGCCGCAGCGCCAACCGCGGGCGCATCGGGCGCCGCAACCGCTGCGCCCTCCGCCACGCTCGCCCGCCTGAACGCGCTCGCCACCACGATGCGCGGCAGCTCGCCCGCAGCGCGGCCCGCGGCCTTCTCGGCGTCGATCGTGGCCTGCGCCAAGGCAACGGCCTCGGCCAGCGCGCTCGGCATCTCCGACGTCTCGAGCCGCGCCAGCGCCTGCTCGATCGCACCCGCGTCGCCCGTCGGCGCCAGCGCCAGCGCAGGCACGCCCGACGCAAGCACCACGCCCACGCGATCGCGCGACGCACCCGCACGCGCGGCGTCGTCGAGCAGCATGCGCCGAACCTCGTCGACCATGCGCGCCAGCTCGCTCTCCTCGCCCACGCGGAGCGCGCTCGTCGGACCGTTGTCGACCACGACGATCACCAGCCGCCGCACATCGCCCGCAGCGGCGCCGCCATCGAGCACGGGCACCGCGATCGCGAGCCCCGCCGCCAGCAGCGCCAGGCACCGCAGCGCAAGGACAATCCACTGCTCGAAGCGCAGCCTGCGGTTCGTGCGCCGCACCGCCTCGCGCAGCAGCTCCATCGCGGCCCACTCGATGGCCACGCGACGCCTGCGGAACAGGAGGTGGATGATGATCGGCAGCGCCACCGACGCCACGCCGACCCATGCGATCGCGGGGTGCAGGAAGCCCATCAGCCGCGCCTCCCGCTGAAGCTCATGCGCCGGTCGAGGAGCGCCGCCAGCACCGGTCCGACCGATTCGTGCGTGTCGCACACCAGCGCATCGGCGCCGAACGAACGCGCCACGCGGTCGACCTGCTCCACATGCTCGCGCATGAGGGCGAGATACGCCTCGCGCACCGCGCGCGGATCGGTCTCGACCGCCTCGCCGCCCTCGAGACCCTCGAACCGCCCGGGCGCATCGAGGTCAAAGCGCAGCTCCTGGCGGTCGAGCGTCTGCACGAGCATCGCGTCGTGCCCGCGATGCGCCAGCCGCGCCGCAGCCGAGCGCAGCTCGTCGATAGGCATGAGGAAGTCCGACACGATCACGAACAGCGCGCGGTTGGTCACGCGCGCGAGCATCTGGTCGATGGACCGCCCGATCTGCGCGCGCCCCGCCACAGGCTCGCCGCTGAGCGCGCCCACGATCGCGCGCCACTGGTCGCGCTGGCTCGAGCGCTTGACCTGCGCGCGGACCTCCTCGTCGAAGAGCCCGAGGCCCACGCGGTCGCCCTGCTGCAGGCACATGTAGGCCATCGCCGCCGCCGTCGCGGTCGCGTGGTCGAACTTCGTCCACTTGCCCGTGCCGCGGCTCGCGTCGGTGCCACCCCAGCCCTTCTTGACCTCGAGCGTGCCGTAGCGCATCGACGCAGAGCGGTCGACGAGCACCATCACGTCGAGGTTCGTCTCCTGCACGTAGCGCTTGACGTACAGCTTGTCGGTGCGCGCGAACACCTTCCAGTCGATCTGGCGGATGCCGTCGCCGGGCGCGTACTGTCGGTGCTCCGCGAACTCGACCGCCAGGCCCTGGTACGGCGAGCGGTGCATGCCGCTCATCACGCCCTCGACGATCATGCGCGCCCGCAGCTCGAACGGCGCGAGCTGCGCGAGCGTCTCGGGCGCGAGGTACTGCTCCGCGCGCATCGCAGGTCGGTCGGTCGGCTGGCGCGGATTCGCCACGAGGTTCCTCGCAAGGGATCGGACTGGTTCAACGGAGCGGTCGCATCAGCGCGTCACGGCATCGAGGGCGCGCGACGAGCCCTCGCTGCGCACCGCCTCGAGGATCAGGCGCACGACATCGTCGCTCTTGACGCCATCGGCCTCGGCGTTGAAGTTGGTGACGATGCGGTGGCGCATGATGGGCAGCGCCACGGCGTGCACATGGTCGACGGTCGCGTGCGTCGCGCCCTCGAGCAGCGCGCGCGCCTTGGCGCCGAGCACGAGGAACTGGCTTGCGCGCGGACCCGCGCCCCACGCGAGGTAGTCGCGGCAGACCTTGAGCGCCTGTCCCTCCTCGCGCACGCGCGTTGCGCGCACGATGTGGATCGCGTGCCGCACCACGTGCTCGGCCACGGGAATGTCGCGCACCAGCGCCTGCATCCGCAGGATGTCCTCGCCCGTCAGCACCGGCGACGGCTCGGCAAGGCCGGTCGACGTCGTGCGCGACACGATCTCGATCTCCTCGGCCTCGCTCGGGTAGCTCACCTTGATGTTGAGCATGAAGCGGTCGAGCTGCGCCTCGGGCAGCGGGTAGGTGCCTTCCTGCTCGATCGGGTTCTGCGTGGCCAGCACGAAGAACGGCGCAGGCAGGCGGTACTGCACGCCGTTGGCCGTGACCTGCCGCTCCTGCATCGCCTCGAGCAGGGCGGCCTGCGTCTTGGGCGGCGTGCGGTTGATCTCGTCGGCCAGCACGATGTTGGCAAAGATCGGGCCCTTCACGAAGCGCAGCCCGCGCGAGCCCGTGACCTTGTCTTCCTGGATCACCTCGGTGCCCGTCATGTCGCTCGGCATGAGGTCGGGCGTGAACTGGATGCGCGAGAAGCCGAGGCTGAGGGTCTTGGCCAGGCTCGACACGAGCAGCGTCTTGGCCAGGCCCGGCACGCCCTCGACCACGGCGTGGCCGCCGCAGAGGATCGCAAGCAGCGCCTGATCGACCACCTCGTCCTGGCCGACGATCGCCCGGTGGATCTCCTCGCGCAGCCGGTCGACCGCGCGACGCACCTCGCCGACGGCCGCCACGGGGTCGCTCCATCGGGCCGAGAACGCGGGCGAGGAGGGCAGGCGCGGCTGCTGGTCGAGATCGTCGGGCATGGGTTCTTCCTGAAGTGCCGCAGCGCGCCTCATGCGCGCCGTCGAGCCTGCGAGTATAGGGTTCCGCGCGCACCGACCTGCGCCTCCGCATGCCCGAACTGCCCGAAGTCGAACATCTCCGCCGATCGCTCGATCCCGTGCTGGTGGGCGCGCGATTGCACGCGGTGACGGTGCGGCGGCGATCGGTCGTCGATCGCAGCGGCGCGGAGCTCGGCGATGCGCTCCTCTCGGGCCAGACGATCGTGGCCACGCATCGCAGGGGCAAGCAGATGGCCCTCGAGGCCGGCAACGGGCGCGCGCTCGTCGTCCAGCTCGGCATGACGGGAAGCATGACCATCGAGGCCGGCGTGGCGCCGCGCGGCATGGAGGCCAAGCATCGCCATGTGCTCTGGGACTTCTCGCCTGGCAACGCGGACGGGCCGCGAGGGTCCACGCCCCGCTGGCGGCTCGCATTCCGTGACCCGCGTCGGTTCGGCGGCCTCACGGCGTACGCCTCGATGGACGCCCTGCACCAGACCTGGTCGGAACTGGGTCCCGACGCCCTCACGATCTCCGCGTCGGATCTCGCAGCAGCCCTCGCTCGCGCCCGCCGCCCGATCAAGGCCGCGCTCCTCGACCAAGGCGTCCTCGCCGGGGTCGGCAACATCTACGCCGACGAGTCGCTCTTCGCAGCGCGCATCCATCCGCTGCGGCTGGCGGCCGCCCTCGAGCACGCCGAGGTCGCCGAGCTGGCGCGGCAGCTCCGCCGCATCCTGTCGGCCGCCGTCGAGCAGGGCGGGTCGACCCTCCGCGACTACCGAGACGCCTTCGGCCAGCCCGGGACCGCGGTCCAATCCCACGCCGCCTACGGCCGCGAAGGCCAGCCGTGCCTGACCTGCGGCACGCCGCTCGAGGGGATCCGCGTGATCGCGCGGGCAACCGTGTTCTGCCCTCAGTGTCAAACACGCTGTCAGGACTTATCCACAATCGTGGGGATGACCGTTCCAGTACCAGGCGGACGTGCCGCAGCGCGACCGTCAAGGCGTGGCAAGTAGGTCATTTGGGCCCTGTTCACGCATGTGCGCGTGCCTGCTGTGTGAGAGGGAGATGAAGAGAAGATTCTCTTCGTACCTAGTAAGAGACCTTGTCCATCCGTGGAAAACCAGAGAAGGACGCCTGTAAGTCGAACTGGAGCATAGACTTACGAAATCGAAGCCTCAACGGCAACCTGACAACTCGCTGTCGATTGCGTCCGACGCTCCCCGACAGGGGACGGCGAACTCCCCGCGACACCCTCCCCGAGGATGTTTCCCCAGTCGTGGCCTGACAATAACCGCCCCCTTCGGGCACAGTCACCAACAGGATTTCCACATGCATATGCGGGGCCGGCGGCGCTCAGCGCTCGCTGCGCTGGAGGAGGTCCTGCTCGATCCGGCCGACCTCGGCCTGAAGCTTGCCGTCGGCGCCCGCCTTCTCCTCGATCGTGCGGACCGCATGCATGACCGTGGTGTGGTCGCGACCGCCAAAGTACCCGCCGATCTCCTCGAGGGAGAAGCGCGTGTGCTTGCGGGCGAGGTACATGCACACCTGCCGTGGCATGGCGATCGACTTGTGGCGCCGCTTCGACAGCAAATCAGTCAGTTTGACGTCATAGAAGCGGGTCACGCTATCGATGATCGACTGCAAACTCGGTGCATTGCCGCTCTTGCTGGCCGACTCGCCATCCAGGGCCTGCTTCGCAAGTTCGAGTGAAATCGACTGATTCAGGACCATCGCCACGCCGCGCACGCGCGTGAGGGCACCCTCGAGCTCGCGAATGTTCGTGTCGACCTTGGCCGCGATGTACGCGGGCACGTCGTCGGGGAGGGTGATCCCGAGCATCGTCGCCTTCGACTTGATGATCGAGACCCGTGTCTCGAAGCACGGCCGCTCGATGCGCGCCACGAGGCCGGCGGCGAACCGGCTGGTCAACCGCTCCTCGAGATCGGGGATCTCGGTGGGGGCGGCGTCCGAGCTCAGGATGATCTGCTTGCCGAGCTGGTACAGCGCATTGAAGGTGTGGAAGAACTCCTCCTGCGTCTGCTCATGCTTGGACAGGAAGTGGATGTCGTCGATCACCAGCACGTCGGCGGTGCGGAACCGGTTGCGGAAGTCGTTCATCCGGCCCGCGCGGACCGCCTCGTGGAAGAGGTCCATGAAGGCGTTGCACGAGATGTAGCAGAGCCGCAGGTTCGGCTGGGTCCGCAGGAGCGACTGGCAGACGGCATGCAGGAGATGCGTCTTGCCGAGACCGACGCCGCCGTGGATGAAATAGGGGTTGTAGGCGCGGCCAGGCTTGGCGGCCACGGCCTGCGCGGCGGCGTGCGCCAGGCGGTTTCCCGGCCCGACCACGAACGATTCGAACGTGTAGTCGGGGCTCAGGAGCATCTGCTCGTCGAGCCACGCGGGCCGCTCGGCCGAGTCGTCGGCCACGGCGGGCGACTGCGCTTGGGCGCGCGCGTCGAACTTGGCGTCGTCGTCGGGGCTCACGAAGCGCACGACGAGCAGGCGGCCCGTCACGTTCTGGGCGGCCTCGGTGAAGTGGGCTCCGCAGCAGCGCTGGAGGTAGCGCAACTGCACGGGTTCGCGCACCACGAGCCGCAGGACGCCGTCGCGGATCTCCGACGGCTCGATGTCGTCGAACCAATGCCGGCAGATGTCGGCGTGGTTCTTCCGCAGGTAGTCGACGAGCGACTCGCGAAAGCCTGGTTCGATGCGCTGCATGCTGCCTCCGTCTGACTCACGCGAAAGGTGGCGGGACCGTCCCGCGCCGGCCTGTGCCGACGCAGAGAAGCGCACGCCACCTGCAATGCTTTCATGATTCGACATCATGAGGCCGGGCGCGTCCCACCGCACTCGACCACCCGCAGCGGCAGGCCGCCACGGGGGCGCGGACGATAGAGACTTGCGCCCGATGCGTCAACGCTTTTCCAGCAACCCCGCATGGCGCGTCGCCAGCGCGGTTTTTCACGCGGAGGGTCACTCGCCCGCGGCCGGATTTTCGGCTTGACTTTCGCCTGCGGCCGACTCGGGCGCAGGAGCGGACTTGGCCGCCGCATCGCTCACCGCCGCAAGCTGCGCCTCGTAGCGCGCGCGGTTGGTGCGGTGGTCCATGAGCAGGTGGATGCGGTCGGCGTGCGCGCCCGCGAGCTTCTCGATGCGCTCGCGCGCGTAGTGGATGGTCGTGCGGCGCGACACGTGCACGAGCACGATCGCCTCGGCCTTCCACACGGGCAGCATGCGCACGATGTCGTCGATGTGCAGGTGCATGCCCGTGCGCGCGCGGTCGTTGTGCTCGGGCTCGAAGAAGGTGCACTCGGCGATCATGATCTTGGCGTCGGCGAACTCGTCGCGCACCAGGAACTCGCCGGGCGAGGTGTCGCCCGTGTAGGCCACCAGCGGGATCTCCATCTGCCGCGTGATCTCCACGCCGCGCCCGCGCAGCTCGCGCAGCTTTTCCTGCGGAAGATCGCGGAACTCCTCCTTGAGCTTGCTGCGGCGCTCGAGCACCGAGAAGCCGAGGCTCGGCACGGTGTGCCGGGTGGCCACCGCGCGCAGCAGGATGTTGTTCTTGAGCTCGAGCTCGCGCTCGGGCTCGAGCGCCACGATGTCGAACGGCGTGCGCTGGCGCTCGAGCGGCTCCCAGGCGCGCATCATGCCGCGCAGCGGCTGCTCGAGCTCGGGGTGGCACACGCAGCGGCCGACCGGCGGCTTGGGCTTGCCGTCGCCCTTCCCGTCGGACTTGTCGGGCATGTGCGTCTCGCCGCCGATCTTCTGGAAGTAGCGCTGGCTGAACCAGTACGGCAGCCCGCCGAGGTGGTCCATGTGCGCGTGCGAGAGCGCGATCGTGGGCACGCTCAGCACGGCGCGCGTGCAGACGCCGATGTCGAATCCGACATCAAGCTCGGGGATCTGGATGCAGGTCTGCTCGCCGGCGACGCTGATTCCCTGCACGCGGTAGGGGGGCAGGTACAGGAAGCCAAGCTGGCCCTCGCGGGCGGGTGGGCTCGGTAGCACGGGCGGAACTCCTTCACCGACGCTTTCGCGTGGGCGGGATGCGGATAAGACGGCGCAAGGTAGGGGATCGCACGGTGCGGGTCAACGCGCATGCGGGATGTCGGTCCTGTGCGCATTGTGCGGGCTGCGGAGGTATCGGAACCGCGTGAGCGCGCGATGCCGACCAAGTGCGCGCTCCATGTGGACGATGGAGCGGGCATGGAAGACGCAGGTTTCACGCCGTCCCATGGCCGCCCCGATGACCAGCGCGGCGACGATCGTCCGCCGGATGCCTCGTCGCCACACGCCTCGTCGCGCCGCGGTTCCGGTGCAGGATTTCGCCGCGCCGACATGGAGCCGGGAAACCGCATGCTTCGCCTCGTCGACGACCTCGACGGACGGCTCCGCGCGCTCTGCGGCGTGATCGATGCGCGCGACGCCCACGACATCCGCGAGCTCGCGTGCCTGCTTGCCGCCGCCGCGCGCGAGGAGAGCGACTGCGAGGGCATCGGGCTCGACGGCACCGACCTCGAGGCCGATCCGTGCGACGACGGGCTGCTCGATGAGATCGAGATCGCGTCGGTGACCGAGCGCGCCGAGGAGCTCGTGGCGTTCTGCAGGCTTGCGATCGAGTCGTCCGACGAGGCCCGCGAGCCCGAGCCCGGGAGCGACGAGGCGTGAATCCCGCGGCGCTCAACCCCGATGCACGCCTGCGCGTCCCGCGCATCCTCGCGGTCGACGACAGCGAGCTCATGCACCGCCTGCTGCGCACGCGCCTGCAGCTCGAGCAGGTCGAGATCCACTGCGCCATCACGGGCGAAGAGGGCCTGCGCCTCGCCGACGAGCTCCAGCCCGAGGTGATCCTCCTCGACATCGACCTCGACGGCATGGACGGATTCGAGGTCCTGCAGCAGCTCAAGGAGAACCCGCGCACGCGCGACATCGCCGTCATCTTCATCAGCGCCAGCTGCGAGACGATGGACCGCGTGCGCTGCCTCGATCTCGGCGCCGTCGACTTCATCCCCAAGCCGTTCGAGATGGCGGAGCTCAAGGCGCGCGTGCGCTCGGCGATCCGCGTGCAGCAGCTGCTGCGCATGCTCTCGCAGCGCGCGCAGCTCGACGGCCTCACGGCGCTGTGGAACCGCGCGTACTTCGACCAGCGGCTTGCCGCCGAGTTCAGCGAGGGGCGGCGGCATGCGCGGCCGCTCTCGCTCATCCTCTGCGACATCGACCACTTCAAGAGCGTCAACGACCGCTTCGGCCATCCGTTCGGCGACGAGGTGCTCGCGCTCTTCGCGACCATCCTGTCGGGCGGGCGCGCGAGCGACATTCCCTGCCGCTACGGTGGCGAGGAGTTCGGCGTGATCGTGCCTGCGACCACCATCGCGGACGCCGTGGAGGTCGCCGAGCGCTTCCGCCGCGCCTTCGAGGAGCACCAGTGGCGGCGGCACCCCGACCTCGTGCTCACCGCGAGCTTCGGCGTGGCCGAGCTTGCGGCGCTGCCAGCGGGTGCGGCGCCTGCGGATCTCCTCGCGAACGCAGACGCGGCGCTCTACGCCGCCAAGCGCAGCGGGCGCAACCGCGTTTCGTCGGTCGCGCTCCCCATGGCCGCGTGATCCTGCGACAATCGCGGCGTGCCGAACCTCGTCGATCAAGCCATCTGCATCCGCCAGTGGGACTGGTCGGAAACGAGCCAGACCGTGAGCCTGTTCTGCAGGTCGCACGGGATGCTGCGCGGGCTCGCCAAGGGTGCGCGGCGCGAGCGCGGGAGCTTCTCGGGCGGCATCGGGCTCCTCGCGCGCGGCGAGGTGGTCGCGGTGGTCAAGCCGGACCGCGAGCTGCAGACGCTCACGCAGTGGACGCTGCTGCAGATCTTCCGCCGGCCGCACGACGACCTCGAGGCGAACCTGTACGCGCTCTCGATGGCCGAGCTCGTGCAGCGGTTCCTGCCGGTAGGAGCCGCGCACGAGGCGCTCTACGACGCGCTCCTCTGCGCCCTCGAGCACATGGAGGCGGGCGAGCAGCCTGCGCCGGAGTTCCTGCGGTTCTTCTTCACGCTGCTGCGCGAGACCGGGCACGAGCCGCGGACCGACGCGGAGGGCATTCCCCCGTCGTGCATCGCGTTCGATCCGCTCGATGGAGGCATCGTCGACTACCGCGCGCACGCCCGCGCCTGGCGCATGCGTCCCGAGACGGCGATGACGCTTGCGCACGTGGCGCGCGGCGAGCCGCCGGAGCTCTGCGACCCCGACGCGATCGACCGCGCGATCCGACTGCTTATCGCCTACGCCCGCACCATCGTCGGCGACGAGCTGACCACGCTCTCGCTCGCGATCGAGCCGCGCCTCCGGAAGCGCGCAAATCGGGAAGAAACCTGAACGAAACCGCAGGGTGCGGCAAGCTCCGCTGAACAGCGGCCCGCGGCGCGCCGATGCATGCTGGACATGTCCTCGGCATCCCTCGAACGCGTGCTCTGCTCACCCAATCTCCCGACGCTTCCCGTCGTGGCGATGCGCGTGCTCGAGCTCACCGCGAAGCCCGACGTGTCGCTGCGCGAGATCGCCGCGGTCATCGAGAACGATCCTGCGATCGCCTCCAAGGTCATCCGCACCGTCAACTCGAGCTTCTACGGGCTCACGCGCCGCTGCGGATCGATCCAGCAGGCGCTTGCGTTCCTCGGCCTGCAGACGGTCAAGGCGCTCGTGCTCGGCTTCAGCCTTGCGCGCTCGATCGATGGCGGCGGTGCCGAGGAGGTCAGCTTCGACTTCCTCAGCTACTGGCGGCGCTCGATCTACTCGGCGGCGGCGGCGCGCGAGATCGCGCTGCTTCACAAGCGCTGCGACCCTGATGAGGCGTTCATGGCGTCGCTGGTGCAGGACCTCGGCATGGTGGCGATGTGGCGCGCGTTCGGCGACCGCTACCTGCAGGCGATCGACCTCACGAAGGGCGATCACCGCCGGCTCTGCGCGATCGAGCAGCGCTCCTTCGAGACCGACCACGCGATGATCGGCGGCGAGATGGTCGTGCGCTGGCGCTTTCCCGACGAGATCGTGGCGGCGGTGCGCTGCCATCACCGCTCGTTCGAGGCGGAGCCGCATGCGGCGGCGCTCGCGCGCACCGTGGAGCTCGCGGGAACCGCGGCCGCGGTGCTCACGCAGCGGAGCGGCGAGACCGAGCTCTCGCGCTTCCGACGCGACGGACAGGACTGGTTCGAGCTGCGGCCTGCGCCGCTCACGCTGCTCCTCCAGAAGATCGCCGACCGCGCCGACGAGCTGTCGCAGGCGTTCGGTCTCGATACGGGCGCCACGCCCGACGTCGACGCGATCCTCGACAAGGCCGCGCAGATCAAGCTCGAGCAGCAGCTGGTCGAGCCGGGCGTCGAGGGCGACGCGTGCGATGTGGTCGACCACGGCACCGTCAATCTCTCGGCCGTGCCCGATGCGCGCGCCTTCGGCGGCGATCTCGAGCGCACCTTCATCGAGAAGGGCCGGCGCGCGGGAATCGGCGTGCTGCTCATCGGCATCGACCGCGCGCGGCAGGTGCAGGACGCCTTCGGCGCACGCGCCGTCGAGGCCGCGATGACCCATGCGTTCACCAAGGTGCGCGAGTGCGCGCCGTCGTCGACGCGCATCTACCGCTTCGTGGGCGCGGAGCTCGCGGTGCTCGTGCCCGAGACCGAGATCGACGACCTCTGCAGGCTGGGCGAGGCGATCCGCCGCGCCATGGCCACCACGCCGGTGCCCTTCGAGCACGCGACGCTGCGCTCGTTCCCGACCACGGTGTCGATCGGCGCGGCCATCTACGAGCCTTCGGTCGAGATCAGCGGCGGCTCGGGCATCGCCACGCCCGACCAGCTGGTGAGCGCCGCGATGTTCGCGCTGGCCGCGGGCCGCCGCGCGCGCAACCGCGTGGTCGTCTTCCGACGCGAGCTCGCAGCCGAATCGTGAGCGTCACGCGGCGTCGGCTTCGTCCGCGCCGTCGTCCTCATCGCCCGTGGCGCCGTCTTCGGGCATGACCACGACCTTGACCGTCGGAACCAGCGGAAAGCGCGCGCAGCACGAGCGGATCTCCTCGACGGTCACGCGCGAGATGCGCTCGACCTCGTCGTCGAGCGGGATGTACTCGGCGCCATAGCCCCAGAGCGTGCCGAGTCGGAACATGCGTCCGTTCGGGCGCTCGCTTGCCGCGGCCGCGCCTGTGGCGATGCGGCTCCGTGCGCGCAGCAGGTCGTCGTCGGTGATCGACGCGACGAGCGCATCGAGCTCGCGCCGCAGGATCGCCTCGATCTCGTCGACCTTGTCGGGGTCGCACACCGCGAACAGCGTCGAGTCGCCCGTTCCGTCGTGGCCGTCGTAGCTTGCGCTCGCCTCCTCGGCGAGCCCGGTCTCGACGAGCGCCCAGTGCAGGCGCGATCCGTCGCCGCCGCCGAGGATGTGCATGAGGATGCCGGCGACGTAGCGGAGATCGTCCTGGATCGACGGCGCCGGCATCGCCAGCAGGATGTAGGCGCGCGCGGTGTTCTTGAGCGTGAGCGTGGCGCTTGCGCGCCCCGGCTTCCACTCCGAGTGGGCGCGCCGCGGCGCCGCGGACTGCCAGGTCCCGCACAGGCGCTCGGCGTCGCGCACGAGCCTGTCGAAGTCGAGGTTTCCTGCGGCTACCAGCACCGTGTTGTCGGCCGAGTAGCGCGCCGAGAAGTACGCGGCCATCTGGTCGCGCGTGAGCGCCGACACCGAGTCCTTCGTGCCGAGCACGCGGTGCGACAGCGGATGCCCCGCGTAGAGATGCTCCATCATCGCCTCGTAGCCGACCCAGAACGGCTGGTCGGCGTACATGGCGATCTCCTCGAGAATGACGCCCTTCTCCTCGTCGAAGTCGGCGTTGCGCAGCGCAGGCCGCAGGATGTCGGCGAGGATCTCGAGCGCCTCGCCCGTCCGCTCGGGCAGCACGTGCGCGTGGTAGGCGGTCAGCTCGCTGGTGGTGAAGGCGTTCTGCGATGCGCCGAGCTCGTCGAAATCGCGGTTCACGTCCTCGGCCTTCCGCTTGGCGGTGCCCTTGAACATCATGTGCTCGAGGAAGTGCGAGACGCCCATAAGTTCGGTCGGCTCGTCGCGTGCGCCCGTGCGTACGAAGAACCCGAGCGCCGAGGTGTGCGCCGACGGATCGATCTCGGCCTGGATCTCGAGGCCATTGGGCAGTCGCGCAGTGCGGTGGACGATCGCAGTTGAAATCATGGAGCGCCAAGTCTATCGAACCCGCTCGGCGCACGCGCGATCGCCCACGGCGATCTCCTACACTGTGCGTTCCATGGTTTCCTCCCGCGAGAACGAGCCCGATGTCCCGCAGCGCGCGTCCACGCCGGCGCAATCGCCCGTGCAACCGTCGATGCAATCGCCTGAGGCGCTCGCACGCACGCTCGCACGGCATCCGCGCCCGCTCGGTGGCGACACGCAGCGCGCCGCGGGCGGCTCGATGCTCGATCTCACGGCGCAGGTCATCAACAACCGCGAGTCGCCGGTGCAGCACCTGCGCATCCAGCGCAAGCCCGACTGGCTGCGCGCGCGCGTGCCGGGCGGCGAGGGCTACGAGCGCCTCAAGGCGATCATCGACGAGCACAAGCTGCACACCGTCTGCCAGGAGGCCTCCTGCCCCAACATGGGCGAGTGCTGGGGCCGCGGCACCGCGACCATCATGATCCTCGGCGATGTCTGCACGCGCGCCTGCGGGTTCTGCAACATCAAGACGGGCAAGCCGCCCGTGCTCGACCTCGACGAGCCGCGCCGCGTGGCGGAGTCGCTCAAGCTCATGAAGCTCAAGCACGTGGTGATCACGAGCGTGAACCGCGACGAGCTCG
>JBIIRG010000364.1:0-2543 GCA_044341665.1 Phycisphaerales bacterium | reverse complement strand
CGTCCTTCGACGGCGTCGTCGCGGGCTTCGCAGTCGGCTTCGAGGAAGGCTTCGCGCCATCCACCGAGAGCTCCTTGATGTCGGACCACTTGACCACCACGTCCTTCTCGCGACCCGCCTCCTTCACGGAGACCACGAGCGACTTGGCGTCGACGAGGACGCGCTTGACGGTTCCGGCGATCGTCTTCGGCGCGGCCGCGGGCTTGCCCTCGGCGCTGACGGCGTAGACCAGGCGCACCTTGTTGCCCGCGTCGACCGCGACGATCGTCCCGTCGGCGATGGTCACATCGGCCGCGCAGACCATGGGCGTGGTGCAGAGGACGGCGGTGGCGATGGCGCCGAGCTGCAGCGTTCGGCGGATGGCGGTCATGAGAGTCGAATGATTGGTCATGGAGTGCTCCACACTGGCTTTGCCGTCCGTGGGACCCATGCGGTCATCACCGCAGTCCCGATCACGGCGCGCCGAGGACGCTGGTGTCCGCGCGGCGCTTCCCAACTTTCAGCAGACGCGTCGATCAGCGGCCGGGGCGCATGCCGCCGCCGCCAAGGCCGCGACCGCCGCCACCGCCGCCGTTGCCGCCGCGCACGCCCTTCTCGGCGTCGCGCTGGCGCTGGATGTCCTTCTTGATGTCGTCGATCGCGCCCTCGATCGCCTGGCGGCTGATGCCGTTGCCGGCGATCTCGCGGCGCTTCTCGATCACCGGGAACGACTTGAGGGCGGCAAGGACCTTCTCGTAGAACGACTTGCGGCGGCCGAGACCGGCGATGTCGTCCTCGGTCTGCGAGGCCTCCTCCATCCACTCGAGCACGTTCTTCATGCCCTTGCGCCAGTCGTCGGTGTACTGCTTGGCGATCTTCTCGCCCGTCTCGATCTTGGTGTAGTCGCGGTAGCCGAGCAGGAACACGAGGTCATCGAGCGTGTCGGCGGTGCCGTCGGAAAGCAGGATCTCCTCGGCGACGGGCGCCTCGAAGCGCACGGCCCGCTCCTCGCTGCTGTCGACGACCCACGTTCCCGTGGTGTCGCCAACCCACTTGGCTCCGCGGCCCTCGAAGTTCACCGAGAGCGTGCGCTCGGCGAAGATCATCGCGTCGGCGAGCGTGTCGGGGTGACGGCCGAGCTGCACGAGGCCCTTCATGATGCCAGTCCACGCGGCGACCATCTTGGAGCGCACGTCGGCGTCCTGCCACTGCGCCTCAACCATGTCCTTGAACTGGTTGAGTCCGCCGAGGCGCGCGTCGCTGGTCATGTACATGCGCTGCCACGCGAGCGCGGCGAGGCCCGACACGCCGACGGCGTCCTCGAGCCACATGACCTGCGGGATGTCGCGCAGCTCGTCGTGCACCGACTTGACCATGTCGCGGTACGTGGTGATCTCGTTGACGAGGCCGAACTCGTTCGGATCGTCGTTGCGGAGGTGGTTGATGCGGTCGACATCGGCGCTCTTCAGGCGGAGCACGAGGATGTCGGGCTTCTGCTTCTTCACGTCCTCGATGAGCGTCTTGAAGATGGGCTCGGAGATGTCGGTGCCCATCTGGCCGACCATCGGGAACACGTAGACCTTGGGGCTCGCCGTCGATGCGGGCAGCGGCGCACCCGTGTCGGCGGACTGCGCGACGGCGTGCTGCGGAGCGACGGTCACGCTGAGGGTGGCGGCGAGGGAGACGGTGAGCGCGGCGATGGTGGCGTGCGTCATGGACGTGTTCTGAGGGGTTCCGGGAGGTCGTCCCGTGCGTTGGAAATCAACGCGGAGCGTCATCTTACGGGAGTCGGCGCGAAGGTTGCGCGTCGTCGATCCGAGAATGCGCAAGATGGGTCCGCGGCACGGGGGCGCGGGGTTGCAGGCACCGTGGCGGATTCACGGTGCCGTCGCCTCGGCCGCGCGCGCGAGTTCGAGTGCATCCGCAGTCGTCCGGACCCGCCCCTCGATCTGGGCGTCGAGGGCGAGGTCGAGGAGCACCTTGAACCGGGGACCCGCGCGGAACCCCGCTGCGAGCAACGCGTTGCCGTCGAGGAGCGGAGCGGGAAGGCGACGGTCGGGAAGTTCTCGGTCGGCGTCGGCGCGGACGCGGGCGGCGAGGTCGGGCGCCTCGGCGGCCACGACGGCGAGCGCGGCGTCGAAACCGGGACGGGCCATCCAGCGGACGCGGGCGGCAAGCGGCAGGGATTCGAAGTCGTGTGCGTCGTCGACTCCACCGCGGCCACCGAGCACCGCGTCACGGGCCGCGAGCAGGCTGTGCAGCGCATCGGTCTCGTGATTCGACAGGGTCAGGCGCGTCCGCAGGTCCGCCACCGCTGCAGCGGACTCGCGCGGCGCAGGGCGAGGCAGGCCGCCTCGCAAGACCTCGGCGCGGTCGAGCATCCACGCCGCAAGCGCGGTCGCCCACTCGGCCGTGGGTGCCAGTGCAGTCAGTCGTGGCGCCGCACCCGCACTGCCCTGCGCGCCAAAGACGGCGCCGTCGAGCGCGAGCTCCTCGGCGAGACGCGCCGCCGTGGCGCGCGCGGGGTGGGCGAGCATCTTGCGGAGCTCCTCCCCCACTCGCTC
>JBIIRG010000363.1:0-2562 GCA_044341665.1 Phycisphaerales bacterium | reverse complement strand
GCTGCAGGTAGATGCGCCCGCTCCTCGCGTGCACGGCGTCGGTGACCTTGCGCCAGCCGGCGACCTGCGCATCGGAGTGGATGCCCGGCGCACCGGGAAACGCGCAGTTTCCTGCGATGGCCATCGTGGCCTCCGCGATGAGAAGCCCCGCGCTTGCCCGCTGTGCGTAGTGCGTGGCGATGAGCTCGCCGGGCACGTCGCCTGCTTCGGCGCGGCAGCGCGTGAGCGGCGCCATGAAGATGCGGTTGGGGACCTCGAGGGATCCGACGGTCAGCGGGCTGAAGAGCGTGGGCATGGCGGCGTGCTTCGGAGTGTCTCGTTGCTCAGGTCCCGAGGTTGCGCCGCTTCTCGGCGACGAACTTCAGGTGGTGGTCGACGTGGTTCGCGTAGATCTCGACGACCTGAAGCAGCGTCACCTTGCCGCGCTGGGTGTGCACGGCCGTGCGCGCGAACGCGTCGGCGGGCAGCGTGCGCAGCCAGCGCGCGGTGAATCGGCGATTGGCCTCGAAGAGGTCGAGCACCTCTGCGAGGTCGGCGCGGTCGCTCGGAAGGTTGGCGATGAAGGCGTTCTCGTCGTATGCGACGAGCAGCGGGTTGTCTTCGGCCACGATGCGCCGCTTGCGGTGGGTCGACGCGAGGTCGCTGTCGAGGAGATGCACCGCATTCTCCATGATGCTCCAGGTGCCAGGCCCGATGCGCGTGCAGAGCTGCGTGGCTGTGAGCCCGGCGCAGGCTGCGCGCAGCTTGGCGGGTCCCGATTCGTACGATGCGATCGCGGTTTCGATCTGGCTCATGGGCGGCGAGTGTAGGCGGTTACAGTGCGGTCATGCTGCAAGGGACCCGTGCAATGTTCGTGTGCTGCATGCTCATGCTGGCGACCGCGTGCGCTGCGCCGACCACCATCCGCGCGATCGTGCCCGAGGGGACGCCCGTCGTCTATGCGGCGGGCAGCGTTCCCGCGCTGGGAAACTGGGATCCCGCGCGCGTTCCCATGCGGGGAAGCGGGGCGGTGCGCGAGCTCCCGGTCGAGCTCGGCGCTGCGGCCGAAGCCGAGTTCAAGCTCACGCTCGGCTCCTGGGCAACCGAGGCGCTCGGCGCCGACGGCCGCGTCATGCAGAACCAGCGGCTTTGTGCGGGTGAGACCGTGACCATCGAGGTCGCGGCCTTCAAGACCGACCGCAGCGCCGACGCGTTGACGGATCCGGCTGCGGGCGGCGTGCTCGGCACGATGGTCACCTGGCGCGATGTGCGCAGCGCGCATCTTGATCGACCGCGCGCCGTGCAGATCTGGCTTCCTCCCGGTTACGGCGCCGATCCATCGCAGCGCCATCCCGTGATCTATGCGCACGACGGCCAGAATCTCTTCGATCCGAGGCTCGCCGCGTTCGGCACCGACTGGGGGCTCGACGAGGCGATCGTCGCAGGCGCCGCGCGCGGCGAGTTCACGGCACCCATCGTGGTCGCGGTCTGGAACACGCCGGACCGGCGCCGAGAGTATTGCCCGTGGGATCTCGGCGACCGCTACGCCCGGTTCCTCGTCGAGGAGCTCATGCCGCGCGTGAACGCCGAGTTTCGCACCCGCACCGACTCGGCCGCGACCATGTCGCTCGGCTCGTCGATGGGCGGCTTGATCTCCTTCCATCTCTGCCGCACGCGCCCCGATCGCTTTGGCCTCGGCGCCTGCGTGTCGACGCATGTGCCGTTCAGCGAGGCCGACCTGCTGCGCGCACGGGGCATGCAGCCTGGCGCCGCCACCGACACGACGCCGCTCATCCTGCGCGACATCGCGCAGGGACAGGCGTTTCCTCGGGGACCTCGCCTGTGGTTCGACTACGGCACCGATGGACTCGACGCGGCGTACGGCCCGATCCAGTCGCAGGTCGATGCGTGGCTCGAGCGTCAGGGATTCGTGCGCGGCCGCGACTTCGCGTCGCAGCGGTACGACGGCGCCGACCACAGCGAGCGCGCCTGGCGCGCCCGCGTCGGGCAGGCGCTCGCGTTCCTGCTCGCGCCCGCTCCCGAGCGGTGAACCGCCTCTTGGCGTACACTCCGCGTCCCGCGCATTCGGCGCGGAACCTGCCATTTTCCGAGGTCTGAAACGATGTCCGCCAACCCGACGATCATCTACACGCACACCGACGAAGCGCCGATGCTGGCGACCTACTCGCTGCTCCCGCTCATCAAGATGTTCACGACTCCGGCGGGTATCGCCGTCGAGACGCGCGACATCTCGCTCTCGGGCCGCATCGTCGCTGCGTTCCCCGAGCGCCTCAAGCCCGAGCAGCGGATCGGCGACCACCTCGCCGAGCTCGGCGCGCTCTGCCTGAAGCCCGAGGCGAACATCATCAAGCTCCCGAACATCTCGGCATCCGTCCCGCAGATGAAGGCCGCCATCAAGGAGCTCCAGTCGCAGGGCTACGACCTGCCCGACTTCGTCGACGAGCCGAAGACCGACGCCGAGAAGGACGCGCGCGCCCGCTACGCCAAGATCATGGGCAGCGCGGTCAACCCCGTGATCCGCGAGGGCAACTCCGACCGCCGCTCGACCAAGAGCGTGAAGGA
>JBIIRG010000131.1:0-8747 GCA_044341665.1 Phycisphaerales bacterium | reverse complement strand
GAGAAGGTCTCGGCCGCCGATGCTGCCGCAGCGCAGAACGAGGCCGTGTCCTACGCCGCGTACCGCGTGCTGCGCCACCGCTTCGCAGGCAGCCCGAACGCCACGCTCATCCGCACGCTGCTCGACGCACGCATGGCCGAGCTCGGCTACTCGGTCGACGTGACCGCGACCGAGGGCAGCTCGCCCGCCGCGGTCGGCAACCGCGTCGCCGCGACGATCATCGCCGCCACGCTCGGCGACGGATCGCGCGAGTCGAGCAACTACTCCGCTCCTCCCGGTACGCCTGGTCCCGTGAACACGCCGCTCGTCGTGTCGCTCGCCGGCAACCTGATGAACGACCCGAACCGCTGGCAGCCGCTCGCATTCAGCCACACCGTCGGTCCGAAGGGCAACATCATCCCCGGCAACGTGCAGGGCAAGCTTGCTCCGCACTGGGGCTCGGTGTCGACCTTCGCGCTTGCCGCGTCGGACCGCGACATGGCCCGCGGCGGCGTCTACTTCGATGCGCCCGCTCCGGCGCAGCTCAACGGCATCGGCGACGCCGCCTACCGCGCCGGGCATGAGGACGTGCTCGTCAAGTCGTGCACGCTCACGCCCGACGACGGCGTGATGATCGACATCTCGCCCGCAGTCATGGGCAACAACTCGCTCGGCACCAACGATGGCCACGGGCGCGCCATCAATCCCGTGACCGGCCAGCCCTACGCTCCCAACATCGTCAAGCGCGGCGACTGGACGCGCTGCCTCTCCGAGTTCTGGGCCGACGGACCGACCTCCGCCACCCCGCCCGGCCACTGGAACGAGATCGCCAACGCCGTGATGGACCACCCGCTGTTCGAGCGCAAGCTCGGCGGCAGCGGACCCGTGCTTTCCGACCTCGAGTATGACGTCAAGCTCTACGTCACCCTCAACGGCGCAATGCACGATGCCGCGATCACCGCGTGGGGCTACAAGGGCCACTTCGATTCGGCGCGGCCGATCAGCGCCATCCGCCACATGGCCTCGATGGGCCAGAGCAGCGATCCGAGCGCGCCCTCGTACCACCCCGATGGCCTGCAGCTCATGCCCGGCATGTGCGAGCTGGTCACCGCCGCCACCACGGCGCCGGGCCAGCGCCACGAGGCGCTCGCGGGGCACGAGGGCGAGGTCGCCGTGCTCGCGTGGCCGGGAGTCCCGTCCGATGCGGCCAACGCGCACTCCGGCGTCAAGTGGATCCTCGGAACGAAGTGGATGCCGTACCAGCGCGGCAACTTCGTGACGCCGCCCTTCGCGGGCTATGTCTCCGGCCACTCGACGTTCAGCCGCACGGCGGCGGAGGTGCTCACCCGCATGACTGGCACCGAGTACTTCCCGGGCGGCATGGCCGAGTTCACCTGCACGCAGAACCAGTTCCTCGTGTTCGAGGACGGCCCGAGCGAGACGTTCGCCTTCCAGTGGGCGACCTACTACGACGCGGCCGACAACTCGGGCATCTCGCGCCTGTACGGCGGCATCCACCCCGACTTCGACGACCTGCCAGCGCGTCGCCTCGGCGCGCAGATCGGCAGCAAGGCGTTCGCGAAGGCATCGGAGCTCTTCGCACCGCCCGTCACGGCGTGCGCTGCGGATCTCACCGGCGACGGCACCGTCGGCGCCGAGGATCTCACCGCGATGCTGAGCGCCTGGGGTACCGCGAACGCTGCGGCCGACCTCAACGGCGACGGCGTCGTGCTCGGCGCGGACCTCTCGCTGCTCCTCAACGAGTGGGGCGCCTGCCGCTGATCGACCGGGAGCGTCGCTCCCGCACCAACTCACTGCACGACGGCGGTGGTCTTCGGACTGCCGCCGTTGTTTCGTTTCGCCGACGTCGGGAAATCGTCGCCGCGCCTCAGGCCACTTCGGCCACGACCGCGCCAGCCACCACCGTGAGCACCGCGCGGCCGCGCACCTTCCAGCCGTCGAAGGGGCAGTTGCGGCTCTTCGACGCGAAGCGCGAGACATCGATCGTCCACTCGAGGTTCGGGTCGATCACGGTGACATCGCCTGGCGCGCCCTCGCGCAGCGAGCCGAGGCCTCGCGCGTCGAGCCCGCACAGTGCGGCAGGCGTCCGCGTGAGCAGCTCGACCAGCCGAGGCCATCCGATCACGCCGTCGTCGACCAGCGCCTTCGCGTACAGGCCGAGCGCGCAGTCGAGGCCGATGATGCCGAACGGCGCGCTCGCGAAGTCGCGCGCCTTCTCGGCGGCGGTGTGCGGCGCATGGTCGGTCGCCAGCACGTCGATCGTGCCGTCGGCGACGGCCTTCTTGAGCGCGTCGATGTCGGCGCGCGTGCGAAGCGGGGGGTTCATCTTGGCGAGCGTGTTGTAGCCCTCGCACGCGTCGTCGGTCAGGAGCAGATGGTGCGGGCTGACCTCGCCCGACACGGGAATCCCCTCGGCGCGGCCGCGGCGGATGATCTCGGCGCTGCCTCCCGAGGAAAGATGCTGCGCGTGGTAGCGCGCGCGCGGTCCGCGGTTGAGCCGCACGTCGCGCTCGAGCATGATCTCCTCCGCCTCGCGCGGCCAGGGCAGCAGGCCGAGGCGCGTGGCCACGGCGCCTTCGTTCATCACGCCGCCCTCGGCGAGCTGATGGTCCTGGCAGTGCTGCATGAACGGCTTGCCGAGCGATGCGCACACCTCGAGCACGCGGCGCATCATCGCGGGGTTGGCGATGCCGTCGCCGTCGTCGGAGAAGCCGACCGCGCCCGCCGCCGCCATCGCCGCCATCGGCGCGAGCTGCTCTCCCTTGCGGCCGACCGTCGCTGCGGCGACCACGAACACGCGCGCGCTCGCCGCCTCGTTGGCGGCATGCTGCACGAAGCGCACGGTCGTCGTCGTGTCGATGGTGGGGTTCGTGTTGGGCATGCAGCACACGGTGGTGAATCCACCCGCAACCGCCGACGCCGTGCCCGTCTTGATCGTCTCCTTCGCCTCGCCGCCTGGCTCGCGCAGGTGGACATGCGGGTCGATCAGCCCGGGTGCGATGATCTTGCCGCCGCAATCGATCCGGCGCGTGCCCTGCGGGACGTCGATCGACCCGCCCGGCGCGATGCGCGCCACGCGGCCCTGGGCGAGCAGGACGTCGCCCTCGCGGTCGATGCCTTGCGCGGCGTCGAGGATGCGTCCGCGATGGAGGAGCAGGAGGTCGCTCACTGTGCCTCGCTCCCTGCGGGCACCGCCGGTGCCTCGAGTCCGCCGCCTTGCAGCACCACCGCGTCGGCGATGAAGAGCACGGTCACCTCTGGCTTGTCGATCGCGTCGATCTCCGCCTGCGGAGCACCGGCATCCTCGGCGAGGTGGCGCAGCATGTCGACCGAGAGCTCGCGCTTGGTCACCCAGCCGATCGCATGGACGGGCCTGCCGCGTGCGTTTCGCGGCACGAAGAACGCGTGGTCGCGGTTCATCACGCGAACGGACGCGCCCGATGCCCCGCGGATGTCGAGCCAGCAGCCCATGGTGCGGCAGACCTGGTCGACGGTGCCGCTGAGCACGACGCGGGTACCCGAGTCGATGTAGCGGTCGAGTTGCTCCGGGCCGACCTCGGGCTCGACGCCGCGGACGGTGGCGGGACCTGCGTTGCCGAACACGGTCCAGCCGTGGTCGATGTCGTGCTGGGCGCGCGTGGGGTGCATGCAGCCTGCGAGCAGGCTCGTGACGGTGAGAAGCAGGGTGATCGAGATCGGCAGCCGCGTCATGGGACGCCGATGATAGATGATGGGATAGAGTGAGGTCTCGGCCTTGGTCAGACGTCGAAAAACACAGCGCCCGGCACGAGGCCGGGCGCTGAGAGTAGAGCAGATGGAGTGCGTTCAGCTGAACGCAGTCGAATCACTTGCTGGCGGGGCACTTCGAAGCGCAGTCCGACTTGCCGCTGACCGCGCCCGGGGCCGACTTGGCCGACGAGCACTCGGTCTTCGTCGAGCACTTGCTCGCGCAATCCGACTTGCCGCTCACCGCGCCGGGGGCAGCCTTGGCAGCCTCCGCGCAGCAACCGGACTTCTTCTCGCCAACCGCGCCAGGAGCAGCGGCCTTGGTGGCCGAGCACTCGGTCTTGGCCGAGCAGCACTCGGCCTTCTTGGCGCCGACGGCGCCAGGAGCCGAGGTCTGGGTGCTGCTGCACGCAGCGAGGAGGGCGACGATCGAGAGCGAAGCGATGGTGGTGATCTTCATAAAGCAGACTCCTTGCAATGCCCCGGACTCCCGGGTGCCCGGACACGGGCGTGGCTTGTCATCCCGCAACGCGCGGGGTTGGATCGAATGTTCTCGCGAATCCCGTCGATCGACCGAACGACGACGGCCCCGTGAGAGGCCGCGAGTGTACCGTCCTAGTTTGGCTCGGTTCCAGTCCTTGGCTAGGTTTGCGACGGTTATTCAGCCTAGATTTCACTCCCATGGCCTCCGAGAACCACTCCAACGACCCATCCGGCGGTTCCCGGGACGGAACGTCGGGAGATGGTGCGCCTGCAGATCCTCCGTTCGAGGCGCGCGAGGAGCGTCTGGCCCGCCTGCTGCGGAAGGCCCGCATGCTTCCCGATGTGCCCGGGGTGTACCTCATGAAGGACCCCTCGGGGCAAGTGCTCTATGTGGGCAAGGCTTCCGTGTTGCCCAACCGCGTCTCGAGCTACTTCATCCCGTCCGCGGATCTCGGCCCCCGCAAGCAACCGATGCTCGACGTGGTCGAGGACTTCGACTTCATCGCCTGCGAGGGCGAGTGGGAGGCGCTGCTCATGGAGGCGCGCCTGGTCAAGGACATCCATCCGCCCTTCAACGACCGGCTGCAGGACGACAAGACGTTCCCGTACCTGGCGGTCACCATGCGCGACGACTTCCCAGGCGTCTATATCACGCGCAACCCGGGCGATGTGCGCTTCAAGGGCGCGCGCATCTACGGGCCATTCGTATCGGTGGGCGCGCTGCGCCACGCCATGCAGCTGCTGCAGCGGGTGTTCAAGTACCGCACGTGCGAGCTCGAGATCATCGACGGCGACCCGCGCAATGCGCGCTTTCGGCCGTGCCTGCTCGCCGCCATCAACCAGTGCACGGCACCGTGCGCGGCGCGGATCTCGCGCGACGCCTATCGCGCCGACATCGAGCGGTTCATCCGCTTTCTCGGCTCCAAGCGCAGCGCCATGCTGCGCGAGATGCGCGAGGAGATGGAGTCCGCCAGCGCCCGCCTCGACTTCGAGCGCGCCGCGGTGCTGCGCGACCAGATCAGGGCGATCGAGAAGCTCGACGAGCGCGAGACGCGCGGCGACTGGAAGGGCGACGACGCCGAGTTCGACTGGCAGCCCGAGGCGACGGGCTTCGTGCAGGATCCCGCCGCGGGCGCCCGCAGCCTCGCGCGCGTCCTCGGTGCCGAGCAGCCGATCCGCTGCCTCGAGGCGTTCGACATCGCCCACCTGCGCGGCGGCGAGACGGTGGCCTCCAAGGTGTGCTTCATCGACGGCCGCCCCTTCAAGGAGGGCTACCGCCGGTTCCGCATCCAGACCGTCTCGAACGATGACTTCAACGCCATGCGCGAGGTCATCAGCCGCCGCTTCCGAGAGGCGGGGGAGGGCGTGGAGCTCTACCCCGACCTCATCCTGATCGACGGCGGCGTCGGCCAGCTGAACGCCGCGCTCGAGGCGTTCGCGCAACTGCGCGTGCAGCCGCCGCGCGTGATCTCGCTGTCCAAGAAGGAGGAGCTGCTCCACGTGCCCGGCGTGGCAGAGCCCATTCGCCTCGGGCGCGAGCACCTCGGGCTCAAGCTCTGCCAGGCGATCCGCGACGAGGCGCATCGCTTCGCGCAGCACTACCACCATCTGCTCCGCGAGAAGAGCCTGCTCGGTGAGACCGCGCGCGTGGCCCGCAAGAAGCGCGCGATCAAGCGGCTTCAGGAAGAGCGTGATGCGACGCACGGCCTTCCGCCTGCGGACGGGGCCGGCGGGAGCGATGCCGCCGAGGGTGACGAGTGAGCGCTCCTGCCTACCTGACCGTGCACGGAGATGACCTCGAGATCCGCATCAAGGCGGTGCCCGGCGCCAAGCGCGACGAGTTCGCGGGTGCGCTCGGCGACCGTCTCAAGGTGCGCGTCGCGCAGCCCCCCGAGGGAGGCCGAGCCAACGAGGCGATCCGCGCGCTGCTCGCTGCGAGGCTTGGCGTGAACGTGCGCGAGGTCGAGCTGGTCCGCGGCGTCAGCAGCGCCCAAAAATCATTTCGCGTGCGCTGCGGGGCAGTGCACGCGAAACGAATGCTTGATTGAGCCGCACCCGGCTGCGAGTCAGGCCGGACTGGGCATCGCGCCGCCGAGCTCTGGCCCGCTGTCCTTCGCGGGAGTGGCCTCCACGGCGGGCCTCGGGCGGCTCGCCTCCGCCGACAGCATGTCGGCGATCGTCGGCTTGCCCATCGGCTCGCCGCGCATGAGGCGGTCGATGTCGTCGCGCTGCAGCGTCTCGTACTTGAGGAGCGCCTCCGACACGGCCACGACCTTGTCCCAGTGCTCGTCGAGCAGCCGGCGTGCCTCGGTGTACGCATCGTCGATGAAGCGCCGCGTCTCCTCGTCGATCACGCGCGCGGTCTCGGGCGAGTAGTCCTTCTCAGGGAGGAAGAGCTCGCGCGAGTCGCTGCCCGCGTAGTTCACGAAGCCGAGGCGGTCCGACATGCCCCACTGCAGGATCATGGCGCGCGCGTACTGCGTGCACATCTTGATGTCCATCGAGGCGCCCGAGCTCACGTCGCCCGTCTTGCGCTCCTCTGCGATGCGGCCGCCGCACAGGACGCGCAGCGTGGCGAGCACGTGCTTGCGGCCGAAGCCGTAGCGGTCCTTCTCGGGCAGCGAGAAGGTGGCGCCCATCGCCTGGCCGCGTGGGATGATGGTGACCTTGTGCAGCGGATCGGCGTGCTCGAGCAGCATCTGCAGCACGGCATGGCCCGCCTCGTGATAGGCCGTGGCCACGCGCTCCTGCTGCTCGATCTTGCGGCTCTTGTTCGCGCGGCCCCAGCGGACCTTGTCGCGCGCCTCCTCGAGGTCCGCGAGCTCGACGAAGTCCTTGTCGGCCATCGTCGCGATGATCGCAGCCTCGTTGATGAGCGCAGCGAGATCGGCGCCTGAGAACATCGGCGTGCCGCGGGCGACCTTCTCGAGGTCGACGTCTTCCGCGAGCTTGACCTTCTTGGCGTGCACCGACAGGATCTGCCGCCGCCCGACGAGGTCGGGCAGGTTGACAGCCACCTGGCGGTCGAAGCGGCCGGGGCGCGTGAGCGCGGGGTCGAGCACGTCGGGCCGGTTGGTCGAGGCGATCACGATCACCTGCGTGTTGGCGTCAAAGCCGTCCATCTCGACGAGGATCGCGTTGAGCGTCTGCTCGCGCTCGTCATGGCCGCCCGACGAGAACCCGCCGCCGCGGCGTCGGCCGACGGCGTCGATCTCATCGAGGAAGATGATGCACGGCGAGTTCTCCTTCGCCTGCTTGAAGAGGTCGCGCACGCGGCTTGCGCCGACGCCCACGAACATCTCCACGAAGTCCGAGCCCGAGATCGAGAAGAAGGGCACATCGGCCTCGCCGGCGATCGCCTTCGCGAGGAGCGTCTTGCCGCAGCCCGGAGGGCCCGACAGCAGCACGCCGCGGGGAATGCGGCCGCCGAGCCGCGAGAACCGCTTGGGGTTCTTGAGGAACTCGACGATCTCCTGCACTTCCTCCTTGGCCTCGTCCACGCCGGCGACGTCGCCGAAGGTGATCTTGACCTGCTCCTTGGTCTGCATGCGGTGGCGGCTCTTGCCGAAGTTCCCGAGCATTCCGCCCGGCCCGCCGCCTGCACCGCGCATGGAGCGCGCGATGAACCAGATGATGCCGATGATCAGGAGGACAGGCAGCAGGTTGATGAGGAGCGCAGGCCAGATCGAGGCCTCGATCTCCTTGTACTGCTTCTTGTTCTCGTCGAGGAAGTCCTTGTAGCGCTTGTCGTCGGGGCTGATGACCACCGAGATCTGCTTGGGCGCCTCCTCGGCGTTGGTCTGCGGGTTGAGCGTGTAGCCCATGGTCCCGGGCTTGACCCACGCGGAGATGCGCGAGCCGTCGATCACGATCGGTCCCGAGGTCGGGTGCTTCGGGTCGGTGCCGTCGTAGATCTTCTTCTGCTCGACGAGCTCCTTGAAGGTCGCCCAGGTGACTTCCATGGGGCGATTGAAGTTCTGGAGCGCCAGCACCACGAGGCCGATCATGCCGGCGATCATGATCCAGGTGAAGACCTGCTGGCCGCCGCGCTGCTGCTGCGGAGGGGTAGGCGGACCACCGGAGCCTCCTCCCGAGCCTCCGCCTGAACCACCGCTGGATCCACCGTCCGACCCAGCCATCTGCATGGGCTGCACGGCGGCGGGTTCGACGGTGCCCGCCTGCAGCGGACTGCGGCGCGGTCGGAGAAGTCGCGAGAGGAGTTGCTTCATGCGTTTCTGCTTTCGCTCAGCTGCTGTCTGGTCGGAGCCTTCATTCGGTCGAATCGGTCCGAAGAGTCCGAGATTCCACTGATTCCGCGTCGATTCCGCCGCTCCATGCGGGGAGGGACGTCCGACTGGCGCGCGCGGCGACTCGTCGAGCCCCGCGTTTCCCACCACAATCAGCCCTGCGATCGCGCGGAGGCCAGCCCCCGACGGCTCACCAGTTCGATTGCATGGCGGCGACCAGGTCGCGCGCCAGTTGCTCCACCGCCACGAACCGACCCAGTTCGAGCGGTTCCCGAGCAGGATAGGAGGGGA
>JBIIRG010000362.1:0-2564 GCA_044341665.1 Phycisphaerales bacterium | reverse complement strand
AAGGCCGACCGTGCCGACGCCTGCGAAGAGGTCGAGGACGCGCGCGCCGGCGAACCAGCCGTGGAGCATCGCGAAGACCGACTCCTTCACGCGCGCCGTCATCGGGCGCGTGCGGTCCTCGCCCTCCGGGGTGAGGAGGATGCGCGTACGGAAGTCACCGGAGATGATCTTTGGCACGCGGTGGAGTGTACAGACCACTCATCGCGCGGGAGGCGCGGCGGTCGTCGTCGCCTGCGCGGGCGCTGGAGCCGTCGCGGGTGCCGCGAACGGCGACTCGCCTCGCCAGATCTTCTCGCCGTTGCCGCGGCGGGTGATCTCGCGCACGAAGCGCTCGTACTCGGCGGCGAGGCGCTCGAGGTCTTCGTCGAAGTACTCGCGCATGACCGCGGGACCGACTTGCCGGCCGATCGCCATGCGGCGCTCGTTGCGGGTGCCGGCCTTGTTCGACTCCCAGATCGTGCTCGCGATGCGGCCGTCGACGGCGTCCTGCATGAGCCGCTCTAGCCCCTTGCGGTAGCGGCCGCCCTCGCCCTCGTTGAGGAAGTGCACGAGGGCCCACGCCTGCGCGTAGTAGGCGAGGAGCGTGCGCCGGCCGTCGCGCAGGTAGTCCTGCGGGGTGCCCTGGACGAAGTCGGTGAGCGGCACGAGCCGGTCGCGCGCGACGACGTCGCGGAGCTCGCCGTAGCGCTCGAAGTTGCGCCACGGCATGAAGACGGGCGGGCCGCCGTTCACGCCGCCGCGGACGCCTTCCATGAAGCAGGCCACGCCTTCCTCGAGCCACACGGGAAGCGCGTGGCGGAGCACGCGCTGCGAGTAGGCGTGCCAGCCCTCGTGCGCGGCGATGGTGAAGGTGTCCCAGCGCCCGATGTCGTAGAGGACCGCATCGCCCTCGATGGTGTAGCCGCCGCGGCCGATCTGCTCGTACATCGCGGCTTCCTGCGGCAGTCGCTCGCGGGTGTACGCCATCCAGTCGGTGCGGGAGCCGAAGAGGAAGACATCGATCGGCCCGTCGGGCTCGGGCAGCGGGATGAGCGCCGCGCGGTAGTGGTCGAGCGCGGTCGGCAGGAAGACCTGCATGCGCTCGCGGATGACGGGGTCGCGCAGCGTGGAGTGGATGCGGTGCGTGCCGGTGTCGATGCACTCGCCGAGCGTGCGGCCGAAGCTCCACGGCTCGGTGACGGGCTCCGTGCGGCGGTTGACGCTCATGACCGCGGCGGGCGAGGAGGCCATGGCCTGCTCGCTCGCCGGGGTCGCCCCGAGTTCAGGGGCGATCGAACTGCACCCGGCGGTGGCCGCCAGCGCAGCGGAGATGAGGATGAAGGAGCGGGTCCTCAAGGTCGGATACGCGGTCGGATACGCGGTCGGATACGCGGTCGGATACGCGGTCGGATACGCGGTCGGATACGCGGTCAGATCACGCGGTCAGGTACGAGATCAAGTACGAGATCGGGCGCGAGGCCAGGCACAGTCACCGGCGCGGGGCGTCACGCGCGTTGGTCAGTCTAGCCCCATATCGGCCCGATGCATTCGAAACTCTTGTGTTTGCGGATGCAGGGCTCAATCGCCGCCGCCACCGCCGCCGTCGCCACCACCCCCGCCGTCGCTGCCGCTGTCTGAGCCACCGCCGTCAAACGAGCCGTGATCGGCGATGTGCGAGTCGCCCGCGTCGGAGCCCGAGACGCTCGGGTCCGCGAGGTCGCGTACCGCGGGATCGGGGTCCACCTGGCGGTGTCCGTCCGAGGACGGGTGGTGGCCTGGCAACCCTCCAGGTACTCCCCACGGGTACATGGCCGGCGTCGCACCGTCGCCGTCCGCACGCCGCCGGGCCGCGGCGGCGCCGCGCCGGCTCCACTTCCTGCGACGCGCCTGCACGAGCACGAAGCCGAGCGCGCCCACTGCGAAGATGCCGACGAAGAGAAGGAGTTGGGTCTTCGCGTCCATGTTGAGGTGTTCTTCGTCGAGGAGTTCGTTGCTGAGATGTTCCCTCGGGAGATGAGCCCGCCCCCGGTCGCATGCCGCCGCGGTACTGCGGCGTGGACCGCGCGGAACGGGCGGCCGATCAGCCGAGTGCTGCGAGCGCCTTTCTCGCGGCCGCGACGTCTGCATCGATCTCGGCGAGCTTCTGCCTGGTCTCCTCGACGAGCGCGGGAGGCGCCTTGGCGATGTACGCCTCGTTGCCGAGCTTGGCGCGCATGCCAGCGGCCTGCTTCTCGCGGTCGGCGATCAGCTTGGTCAGGCGCGCCTTCTCGGCGCCCGCGTCGACCGCGTCGACGAGACCGTCGAGCAGGACCTCGCTTCCCTCGAAGGGCATCGCGACGGCGGCGGCGGGACGCTCGGACGGGCTCGGCCCGACCTTGTCGATGCCCGCGAGCGACTCGACCACGCCTCCCGACGATGCGATCAGGCCGAGCACCGAGTCGGACGCAAGCAGCGTGATCCTGCGCTTGGGCGAGACCTGCCGCTCGCCGCGGACCTTGCGGACGGCGTCGACGAGCGACTGGATGCGCGCGAACTCGACCAGCGCGCGGTCGTCGCGGAGCCGCGCGTCGAAGGTCGGCCACGCG
>JBIIRG010000130.1:0-8781 GCA_044341665.1 Phycisphaerales bacterium | reverse complement strand
CGCGCCCTCGACGCCGACTACGCCCGTGCGCCCGATGCGGCCGTCATGGCCATGGTGCTTGCCGCCTGTGGCGACGGACCGAGCCGCTTCACGGGACTCGGCACGCTGCGGGTGAAGGAGTCCGACCGCATCGAGGCGGTCGCCGCCGGGCTGCGCGCCCTTGGCGGAACCGTCGAGACGGGCGGGGATTGGGTCCGCGTGCATCCGCTGCCCGCCCAGCCCACGCCGGCCACCATCGACACGGTGAACGACCACCGCATCGCGATGGCGTTCGCGGTTCTTGGACTCGCGCGCCCCGGCGTGTCGATCAGGAACCCCGACTGCGTCCGCAAGAGCTGGCCTGGCTTCTGGGATGCGCTCGACGCACTTTGCTGCGAGAATCGCCCGCCATGAAGCACGACCACTTCTGGCTCTACGCCAAGCGCATGCTGCGCCGCCGACGGCTTGCCGCCGGCACGGTCGTGTTCTCGATCATCTCGGCGGGCGGCCTCGCGACCGGCCTCGTGGCGTCGGGCGAGGTGCTGCGCCTTATTCTCGCGAAGGACCCGAACTCGAACCTGCGCACGGTGGTCGAGGCGCAGGTCGCGAAGGGCGGCGTGGTCGCGTCGATCCTGCCCACGGCGCTCGTCGAGATGCTGCCCACCGACCGCCTCGCGGGCGTGGCGCTCATCCTCGCCGGACTCTGCGTGCTCACCGTGCTCGGCGCGGTCGCGAACTTCCTGCACCAGTACTGCTCGCTCACGCTTTCGATGGTCACGATCGCCGAGATCCGCCTCGATGCGTTCCGCCATGCGCTGCGCCTGCCGCTCGGGAACGTGCTGCGGCGCGGCCCGACCGAGATCGTGTCGCGCATCACGCGCGATTCGGCCGAGCTCGAGCGCGGGTTCAGCGCGCTCACCTCGAAGGCGCTCGCGCAGGTCACGAAGGGCGTCGCGGCGTTCGCCGCAGCGGTGTGGTTCGACTGGCGGCTCACGATCGCCGCCGTGGTGGTCGCGCCCATCATCGCGAACGTGCTCCGCAAGTTCGGGAAGCGCATCCGCCGCAGCAGCCGCAACACGCTGATCGCCTACGAGGACCTGCTGCGCACCGCCAACGAGTCGATGCAGGGCCTGCGCGGCATCAAGACCGCCACCGCCGAGCGGGCGGCGCGCCGGCGCTTCGGCCGCGCCAACCGCCGCGTGGTGCGCGAGGACCGCCGCGCCCGCCTCGCGCGCGCCATCTCGGCGCCGCTCGTCGAGATGCTCGCGATCTTCCTGATCGCGGGGCTCGCGCTCCTGGCGGCGCACGAGATCCTCGCGGGCCGCATGGAGTTCGAGCGCTTCATCCTCACCCTCGGCGCGCTCGCGGTCGCGGGCGGCAGCTTCCGGCCGCTCACGGGGCTCCTCAACGACATCCAGGCGGCAAGCGCGCCCGCAGAGCGGCTGCACGAGATCCTCGCGACGCCCGCCGAGGGCATGCGCGAGCGCGACCTGCCCGCGCTGCCGCGGCACGCGCGCAGCATCGAGTTCGACGAGGTCCGCTTCCGCTACGAGGGCGCCGAGCGCGACGCGGTGCGCGGCGTGTCGCTTTCGATCCGTCACGGCGAGTTCGTGGCGATCGTCGGTCCGAACGGCTGCGGCAAGACCACGCTCGCGAGCCTCCTCACGCGGCTCTTCGATCCGACCGAGGGCTGCGTGCGCATCGACGGCATCGACCTGCGCGCCGCGAGCCTGGTGTCGCTGCGCCGGCAGGTGGGCGTGGTGCCGCAGGAGCCGCTTCTCGTGCGCGGCACCATCCGCGAGAACATCCTCCTCGGCCTCGACGGCGGACCGGGCATGGACCGCGCCATCGACCGCGCGCTCGGGCTCGCGCACGCGGCCCAGTTCGTGGCCGCGCTCCCGAAGGGCCTCGACAACGAGCTCGGCGAGGGCGGCAGCGGCCTCTCGGGCGGCCAGCGCCAGCGCCTGGCGATCGCCCGCGCCCTCATGCGCGATCCGTCGGTCCTGATCCTCGACGAGGCCACCAGCCAGATCGATGCCGAGAGCGAGGCCCAGATCTCGGCGGCGATCGACGAGTTCCGCCGCGGACGCACCCTCGTGGCCATCGCGCACCGCCTCTCGACCGTGCGCAGCGCCGACCGGATCGTGGTCATGGACGACGGCGCGATCCTCGACGCGGGCACCCACGGCGAGCTCCTCGCGCGCTGCGAGCTCTACCAGCGCCTCGTCGCGACCCAGCTCGTGTCGTGAGCGGCGCGGACGGCTGCTACAGTGCGCCGCGCGCCTCGGGCGCAGCATGCCGGTGGTCCAGCCCATGAGCCTCGCCTCCTTTCTCCGCAACCTCGTCGGCGCCGCGCCGCAGTCGGATGTCGACGCGCTGCGCTCCGCCGTCCAGTGCGCCGCCGATGCCCGCGCCACTGCGGCGGAGATGCAGGCGCTCGTCGCGCAGGTCCGCGAAGGCCACATCCGCTCGGTCGACGAGCTGCAGGCGGAGCTCGCGCGGCTCTCGCAGCGCGTCGAGGCGATGCCCGAGATGCGCGCCCAGCTCGAGACGTTCGTCCACTCGCTCGGCCGCACCATGACCGGCGCCGCCGACCGGCTCGACCTCGTCGACAACCGCATGGAGCGGCTCGAGCAGCAGGCGCGCGCCCAGACCGAGATCATCGCGCTGTCGCGCACCGAGCTCGACCGCCAGGGGCGCGTGATCGCGGGCCTCGAGGGTCAGATGAAGTCGCTCGAGGACGCCGTGACACGGCTCGTGGCGGTCGCCGACCGCTCCACCACGCTCATGCGCGAGATCGACGAGCGCCGCACGCGCGTCGACCGCACCGACCGCACCACGCGCATCGTGTTCGTGGTGCTCGTCATCGCGCTCGTGCTCGCCCTCCTGCGATGATCGGCGAGGAATACAGGGCCGAGGTCGAGAAGCCCGCGCGCAAGAAGGGCGTGGCGCCGCTGCAGCAGATCCTCGGCCTCACGCTCGCGCTCGCGCTCATCTGGGCGATGTTCGCGCCGCCCGCCACGCAGCAGGGATCCGCGGCCGACGCACCCGCGCCGCGCGTCGCATCGACGAGCCCGGCCATCACCGATTCGCTCGTCGAACTCGGCCTCGGCGCGCACATCGTCGGGCGCAGCGGCTACTGCCGCACGGTCGACGCCGCCGTGCCCGTGGTCGGCGACCTCCGCAGCTTCGACGCCGAGCGCCTGGCGCTGGCGCGGCCGGGCATCCTCTTCGTGCAGCCGCCGCTTGCGGGCGTCGACCCCGCGCTCGAGGCCTTCTGCGGCGAGCGATCGATCGAGCTCGTGGCGCGGCGCCTCGACCGCCTCGCGGACCTCGCGGCGCTCGCCGACGACATCGAGCGCGTGTTCGGCGCGAAGCAGGCCGATCCCGCGCTGCCCTGGCGCGCGCGGCTCGCGGGGGTGCGCGCGACGCTCGCGCCGTCGGCGCCGAACGCCCCGCAGCGCCACCGCGTGCTCGTCCTCGTGTCGGCGGAGCCGTTCCTTGCGGTGGGCCGCGGCAACTACCTCGACGAGCTCCTCACGCGCGCCGGCTTCGTGAACGCGGTCGAGGCGGAGGGGTGGGTCGAGCTCTCGGCGGAGACCATCCTTGCGCTTGCGCCCGCGCGCGCCGTGGGCATCGCAGAGACCCGTGCCGGCGCCCTCGAGATCGCAGGCTACCTCGAGGTCATGCCGTGGAAGGGCGCACCGCCGTCGATCGGCGCCGAGGCGATGCCGGCGCTGCTCTCGCCGAGCTTTGCCGCGCTCGCGCAGCGCGACGCCTTCATGCAGTTGCTCGAGCTCGCGCCCGCCGCCGCGGATGCGGAGGCTGCGCCATGAAGAAGGCCAACGCCGCTGCGGGAGACCACGCCGCGCGCGGGTTCACGATCCTCCTCGCCGCGCTTACGCTCGCCGCGCTGCTGCGCGCCACGATCGGGCCCGTCGCCACCGACGGGGGCACGACGCTCACGCTCGCGCTGCCGCGCGCAGAGGTCCTGTCGCTACGGCTCAGCGCGATCGCGTCCGCCGCGCTCCTCGGCGCTGCGCTCGGCCTCTCGGGTCTCGCGCTCCAGATCCTGCTCCGGAACCCGCTCGCGTCGCCGTTCGTTCTCGGCGTGTCGAGCGGCGCCGGCTTCGGTGTCTCGCTCGTCCTCGCGGCGGCGTATGCGACGGGCCTCCCCGCGCTCGCCTTCGGCGGCGAGTTCGGCGGCGCGGTCGCGGGAGCGCTCCTCACGCTCGCACTCGTCGCGTGGCTTGGTCGCGCCCGCGGCGGTGGAAGCGATCCGACGACGCTCGTCCTTGCCGGCGTGATCACGGGATCGATCTTCAGCGCGGGATCGATGCTCGTCGAGCAGCTCGTTCCCTTCGGGCTCCGCGGCGACCTCCTGTCGTGGATGGCAGGGCGAATCCCCGAGCTTCCGTCGCGGGCGTCGCTCGCTGCGCTGGCCGTCCTCGTCGCCTCGGGCGCGGCGCTCCTTGCCACCCGCGCGCGGGCGCTCGATGTCTCGATGCTCTCCGATGAGGAGGCGCTCACGAGCGGCGTCCACCTTCGCCGCCTGCGCGCCGAGCTCTTCATCACGGGCGGCGTGCTCGCCGCAGCGGCGGTGGCGTACGCGGGGCCGATCGGTTTCGTCGGGCTCGTCGGCCCGCACATCGCCCGCAGGTTGGTCGGCGAGCACCACGTGCGGCTTGTGCCCGCGTCGGCGATCGCCGGCGCAGCGCTCCTTCTTGGCGCCGACGCGGCGCGCCAGTGCATTGACCTTGGCACGGGAAGGCTTCCCGTCGGCGTCGTCACGGCGCTTGTCGGTGGCCCCGCGTTCCTCTGGATCCTGAGGAGGCACGCATGGACGCGCTAGATAGCGAGCCGCTGCTCAAGGCCGATGGGCTCGCGGTCCGCTACGGCGACGAACCCGCGCTCGCCGACATCTCGCTCACGGTGCGGCGCGGCGAGATCTGGGCGCTCGTCGGTCCAAACGCATGCGGCAAGAGCACGCTCCTTCGCGCACTCGCGTTCGTGTCGCAGGGCGAGGTCGCCGGCCGAGTCGCGTACGCGCGCGTCGATGCGCCGCTCGCACGCCAACGCGCCTTCGTGCCGCAGCGCCCCGAGCTCGCAGCTGCCTACACCGCGCGCGATGTCGTGGCGCTCGGCCGATTTTCGGTGGGCGCCGACAGCGCCGCCGTCGACCGCGCGCTCGCCGAGGTCGGGCTGCTCGCCCGCGCCGACCGCATGCACCACGAGCTCTCGGGCGGCGAGCGCCAGCGCGTCGCACTCGCCCGCGCCTTCGCGCAGGTCGATGCCGGCGGCGTGCTCCTCCTCGACGAACCGTTCGCCGCCGTCGATCCCGCCGAGGTCGCGCGCATCGCGGCCGCGCTCGCCGCGCGCGCCCGGCGCGGCGCCATCGTGCTGTCGCTTCACGATCCGGGCCTGGCCCGCGCGATCGCCACGCATGCCCTCGTCCTGCGCGCTGGCCGCGCACTGGCACAAGGGCCCGCGGCCGACGTCCTGCGCGCCGACCTCCTCTCCGAGGCCTACGGTCATCCGATGCGCGAGCTCGTCGGTGCCGACGGGCGCGCCTCCTGGGTGGTTCCTCAACTTGCGCCCCGAGATGCGGCTTCACGCTAGGATGGCTGCATGACTTGGCAGGCGATCCTGTGGCTCGTTGCAAGCTTCGCGCTCCCGGCGATCGTGTCGGCGCTTGCCAAGAAGGCGCAGGCGAACGCGGAGGCCGCGCGGATCAGTCGCGGCGGCGCTCCTGCTGCGGCTGGGCCGAAGGCTTCCGCGACCGCCTCGGCGCCAAGCACCCCAGGAGGCACACCCGAAGCGAAACCGCGTGTGCTCGCCCGAGGACAGAGCCGTCCCAAGCAGCCTCGCGCCGCCGCGCCAACGCAGCGGGGCGGGACGGCTGCGGGCGACAAACTCGTGCGACCCAAGCCGCAGCCGGTCAATCGGCCGCCAGCGCCCTCGGCTCCCGTGCCCGCGGTCGCACGCACCGAGCCGCGCGGGGGCGACTCCGCCGCCGCCATGCAAAGCCGGCAGCATCTGGTCGACTCGATCGCCCGCGTGCGCGCCGCCCAAGCGCGGGCGGCGGGGCTTCCGAACGTCGACATCCGCCCTGCACAGGTCGAGGTCCGCGCGCGGCCTGCCTTCGTCGCGAGCGATCTCGCCCGAGCGCTCCGTGACCCCGCGAAGGTTCGCCAGGCGTTCGTGCTCGGCGAAGTTCTCGGCCGTCCGCGCGCCGACCAGCCCGCCTGAGCGCGGTCCGCGCCCACCAGACGCCCGCAGCGCCGTTCACCACGCATCTGCCGCGAACATGTCGCTTTCAGCGCGTGATCGGACGCGATCGCCCACGATCCCTTGCGTTTGAGGGAAATCTGCTATTGTCCCGCCCCACTCGGTCGGAGGCGCTCCTCGGAGCGATCCCGCCGCGGATCTCGTTCACGCGGCATCGCTGCCGCCTCCATCTCGCCCCCTCCACGCCACGCCATGATTGACATCCGCAAGCTCAAGGAACTCGTCCGCCTGATGGTCGAGAACGACCTCACCGAACTCGACATCCGCGACGAGCAGGAAACGGTCACCGTCAAGCGTCCCGGTCTCCACGTTGCCCCGCAGGTGATCGCGGCGCCCGTGATGGCAGCGCCCGCGCACGTCGCCCCGGCCTCGGCCCCGGCCGCGGCCGCCAGCCCCGCGGCTCCCGCGCCCGCGAAGGAGATCCTGCCCGCGATCGAGAGCCCGATGGTCGGCACCCTCTACGCCACCCCCGGCCCCGACAAGGCGCCCTTCGTCACCGTCGGCTCCAAGGTCGGCCCCGACACCACCGTCTGCCTCATCGAGGCCATGAAGATCTTCAACGAGATCAAGGCCGAGACCTCGGGCACCGTCGAGGAAGTGCTCGTCAAGAGCGGACAGCCCGTCGAGTTCGGCCAGCCCCTCTTCCGCATCCGCCCGAACTGAGGCGCCACGCACATGTTCAAGCGAATCCTGATTGCCAACCGCGGCGAGATCGCGCTGCGTGTCATTCGTGCCGCCAAGAGCCTCGGCATCGAGACCGTCTGCGTCTACTCGACCGCCGACAAGGGCGGCCCGTGGCTCGAGCAGGCCGACCAGGCCGTGTGCATCGGTCCTGGACCGAGCCCGCAGAGCTACCTCCGCATCGACCGCATCATCGCGGCCGCCGAGGTCAGCCGCGCCGACGCGATCCACCCGGGCTACGGCTTCCTCTCCGAGAACGCGCACTTTGCCGAGGTCTGCCGCGACTCGGGCTTCGAGTTCATCGGCCCGTCGCCCGAGGCGATGGCGCTCCTCGGCGACAAGGTGAGCTGCAAGAAGATGGCCCGCAAGGTCGGCACGCCCGTCTTCCCGGGCACCGAAGACGCGATCGAGGACATCGAGGAGGCCGTCAAGGTCGCGGCCGAGGTCGGCTACCCCGTGATCGTCAAGGCGACCGCGGGCGGCGGCGGACGCGGCATGCGCGTCGCCCGCGACGAGGCGCAGCTGCGCGCGGGCATCGAGAGCGCGCGCCAGGAGGCGACCGCGGCCTTCGGCAACGGCAGCGTGTACATCGAGAAGTTCCTCGAGCACGCGCGCCACTTCGAGGTCCAGACGATCGGCGACAAGCACGGCAACGCCGTGCATCTCTTCGAGCGCGACTGCTCGAGCCAGCGCCGCCACCAGAAGCTCATCGAGGAGGCGCCGAGCCCCGGCGTCGACCCCGTGAAGCGACTCAAGGTCTGCGAGAGCGCCGCAGCGCTCATCGCGAGCGCCAAGTACTCGGGCGCCGCGACCGTCGAGTTCCTGATGGACGCGAAGCAGAACTTCTACATGCTCGAGGTGAACACCCGCGTGCAGGTCGAGCATCCCGTGACCGAGATGATCACGGGCATCGACATCGTGCGCGAGCAGATCATGGTCGCGTCGGGCAAGCCGCTGTCGGTCAAGCAGTCCGACATCAAGGTCACCGGCCACGCGATCGAGTGCCGCATCAACGCAGAGGATCCGGACCGCGGCTTCATGCCGCAGGCTGGCCTCATCGAGACCTTCGCCGCGCCCGGCGGCCTCGGCGTGCGCCTCGACAGCCACGCGCGCACGGGCTACCGCATCCCGCCGAACTACGACTCGATGATCGGCAAGCTCATCGTGCACGGCCCCACGCGCGACATCGCGATCGCGCGCATGAAGGTCGCGCTCGGCGAGTTCAAGATCGGCCCGGTCAAGACCACCATCCCGCTGCACCGGAAGCTGATGGACAACCCCGACTTCAACAACGCGACCTTCGACATCCACTACGTCGAGCGCCTGCTGAAGGCCGAGGAAGCCGCGAAGGAGACGGCGAAGGCGAAGGCCTGACCGCGCGCATGCACGCCGAAGACGTGACGATCGCCGACATCGAGGCTGCGCGCAGGCGCATCGATGGCGGCGTCCTCCGCACCTCGTGCATCGAGGCGCCGTCGCTGTCGCGGATCACGGGCTGCCAGGTGTTCGCCAAGCTCGAGTACCAGCAGCGCACGGGCAGCTTCAAGGAGCGGGGCGCGCGCAACGCGCTGCTCCAGCTGCCAGCCGAGGCGCGCCGCAGGGGCGTGACGGCGGCGAGCGCCGGCAACCACGCGCTCGCGCTCGCGTGGCACGGACGTGACCTCGGCATTCCCGTCACCGTGGTCATGCCGCGCGTGGCGCCGCTCGTCAAGCAGGCGCGCTGCCGCGAGCTCGGCGCGCGCGTCGAGATCCACGGCGCCAACATCGCGGAGGCCAAGGAGCTCGCCGAGAAGTTCGTGGCCGAGCAGGGGCTTGCCTACGTGCACGGCTTCA
>JBIIRG010000129.1:0-8788 GCA_044341665.1 Phycisphaerales bacterium | reverse complement strand
AACCTGCAGTTGCGCGAGCTGATGCTGTCGCTCGGGCACCCCGTGAAGAAGTTGCGGCGGACGAGCTTTGGACCGCTGAAGCTGAAGGGGCTCGCGGTGGGCGAGTGGCGCGAATTGACGGGTCGCGAGGTCGAGATGCTGCGGAAGGCGTCGGCGCCGGGGGCAGGGGCGAGGCGGGTGCGGGCTGAGCGTGGACAGGCAATGCGGTCCGAGCCTCGGTCCGAGCATGGACAGGCAAGCCAAGCTTCGAAGGGCGGACGGAAGCGCGGGACCGACGTTCGGAAGTCTGTCCGCGAGACTGGACAGGCAAGCCAAGAGCTGGTCCGCAAGGGCTCGAAGCTCCGTCCGTACAAGCAAGCGAGCAGCCCCCCGAGCAACCCCTCGAGCAAGCCCTCGAGCCGAGTTACCTCGTCCCGTGGAAGCGGACCTGGAAACAGACTTGGAAACAGACCTGGAAGCAGGCCTGGAAGCGAGACCGCCCGCGAGCCGAGCCCGCGCGTATCGAGCCAGCGCGGACCACGCCAGCATGGACAGGCAAGCCAGAGCCGGAGCCAGCATGGACAGGCAAGCCAAGCTCCGCGCGGTCGGAGCCCCCGCCCATCTTCAGGAAAGCGTCCGCGATGACCTTTGGCGCCATCGGCGGCGGCGTGGTCGCGTTCACACTCGCGGCAACCTCGGCCTTGCAATCGAACCAGGGCTATCTCGGCGTCGATGTTGTGCCCCACGCTGAGGGGCTTCTGGTGCGGAGAGTGCTGCCTGGTCCGCTCGACGGCAACCTCGTCTCGTCCACGACGCTCTGCCGAGGGGACCTGATCGTCTCGATCGACGGAAATCCAGCCACGACTGAGGCTTGGAGTGGACTCCTAGCGCGACCGCTCGAGAGCACGGTCCGAATCGGCTATCGCGAGGGCAGCGCTCGGGGGGTGAGTGGAACGGCCGATCCCAAGGGGCACCTGCGCGAGGTGACCATCCAGTCCGAGAGCGCTGCGCTCTGGCGCGGCTTCTACCAGTCTGGCGCCCTTCCCCCGCTTCCTGAGTTTCCTCGGGACGCCGCTCTATCGAATGGCGAACTGTTGGCTTGCCTGTCCATGCTCGGTTCGCAGGCGCGCGCACGGAGCGAGTCTGCACTCGCCTCCCTCCGCGAGATCGCGAGCCGGCATGGCGATCCTGCCACTCCGCCGCTGCTCCGAGCGCTCTTCGACAGTCCGTCGGACGCTGAGCCGCTCATTCGAGCCGCGCTACCGACTGCCGAAGTGTTCGATGCATCACCCTTCCGAGGCGCCGCGACACTCATCACGGGACTCGCGGGTGCGTCGTCGACCGCCCTTCCTGACGCGCATGGCGTCTTCAAGATCGAGCACGCCCAGGCAGGGCTCTGGTACCTCGACTTTCTTCTCAACGGCGCGCGCGCTCGGTTCGACGAGTGGGTCAAGCCCGAAGCCGCCCGCCTCCCCGGGCTTCGAGCGCTCGTCGTCGAGCGGCTCGACAACCTGCTCGTGCGCGGCCCAAACGCGCGGAGCGCGATGGAAGCGCTTCAGCCCATCCCCACGCTGACGCCGGCCCGCGCCGCGACACTGCTCGCACACTTCGACGTTCGACCCGAATTCAGCCCGGCGCTCGAGAAGCTCGAGGCCGACGCACTTCCCGAAGCCCTGCGCGGCGCGGTCGAAGGTGACGTCCTCGCTGCGGCCGAGATCGCCGAGCTCGGATGGGTTGTCTTCGGCGGGCGCGGCGCGAACCGTTACGACCTCGCGCGGGTTGCCGCGGTCCTCGATCTCGGCGGCGACGATCGCTACGAGTGGAGGCACGGCCAGGCCCAGCACAGGCTCGTCGTCGACCTCTCAGGCCATGACCTCCACACGGGGGGCGAACTTGGTCCCGCAGGGAGCCTCGGCGCGATCGCGGTCATCGACGACCACGCGGGCAACGACCGCTACGAGGGTGGGCATCTCACCGGCGGCGCGGCGCTCGGCCTGAGCGCCATCGTCGATCGAGGCGGCGATGACCACTACGCAGGCGGCGCCTGGAGTCTCGGCGCGTCCGCGGGCGGCGCTGCGGTGGTCATCGACATGGGCGGTGCCGACCGCATTCACGGCGAGGGGATGGCGATCGGCGTGGGCGGACCGTCCGGGGTCGGCGCGTTCGTCGATCTCCGCGGCGATGACTTCGCCACGCTTGGGACGCGACCCAGTGTCTACGGCGTGCCGGGCGAGCACGCAGGATTCGGCATGGGCTTCGGCCTCGGGTTCCGGCTCGCCGCGGCGGGCGGCGTCGGTGCGTACCTCGACTTCGCGGGACGGGATGTTCGCCAGTCGGGGGAGTTCAGCCAAGGATGCGGCTACTACCTCGGACTCGGCGTGCTCGTCGACGGCTCCGGTGACGACGTCGTGGTGTGCGATCGATACGGGATCGGTGCGTCGGCGCACCAAGCGGGGGGCTTCTACCTCGACCTCGGCGGCGATGACTCGTACGTCGCGCGAACGGCGGCGCATGTCGGTGGCGCGTGGGACGAGTCGCTTGCGGTGTTCGTCGATGCCGCGGGAGACGACAGCTATCGCCTTGACAGTCTCGCAGGCGGTGCGGCCGCGCAGCAGGCGGTGGGTGTCGCCATCGATCGCGCGGGGAACGATCTCTACCGGGCGAACGGAGGAAGCCTCGGCGCAGCGGGCTCGAACGAGTATCACTTCGATACGGGAGGGCTCGGATCGTTCGCGCTCTTCATCGATCTCGCGGGGTCTGATCTCTACCCGGTCGGTCGCAGCGACGCCGGGACGGTCGTGAGCCCTGAGCCTGCCGCCCCCAGGGCGAGTGGTTCCGACAGCGTGTTCCACGACCGGCCGACTCCGCAGCCGGCCTCACGCTGAACTTTCGCCCGCGAAGGGGTTTCCGAGCGACCAATCGCGTTCCGTTCTGAGTACGATGCGCGAATTGCAGGCGCGCCACGGCGCGCGGCGAGGCAGGAGGCCTCGTCAGATCGGGACCCGATCAACCATCTTGTGGCCACGATGTGGCCGAGAGAGCGAGCGAAGGACATGCTCGAGCAGACGAACTCAATGTACGGATCGCATACGGCCGCGCTCATGGACGGAGTCGGTGCTGCGCCGCTTTCGGTCTCCGCGCCGCGCGCGGCGGCGGTTGCGAGCCCCTCGCCCGCTCGGAGCACGGATCGGCTTGGCGAGATGATCGCGCGGGCCGAGATGCTTCTCCTGCACCTCGAGTCGCGACTCCACGAGGAACGTGCCGCCAGCGAGCGCGCGGCGCGCACGACCGCGGAGGTCGAGGAACGACTTCGCATCGGCGTGCGCATGCTGCAGGCGCTCGATGTCCAGCTCGAGCGCGGCGAGCAGGCGACAGTGCAGGCTCGTGACTTGGTCGAGCAGGCGGACGCGCGCCTTCGCGCCGCCGCGAGCGACGCCGAGACGACGATCCGCTCGATCGCGGAGCAGGCCGTACGCGAGAAGATCGCAGAGGTCGAGCGCGAGCTCGCGTGGCGATTCGACCGCGTGAAGGAGGTCGAGGAGCGGATCGAACAGGCCGCAAACGGCTCGCTGGCGTGGCTCGACAGGGAGATCGGCGATCGCCTCGCGCGGCTGAGCGATGCGTGCGCCAAGGCGGAGTCTGCGGCGGGGCGCGCGGATGCGGTGCTTGGCCGGCTTGCTGGCGCGACGGAGCAGATCGACCGCGGCGAGGCGGTTGCGCGTGCGCTTGAAGCGGCGAACGGCGAGAGCCTGAAGCGGCTGGAGACGCTTGCGGCGCGGACGCAGGACGCAGCGGCGATGCGGGAGGCGCTCGGCGCGGTCACCCAGGATGTGGCGGCGTCGCGCGAGGTCGTCCAAGGCGAGCTGCGGCGGATGCGGGACGATCTCTTCTGGCTGACGGAGCGCGGGGAGCGAATCTCCGCGGAACTCGTGGAACGCGCCGATTCCGCCGCTGCGAGCGCGCAGGCGATGCGGTCGCAGCTTGATGCGCTTTCGCCAACGCTGAGGGAACTCGCCGCATGGGGACCGCTGCTGAGCGGGGAGAATCGGGAACGGATCCGACCGGTCGCGGAGGCGATCGCTGGGCGCGTTCGTGACGAGCTTGCGACCGACATGCGCGGGTTCTCGCTGGCGCTGCGACAGTTCGCCGATCGGGCGGATCACGCGTTCGCGCAGGTGAGGCTCGACCCTGCGCTGGTCGAGGTCGATGCGAAGAGTGCGGCGCGGGTCTTCGCGACCGAGCTGTCGCGACTCGGGCCCCTGCCGGCCATGCCCGCGAACGACGATGCCGGGAGCGGCCGCAAGCCGGGTGTGGTTATCGCGGCGAATCGTCCCCTCGATCTGTCCATTTGAGGGCGAGGGCCGGGCTTCGGGCCACGGCGCCTCGGCTTGGCGTGTTGTTTTTGCGCGCTCGGGATCGTTTTTGCGAGTTGCCGCCAAGTCGGGTCCGCGAACGCCCGATGGCAGCAGCATGACTCCGTACTCGCTCAATCCTGCCGGACGCGATGGCACGCTCGCCCAGTTCGTCTCCATCGAGCGGCACTCGCGGGGCATCTACGCGCGCCTTGCCTGTCCAATGATCGGGCAGCGGGAAGCGCCGATCATCTCGGGTGAGATCAGCGAGGCCATCGCGAACTCCCATCTGCCCCGCGGCGGTTCGCTGGTGGTCGATATGTCGGGAGTAACCATGCTCACCAGCATGGGCCTGGGGATGTGCATCGACCTCCGTCGGCAGGCAGAGGCCGCGCGCCTCAAGCCCTACCTGTTCGGGATGAGCCGGCAGCTTCTCGACGTGCTGCGCATGATGAAGATCGAGCGGCAGTACACGGTCGTGTACGGCAAGGACGAGCTCGGCGCGATCCTGGGCTGAATTGCCGCGCGGCGATCGCAAAAGCGCGCGCGAATATGGGGGAACGCGCGCGGGACGAGCCGCTACCATGTGCCCATGGGTCTTGAGGCAGCACTTCCTACCGACAGCGTCGTCACCACGCAATTGAACCGTGTCGTCAACTGGGCGCGCAGGTCGAGCGTTTGGCCGCTCCCGTTTGCCACCGCATGCTGCGGCATCGAGCTGATGGCAACCGCGTGTTCTCGGTTCGACCTCGCGCGGTTCGGAGCCGAGGTGATGCGGTTCTCTCCACGCCAGGCGGACCTGCTGATCGTCGCCGGCCGCATCAGCGTGAAGACGCTTCCTGTCCTTCAGCGCGTCTACATGCAGATGGCCGAGCCGAAGTGGGTGATCTCGATGGGCGCGTGCGCGTCGACCGGTGGTGTGTTCGACACCTACGCGGTCGTGCAGGGCGTCGATCAGTACATCCCCGTCGATGTCTACGTCCCTGGCTGCCCGCCGCGCCCGGAGATGCTCATCGAGGGCATCATGGCGATCCAGCGGATCATCGACGAGGACAACGTGCCGCGCGATCCGACGGGCAAGCGGCTGCCGCTCAACATCGCGCTCACGCCGAACTACGAGGTCCGTCCGCAGCCGGTTCCGCTGGGGATCCAGCCATTGAATCGAGATGTCCGCGGAGTCGTGTTGCCTGCAACACGGTGAGTCAACCGCGACGGTTTTGCTGAGCAGACTCAGAGATGTGCTGAAACCGCCCGCGCGAAGTGCGGGCGGTTTCATTTCGGATGGATTGACACTGGACAGGCAACGCGGGACCGGGACTGGACAGGCAATGCTCGCCCTGCCGGAAGGCGAAGGACGCGGATTGGACAGGCATGGCGCGGCGTCGGACGGACGAAGGTCCACGCGGGGAAAATGCACGATCTTCAAACAGCTCGTTTTTCCTCGCTAGTTTGTCGGCGTGCCTCTCCGAAGATCCGACATCGTCGACGCCGAGAATCCCGGCGTCTACCACTGCATCTCCCGATGCGTGCGCAAGGAGTCGCTGCTGACGTCCCACGCGCGGCGGAGCTGGATTGTCACGCGCCTGCAGTTCCTCGCGGAGCGACTTGCGATCGACGTGGTGTCCTTCGCCGTCATGCAGAATCACCTCCACCTTCTTCTGAGAATCCGCCCAGACATCGTCCGAACGTGGTCGGACCGAGACGTCGCCGAGCGCCGACTCGCACTTCTGCCGAATCGCCGCCAGCGGACGCGACGAGGGGTTGATCCTGACTCCAGGCCAACGGACGACGAAGTAGCGGCCTTACTCTCGTGCCCGCGGCTCCTGCGACGCGCCCGCGCCGACCTGAGCAGCCTGGGGTTCTTTCACCGACTCCTCAAGGAGCCCTGCGCGAGAGCGTGGAACCGCGAAGACGGAGTCACGGGTCATTTCTGGGAGGGCCGCTATCTCTCGCCGCGCGTGCTCGATGGCGCCTCCCTGCTGCGTGTCGCGCGCTACATCGAACTCAACGAGATCCGGGCTTGTGCGGCCGACTCCATCCCGAGCAGTGTCTGGACCTCCGCTCGCAGGCAGTGGGACCGCCTCCGCGTTGCCTTGCGATCGTTGCTTGAATCCGACGGAGGTCCGATCGAGACCGCACTGGAGCGCATCGAGTGGGAGCCGGTGTTCCCCTGCGCCGTCGCGCGGGATGCTGAAGGGTCCAAGACGAGCCGGGACGCGCCTGACGTTGCGCAGCGGACAACGCTCGCCGGTTACATCGCGACCCTCGAGGCCGTCGGCCGCGCGCGACATCCTGCGAAGCCCGGGAGGATCCGGCGCGCCGTGACGGCGATCGCAGAGGCGCGGGAGGATGTTCGAGCGTTCGCTGCGACGCGTGCCGGGACGAAGATCCGCGCGCGCGCGCAGCAGCTCGTCGCCGCGCTGGATCGATACTGCGCGGCCGCGGATGTGACGTCGTGCTGCGGAACGGGGACCACGCCGGGCGCAATCAACGTATCGCTCCTGGGGCTTCGTGCGCGCGGCACCTGCTACGGAGACGCGCCCGCGCTCGCAGCTGAGGCGCGTCGTCGTGGACTTCTGCGAGTCATGCCGATCAGGTTCACCGGCGAGCAGTGAGCGCGACGGAGGCGCGGAGGGACGACGGTCTCGGGACGCGCGCGTTGCGCCTTGGGGGACTTGGGACCGAGGCGGCGATCTCTCGAAGGACCTGACGCTGGCCGCGCGGGGATCGAGGAAATCCCTCCCAGACGGACCGAAATCGGCACTCGGCGCGCTGGCAGCGGGCACACAGCGCGCAGCAGATGCCTCACCTTCAATTCTCTCGCTCACTCTGGGGGCTTCGTCACATCGAGCTGTCCAGGATTGTGCGCTGGGTTGTGAACTGGAATCCAGGACCGAGCCGGCCTTGCCTGTCCATGCTCGCGCCGGCTCGCCGAAGCCTCGAACCGGGCTGGGCTTGCCTGTCCATGCTCCGGTCCTCGGCATTCCTCGGCATTGCCTGTCCATACTCCGGATTAGGCCGACCGCAACGCGGCGACCCACTCCCTCATCCGCCCCACCCCCCTCACGATCAGCTCCTCCCCGCACGCGAACGACAGCCGCACGTGCCCCCGCGCGCACGCGCCGAAGTCCTCGCCGGGCACCACCGCCACCGCGGCCTCGTCCAGCAGCGCGTCTGCGAACGCCTGCGCGCCCGTGATCCGCGCGCCACGCGGGGAAACCTTGCCAAAGTGCGCCGACACATCCGGAAACGCGTAGAACGCCGCGTTCGGCTCCACCGTGACAAACCCAGGGATCGCGTCCAGCTCCCGCTTGATCAGCCCCGCCCGAGCTGCGAACCGCACGCGCATCGATTCGACGCCCGCCGCGCTGTTCGTCAGCGCCTCGACGATCGCGGGATAGAAGAAGCTCGGAATCGAGTTCGTCATCTGCCCCTGGAGCTTGATGAGCTCCTTCGCCATTGCCCGCGGCGCGGCCATGTAGCCGATGCGCCAACCCGTCATGGCGTAGCTCTTGCTCATTCCGTTGATCGTGATGGTGCGCTCACGCAGCGCCTCGAGCGAGCCGGGGGAGAAATGCACCAGCCCCGGCGCGACCTCGGGGTAGATCAGCTTCTCGTAGATCTCGTCGGAAATCACGGCGATGCGCTCGTGGCGCGCGAGTACGTCGCAGAGCGCCCGCACCTCCGCCGCCGGGTACGCGGTGCCGCACGGGTTCGACGGCGAGTTCCACATGAACCCGACCGTCCGCGGCGTGATCGCGGCGGCGAGCTGCTCGGGCGTCACCCGGAAACCGTTCGAGACCGAGCCGGGGACCTCGACGCACTTCGCGCCCGCGAGCTCGATAAGCGACTTGTACGAGACCCAGGCGGGCGTCGGGAGGAGCACCTCGTCGCCGCGTCCCGGCTCGACGATCGCCTGTAGCGCCATGTAGATCGCATGCTTCGCACCCGCCGTGACCGTCACCTGCTCGAACGACGTCGGCACACCGTTCTCCTCGGTGAGCTTGCGCGCGATCGCCTCGCGTGCCGGCTTGTCGCCCGGGGTGGGCGCGTACTTCGTCATGCCCTTCTCGAGCGCCATGATCGCGGCGCGCTTGATGTTGTCGGGCGTGTCGAAGTCAGGCTCGCCCATCGCGAAGGCGATGACATCGTGCCCCTTGGCACGCGCAGCGGCGGCCTTCGCGGAAACGGCCAGGGTTGCGGACTCGGACATGGACGCGATGCGGGTCGAGACGAACATGGCGGCGGGAATCGTAGTGATTCACGCCCGCGCCGTCGCTGCGCCCGCGCTACACTTTCCGCCCCATGCACTACGACGCTCACCAGCCGGTGATCAACGAACTCGAGGCGCGGATCTTAACGCTCCGCGACTCTCTTTAACTACGATCAGAAGCTTCAGGAGCGCGCGGCCTACGAGGACCGCATGAACGCGGCGGAGTTCTGGAACGACTCGAAGG
>JBIIRG010000128.1:0-8790 GCA_044341665.1 Phycisphaerales bacterium | reverse complement strand
CAGGCGTGGTTCGATCGCGCCGAGGTGCCCGCCGAGGCGCGCGTGTGGCTGGCCGAGTTCAGCGAGGGCGCGCCGGGCGCGGCGGAGCTCGCGCACAAGCATGGCCTGCGCGCGTGGAGCGACGAGCTGCTGCCGCGGTTTGCGGCGGTCGAGGACGGTCGGTTCGACGGCGGGCTTGCCGACCGGCTGGCGGAGCTCGTGGGCGATTTCGCCGAGCGCGTGGTCAAGGAGAATCCGAAGGCCTCGAAGGAGGCCGCGAACCGTCAGGGCACGCGCTGCGCGCTGCTCACGCTCGCATCGCGGTCGCGCGTGCAGATCGCCGATGCGGCGCGGCGCGGCGATGCGCAGGCCGTTGCCGAGGCGGCGCATCGCGTGGAGCTGATCGTGCGGCTCGAGAGCGAGGTGCGCGCGAACGTGAACCTCAAGCACGCGCTCGCGAACCTGGTCGCGCAGTGGGGCGCGGTGCGCTGATGGCGGGCGGTGGCCGCGAGATCGAGCGCGTGTGGGTGCTGCGTGCGGCGCCGGCGATTCCCGCGGATGTGCCCGTCGAGGTGTGGGAGATCGAGCAGGGGTATCTCGCGCCGGTGCAGGCGGGCGTTGCGCTCGGCGAGGAGGATCTCGCGCGGATCGGGTTTCCCGAAGGTCGCCTGCGGCGCGTGGCGACGCCAGCGGGCGGCGAGCGCTTCTTTCATACGGTCAAGTCGGGAAGCGGCGTGGTGCGCGTCGAGACCGAGCGTGAGATCACGCGCGCGGAGTTCGAGCAGGCGTGGCCGCGGACCGAGGGGCGCAGGCTCGCGAAGACGCGGCAGCGCGCGCGCGTGGGCGGGCTCGTGTGGGAGATCGATGTGTTTCACGCGCTGCCGCTCGTGATGGTCGAGGTCGAGCTCGACGACGCGGCGCAGCGCGTTGAGATGCCCGAGTGGATCGCGCGGCTGGTCGAGCGGGAAGTGAGCGAGGACGCGCGCTACCGCAACGCGGCGCTTGCGATGTACGGCGTGCCGTGACGCGGGTTCGTGCGGGCGGGCGCTAGCGGAGGTCCTTCGCCTGCGGGAGATCGCTGAGGTTCGCGATGCCGAACACGCGGAGGAACTCGGGCGTGGTGCCGTAGAGCATCGGGCGGCCGACTTCCTCGGCACGGCCCACGATCTTGACGAGGCGCCGCTCCATGAGGCTCTTGAGGACCTCGCCGCAGGCGACGCCGCGGATGGCCTCGAGCTGGGCGCGCAGCATCGGCTGCTTGTAGGCGATGATCGCGAGCGTCTCGAGCGCCGCCTGGGAGAGGCGGGTCTGCGCGCGCTGGCCCTTGAGCCGCGACATGATGCCGCCGTACGCGGCGACGGTGAGCATCTGCCGGCCGCCCGCGACGCTCTCGATGCGGAAGGTGCGGTTGGCGGCGGCGTACTGCTGGTTGAGCGCGTCGATCGCCTCGCGCACGAGCCTGAGCGCCTCGCGGCGTCGGCCGGCGAGCGCTGCAGACTCGCGGCTGTCGGCGGTTGCATCGGGCTCGGCGGCCTCGCCGTCCTTGCCGGTGGCGCGCACGGCCGCTGGGGTCAGTCCGAGCACCTCGGCGATGCGGGCGTCTGAGATCGGGCGATCGGCGAGCAGGATCGTGGCCTCGACGCGGAGCTCGAATGGCATCGTGGCGCAGGGGAGCTCGGGATCGTCGAGGTTGATGGCGAAGAGGGAGGGATGCTCGGCCTGCGTCTCGCGCTCGGCCTGCTTCTTGCTGCGGCGCTTTGTTGTGAGAACACCGGGTGTTGGAGCATCGGGCGTCAGAGCGTCGGCCTGCAAGGCTTCCGCCTGCGATGCGTCCGCCGACGGCATCGCCTGCTCGGCCTCCGTGCCAATGATTGCGGGCGCCTGTTCGGCGACCGTGCTCGCTTCATGCTCGGTCATGCGTTGGAGCGTACCACAGCAGCGCGGTGCGACCGCGATGGGAGTGCGATGAATCGTCGGGGATCAGCGGCGCGAGCTGCGCGCGAGCGCGACGCGCGCGTAGGCGAGACGCTGGCGGTGCTCGGCGTTGCCGCGCGCCTCGAGGGTGCCGGACTTCATGCCGTCGCTGATTGCAGCAGCGAGTTCCTTCTCGGCCTCGGCGGCGTTGAGGGCCGTTGCGGGCGTGACGGCATCGGCGAGGATGGTGAGCGTGCCGCCGTTCATCTGCGCGAAGCCACCGTCGAGGAGGAAGATGTCGGCGCCGCCGCTCGGCTTCTCCACACGCAGGCGACCCTCGCCGAGACGAACAAGGAACGGCGCTGCGCCGGGCGCGACGCCCTTCTGGCCATCCCAGGCGGGGAACTCGATGTACGAGGCCTCGCTCTCAAGGACGCTTTCGGTGGGGGTCACGATGTTGCAGCGGAGACCAGCCATGGGGCGGAGATCGTACGACGGCGGACGGGTGGACTCAAGTGGCGGCGACGCTCGGGAGCGGGCGCGGAAGTGCCCTTCTTGACGGAGTTTCGGCACGGTCCCCGAAATCCGCGCCGCCAAGACCACCCTCGACGCACCCGAACACCCCCATCGCCGCGACGATTTCGTCAGGCCCTGTCCTCACCAAAGGGAGCGGCCGCAAGCCGCGACCGCTCCAATCATGCGAGCGGCCGCAAGCCGCGACCGCTCCCATCACAAAAGACGCCGCCCGCGCGATCGACCGAAGTCGACCGCAACGGGCGGCGGGCGGAAAGGGACACAGTTAGTTCAGGTGTTCCACGTTCAGGTCTCGATCAGCGATCGAACCTGCTGTGCCATTTCCGTGTTTGGTTGTCAGCGCCGGCGGCGGCGCGCGCCGACTCCGGCGAGGGCCAGGACCGCGAGCGCGCCAGGGGCGGGCACGGGCAGGCCGACGCCCGAGAGGGCCGTCGAGAACGAAGCGGTTGCTCCTGCAGAGAGGACGAAGTTGAAGGTCATCGCCAGCGATGAGCCGAACGAGCCCGTCGGGAAGGACGGCTGCGATCCGCCGAACGATTGCGAACCGATGAAGCTGACGCCTGGCGTGGTGCGAGTGACCGTGGGCCAGAGATTGAAGAGCGAGTTGATCTGCGACCCCGCGGTCGAGGCAACCCAGAGCGGGGTGCCCGAGACGGAGCTCATCGAACCAGCGCCGCCGGTGGCGGACGACGTGACGAGCGCGGCAGAAAGGCTGCCGTTGTAGCGTCCCGTCATCGGTCCCATCGCTGCGGTGGGAATCGACAGCGTGAGTGCGAAGGTCAGTGCGGAGTTCGATGTGTTGGTCAGGCTGAGCGAGCCGCTCTGGTTGGCGAAGTCGGCGCCGCTCGAACCGGTGAAGTTGTAGTTGCAGTTCCAGATGGCAGTGGTGCCGTTCGAGCCATTCGCGGAGCCCGAGTAGGTTCCCACTCCGCTCGAGCTGGTCGAGGACGGATTGATCTGGATGTTCTTGCCGAACGAACCACCGGCACCCGAGGCGCTCACGGTGAGCGTCATCGGGGGTGCATCTGCGAGGGTCGGCGTGACGGCCACAGGGGCCAACGCGCAGACCGCCACAGCTGCGGTGAACCGCAGGCTGCTTCCATAGGACAGCATTTTCAGACTCCCTCCCTAAACGGAACCTTGCGGTTCCCTTCTTCCTCTTTCTCCAGTCAGTTCCCGCTGACTGGAGCTCCCTCAGGGGTTCCGCCTCACGGCAGCACCCAAGTGAACCGAATCTACTCCGTCGCGTGGTCAGGGCAAGTTTGATTTGGAAAATCAACACCGACTTCATCGACGGCGGAAGTGAGCAACGTCCGAGAAAATGGAAGCGAGGGGAGTGCCAGATCGGCGCACGCCAGCCGTGCGGCCTGGAGGGACTGGAGGACGGTCTCGAAGTCGCGGGCGAGGCGGATCGCCTCCTTGAGCGGCTTGATGTGCCCCATGGTTTTTCCGTACCACGAGATGTGCTGCCGCATTCGCACCAGCGCGCGGTCTGCGCCGTCGTAGGTGCGCGCGAGCTCGAGGTGGCGGAGGACGACGTCGAGCTTCTCGGCGAGGAGCGGTTCGGGGCTTGCCGTGCCGGTCTCGAGCAGCGTCTTGGCCTGGCGGAAGATCCACGGCGTGCGGAGCGCGCCGCGGCCGATCATGACGCCCGCGCAACCGGCGACGCGCATGAGCTCGGCCACATGCTCGGGGCGCGTGACGTCGCCGTTGCCGATCACCGGGATCTGCGGCACGGCCTCGACGACTTCGCCGATGGCGTTCCAGTCGGCGGTTCCCGAGAAGAACTGCACCGTGTAGCGGCCGTGGACGGTGACGGCCGCGATGCCGACATCGGCGAGCTGCCGCGCGAGGATGGGCGCGACCTTGTGCTCGGGATCCCAGCCGAGGCGCATCTTGGCGGTGACCGGCACGCGGCCGTTCGTGTGGCGCGTGACGGCGTCGACGATGCGCTTGGCGAGAAGCGTCGTGTTGCCGCAGTCGCGCAGGAGGAGGCTGCCGCCGTTCTGCTTGGCAACCTTGTCGACGGGGCAGCCCATGTTGATGTCGATGACGCGCGCGCCGTGGTCGACGGCCCAGACCGCGGCTTCGGGGAGCGGATCGTCGGAGTTGCCGTAGAGCTGCATGCCCGCGGGCTGGTCGTGCTCGTTGGTGCGCGCGAGGTCGAGGGTGCGCGCGGTTTCCTTGAGGATCGCGCGCGAGTTGAGGAGATCGGTGTACGCGCAGCCGACGCCGCCCTGCTCGCGGCAGAGGATGCGGAATGCGATGTCGGTGTGGCCGGCGATCGGCGCGAGCAGGAGCGGTGAATCGAGCTGGACGGGGCCGATGCGGAGCACGGGGTGAGGGTAGCGGGTGCGACGTCAGGTGGCGGCCATCGCGCTGTTCCTCAGCAGCACGTCGGACTCATAGCGCTTGACGATCTCGAAGCCTGGGAGCAGGTCGAGCAGCGCGCTGAGGTTGGACGCGCCCTCGTAGAGCTCGTCCTCGAAGCACTGGGTCTAGAAGCAGCGCGTGCGGGCGAGTGTCTCGCGGCCGCCTGCGATGAGGTCGGCCTCGGCGCCCTGGGTGTCGGCCCAGATGAAGTCGATCGGGCCGGGCTCGTGCTTGCGCGACCAGGTGTCGAGCGTGCGGACCTCGACGTTGATCGTGCGCTGGAACTTGCACCAGGGCCACTTCTCCTTGTGCGTCCTGGGCGCGCGGAGCGAGCCCGACTGGTCCCAGCCCTTCGGATACTCGGACTCGACGTCGGTGGGCGCGTCGGGTGGAAGCCCGCTGCTCATGTGGAACTGGGCGCGGCCGTTGGTGGCGCCGATCGCGAGCTCGTGGAGGGTGGCGCGGCGGTCGGTGATCCCATGCTTACTGCTCGAAGGTCGCGTCCTCGAGCCTGTAGAGCCCGAGGAGGAAGCCGCCGGTCTCGAACGGCGAGACGACGAGTCTCCCGCGGAAGGTGCCGAAGCGGAAGAGATGCAGACCCTCCATCGCAACCGGCTCGCGCATGTCGAGGTCGATCGCGTCGAAGGGCGTTGGTGGGAGGCCGATGCAGCAGCCATCCCAGCGGTTGAGGGTGAGCAGCAGGTGCTTGGCCGTGGTGACGCGCAGCGCGGTCGAGTAGTAGCCGCTGAGCTCGACATGGGTGCCGTCGAGGGCCCGCACCCAGGGTGGGGGCGTGAGCGCCTTGGCCATCGGGTCGATGTAGGCGTCCGCGGAGGTCAGCACTTCCCAGGTGATGCGGTAGGGGTCGTCAGGGCGGCCGTTGCCGATGATGCGGTAGCGACCGTTGAGTTCGAGCGTGCGCTCGTCGAGGCGGCGCACGACGTCGTTCGGGGAGCGTGCGTCGGTCAGGAGCGTGCGCTTCGGGCGCACGATGGATCCGCTCTCGCCGAGGAGGTCGAGTTCGGGAGCGGGCGCCGGCGCGGGGGCAGGGCTGGTGGCAACGTCGATGGCGTCGGGTGCGCTGTCCTGGAGGACGACGGGCTTCGCTTCGGGGAGGACGAACCAGAGCCCGGCCACGGCGAGGATCCCGAGCAGCGCCCAGAACCAGCGCATCAGCGGCGTTCCTGCCAGCTGTGTCCGAAGGAGGCCGTGAGGATCGCGTCACGAACGGCGCTCATTGGGAGCGTTGGCTCGAGGAATGGGTCGGGTAGCTCGCCGAGCAGCACTGGGTCGAAGCCCGGTGCCTGCTGGACGCGACCGTGGGAACCGCGGACGAGCGAGGCATCGAGCGGCACCACGTCGAGCAGCGCGCGGAAGCCGAGCTTGCGGAGCAGGAGCTTGCGGATCGCGCGGCCCTTCGGCCACGGAAGCGCTGGGTCGTAGAACAGCTCGCACGGGTCGTAGCCCGGCTTTCGGTGGATGTCGACCGTGCGCGCGTAGTCGGGCGCCTTGGCGTCGTCGAGCCACCAGCCGTAGGCGAACCAGCGGTCGGCGGCGCTCACGCAGACGATGTCGCCCGCGCGCGGGTGGTCGAGGCCCGCCTCTTGGCGCGCTTGACCGGAGAGCGTTCGCTCGATGCCGTCGACCTTTCCGAGGATCGCCTCCACGCGGGCGATGTCGGAGGGATCGCGTACGGACACATGCGCGACCTGGTGGTCGGCGACTGCGAACGCATCGCTGTGCTCGAGGTCGAGGATCTCGCGGCCGTCCTCGTGGCGGACCGCGAGCAGCCCCGCGTCGCGCAGGACGCGATTGATCCACACCGCGTCGCGGACGGGCACGATCCCGTACTCGCTGACGATGAGGGGCTGTACGCGGGCGCGCTCGCAGGAATCGAGCAGGCCGCCGACGACGCGGTCGACCTCGCGGAGCTCCTGGCGGATCGTCGGGTGGCCGGGTCCGACCTTCTGCAGGGCGTAGTCGAGGTGCGGCAGGTACGACAGGACCAGCGTCGACTTCGTCTGCTCGACGAAGTGCATGGTCGCCATCGAGATCCAGTCGGTCGAGTCGATGGCTGCAGTCGGTCCCCAGTACTTGAAGAGCGGGAACTGCCCGAAGCGCGACTGGAGCTCGTCGCGCAGCGCGGCGGGCTTGGTGAGGCAGTCTGGGATCTTGCGCCCATCGGCCTTGTAGACAGGTCGCGGGGTGACCATCGCATCGGTCGTGGCGTGCATGGCGTACCACCAGCACGCGTTCGCGCAGGTGAATGACGGATCGATGCGTCGTGCCGTCTCCCAGACCTTCTCGCCGGCGACCAGGCGGTTCGACTGCTTCCAGAACTGGACCTCGCCGAGCGCGCGGTCGTGCCAGCCGTTGCCGACGATTCCGTGTGCCGAAGGGGCGAGGCCCGTGAGCATCGTCGACTGCGCGGTGCAGGTCACTGCCGGGAGCGGCGGGCGCAGCGTGCGCACGCCGCCCGTGCGGCGGGCGAACTCCTTGATGCGCGGCGTGGCTTCGCCGATCAGGTTCGGCGAGAGAGCCACGACATTGATGAGGCAGACGCGTGAGGACACGCGCGGATGGTACGGAATCGGGAACCCCGCGCGCGCGGGTGCGCGCACGCGGGGCCCCGATCGGAGGGACGCGGTCAGGTTGGCGTGATGCGGCGTTCATCCGATGTCGATCACCGGTCGGCGGGTGCGAACAGGAAGCGTGTCTCGACGAGCTGGGCGTTCCTGAAGATGGCGATGGCGGCGTACTGGTGGTTGACCTCCACCGACCACGCATCGTTGCCGTCGCGGAACTCGAGGCTGCGGACGCCGAGTTCGGCGGCGTACCGGGCGACCTGGTCGAAATCGCCGAAGACGCGCACGGCGGCCCCGGCGCCGACCTCTGTCTTGCCGTCGGGGAGCGCGGATGCGCCATCGATGTGCACGCGGATGCCGTCATACGGCGCGACGTCGGGAAGCACGCGGTGGTTTGGCAGCACGATGGTGGCGTCGGCGCGCGAGCGGAACTCGTCGGCCGATGCCTGCGCGATCGCCAGCAGATGCTCCTCGCAGGAGAGCTTGTCGATGATCAGGCCGCCTGCGTCGAGCGTCGGCTCGGCGGGGTGGCCATCGTCGGCCGTGCGCGGCTTGAGCGGGTGGAACTTGCCCTCGCAGTCGAGCTGGATGTAGACCGGATCGGCTGCGTCGGGCGAGCAGTAGAGGCAGAAGCGGACCTGCGCGCCGCGCACCCTCCACTCGTGCGAGCCGCAGAACCGGTACTGCGGTGGGAGGGTGTCGACGGGGTCGTCGAGAATGGCCGTGAGGAGCGGCTTGCAGATGCTGACCGCAGCGTGGAGCACATAGGGCAGCGTGCTGCAGCCGCTGAGCACGGGCAGCGTGAGGGCACCGAGTGCGAGCACGGTGGCGCCGAGCGCGAGCGGTCGGCGGCGTGCCGATGGTGGACGGAGGGCCATGCGTTTCCTTTCCCCGGCGAGCCGGGCGTTGGGTTGTGGCGGAGGGAGCGTCAGATCCGTCCGCAGGACGCGCATCATGACCGACGGCGGATCACGGATCCGATTTGCTGCTGAAGATTCGCGCAGGAAATTCCGTCGCGAATTTTCACACGACTCGACCGCCCCCGATCAGCTGCCTGCGATGCGGCGCTGCGCGAGGAGCGTGAAGGGCATGCACAGGGCGCAGAGCCCTGCGAGCGACCACGCATCGAGCGCGACGAGCATCATGGCGTCGAGAAGGGGCAGGCAGGCGATCCAGACGCCGACCGCGAAAGGCGTGAGGCGGCGGTCCTCAGCCATGCGGTGACGCGCCCATGTCGCCGTGACGCCGAGCGCGAGGCCGATGCCGAGGATCGCGAGCTGGCGAGGGGAAGCAGCCTCGACCACCGAAGGATCGGTGGCCGCATCGAGCGCCGGGACCACGAGCCTGTTGACGAGCACCGCGAGCAGGAGCGGCACCGCCGTGATGATCCACATGTGCCGGAAGC
>JBIIRG010000127.1:0-8794 GCA_044341665.1 Phycisphaerales bacterium | reverse complement strand
GTTCCCCGCCGGCGCCAACGCCTGGGGCACGCTCAACTGGGCGAACATCGTCGGCCAAAGCGATGCGGCGGCCGCGGGCTACTCGAGCGCCGGCAACGGCGATGCGCCCACCGCCCTCCGCGACGGATTCGGTACCGCCACCACCGCCAGCCTCCAGTACTCGGTGAACAACACCTGGCGCATCTTCTCGTTCCCCGCCAACGACACCGACTGGATGCGCCGCGGCTACCTCGACACAAACGGACTCCCCGAGGCCGCCGTGACCGTGAGCAATGTCCCCTACGCCACCTACGCGGTGGTCGTCTACTTCGGCGCGGACGGCCCCGACCGCAACGGCAGCGTGATCGTGAACGGCGGCGCCCCGATCTATTTCAAGACCGATGCGGTGCCTGCAGGCGTCTTCAACCCCCTCGTCGAGGCAACGGCGACCGCCGCCACCTCGGCGGTGCGCGCGAGCTACGCGGTCTTCCGCGGCCAGACCTCGCCGACCTGCACGATGCAACTGGTCGAGACCGGCCCCAACCTCGGATTCATGGGCTTCCAGATCATCAAGGAAGAGCCCGCCTGCGCGAGCGACCTCGACGGCGACGGCAACGTGAGCGCCGCCGACCTCGCCACGCTGCTCAGCGCGTGGGGCACCCCGGCCGGCGACACCAACGGCGACGGCACCACCGACGCCCAGGACATCGCCACGCTGCTCGGCGCGTGGGGCTCCTGCCCGTAACGCCCTCGGGAGCGAAGCATCGGACGGTTCAACCACGCGGGCGCGGCGCATTGCCGCGCCCGCGTTTCGTTCCGCGCCGCCGTGCTCACTCGACCACTCGCTCATTCTCGTCGCGCGGCGCCGCACGTCGATAGCAGCCGCCATGCCAGCCGCCTCGCAGTCCTCCTCCGGCCCGGGAAAGGCATCGCTTCTTCTCCTTGCGCTCCTGAGCGCGCTGCTGCTGACGCACGCCTTCGGGGTGCTGCCCGCGGAGGTCACCGACGCCATCGTGCGCTGGTCGGCGCTCGCGGTCTTTGCCGTCGGCGCGCTCGTGTTCGGCGCCAACGGCTCCGCCTTCTGGTGCGCGCTCTGCACGGCGATGGCGGTCGTGCTGAACCCGATCTATCCCCTCCCGCTCGGGGAGATGCTGCACGGCGCCAAGATCCTCGGCGGGTGCATCGCCGCGGCCGCCGTCATTCGCAACTGGTGAGACCTGGGCAGGGCTTGGTCGTCCGCGACGGGGTGCCCGGCTGCGTCACCCAGCTCCAGGGCGACACAGCGCGGACCGCTGCCCATAACCACGCCGACGGCGCGAGCGCCGATTCTGCGGCCTTTGCCGTCTGTGCAGGGGTCGGAGGTCGGGTTCGAGCGGAGTGGCACACTTGCCTCGACGACCCCCTTGCCGACTGCCGAAACTCTGCTATCTTTCCCGACCCGCGGGCAACCGCGGACAGGCAAATGCGGGTGTAGCTCAGTGGTAGAGTGTCACCTTGCCAAGGTGAATGTCGAGGGTTCGAATCCCTTCACCCGCTTCAGAACACGACCCGGAAGCCCCGAGTGATCGCTCTCGCGAGATCAGGGCTTCCGGGTTGTGTTTTTGCGCGCGTGGGTGTTGACCGCAGCCCATGCCTGCGCGGCGCGACGACCGATGGCCAGGCTCGTCTGTGCCGGGGCTCGATACCGCCCCTGACATTTCGCCGCGGGGTTCCCTCCACGCTCCGAAGTCCTGCTCGCACTCGAACTTCCTGATGCGCGCACGCAGAAGTGAAGCCCGCGCTCGGAAAAATTTACTTTCGACCTCGCCGAGAACTTGCCGTCTCTGGATGCGCCGGCGCGGCCCGGGTTTGGCTTGCCTGTCCAGTTCGCCGAAATCCGCCGCTCCGCTGTATTCAGTAGGAGCCCGAGCTGCTCTTGATTGATCGGAGAGATGCAAGACTATCCAAAATAGACACTTACAACAGCGCGCTCCTCGACCGGCCCAGACGGGCGCGATGGGGCGCGTGGCTGGCCCCCGACGAACAAGTCGTCTCTGTGTACGCACGCGTCGCCTTCGATCACGCTCTCGCGATCACGGACATCCTTGTCAGCGACTCTGCAAAACTGCGGTGATCCGCATGCACGTCGCTTGCCCCGCGTTCGTTCTCGGGCAATCATGACGCTGCGTCGCGCATCACGAGGTCCACCACCGTCGTACCCCCGCAGGTCGTCCCGGCTGGAATGCGCGCGCAACCATCGGAGTGCCCCCCCATGTTGTCGTCGCATGGCGCGCACCTTGCCCCAGGTGCAATGTCTGTCTGTTTTGGTCTCGCCCGCTCCCTCCCGTCGGAGGTGACCCGTGGCTGAGAGCCTCTTGTCCAACCTCGAGTCGAAGTCGGTCAACCGTCGCGGCTTCGTGAAGGGCGGTGCCCTCGCAACGGGCGCCTTCTTCATCAACTCGAAGTTCAACCACCTGAGCCTGATCGACGAGCCCCCAAGCCCGTTCACCACGCCGTGGGTGCAGCCGCTGCCGTTCGCGCCGTACAAGATCCCGCTGCCATCGTTCGCGCCGCTCGATCCGCTCCCGGAGTTTGCGAGCTTCCAGCGCTACGACGAGTTCCCCGCGGTCGACTTCTACAACGTGCGCATCTGCGAGGCCCTTTGCCGCGCCCACCCGCAGCTGGCGATGTGCCCGCACACGACCTACGACGGCTGTGTGCCTGGCCCGACCTTCATGATGCGCTACGGCCGCCCGGTCATCACGCGCTGGGAAAACTGCATGCCGCCGACCATGCCCAGCTTCGGCAGCTGCGACGTGACCCCGCACATCCACAACGGCCATCACGCCCCCGAGTCGGACGGCGGTCCGTGGAACTACCAACACCCAGGCACCTACCGCGACTGCCACTACCCGAACATCTACGCGGGTGGCGATCCGCTCGAGGCGAAGGGCACGCTCTTCTACCACGATCACACCCACGACTTCACGGGCGCGAACGTCTACCGCGGGCTCTCGGGCTTCTTCCTGCTGTTCGACAACCTCGACAGCGGCAATGAGCGCGACACGAACCCCGATGCGTTCCGCCTTCCCAGCGGCGTGCCCGATGGCCGCCGCGTGAAGGGCCGCTACGACATTCCGCTCGTCATCTGCGACCGTCGCTTCGACCAGAACGGCATGCTCTCCTTCAACACGATGGAGATGGACGGCGTGCTCGGCGACAAGTACCTCGTCAACGGCTGCATCCAGCCCTTCTTCGAGGTCGAGCGCCGCAAGTACCGCTTCCGCCTCCTGAACAGCGGCATCGCTCGCTTCATCGATGTCTGGTTCTCGAACGGCATGACGTTCCAGTACATCGCCAACGACGGCAACATGATTCCTGCGCCGATGACGCTGCAGAACGTGCCGCTCGGCGTGGCGGAGCGCGGCGACATCATCGTCGACTTCAGCCAGCTGCCCGCGAGCACGACCGAGATCTTCCTCGTCAATCGTGCCGAGCAGACCGACGGCCGCGGCCCCACCGGCGACACGCTCCCGATGGCGCAGTCGCCCAAGCTGCTCAAGCTGATCATCCGTCCGGGCGTGGTCGCCGATCCGAGCCGCGTGCCCACCACGCTGCGCGCGCTGCCCGAGATGAACCTGCCGGTTGCGCAGGTCCGCAACTGGCACTTCGACCGCGAGAACGGGCTGTGGACCGTCAACAACCTGCTGTTCGACGAGAACCGCTGCGATGCCGAGTGCAAGAGCGGCACCGCCGAGATCTGGAACCTGTCGACCTCTGGAGGCTGGGCACACCCCGTGCACAACCACTGCGAGGAACCGCGGGTCCTCTCGTACAACAAGAAGTCCGTCGCGGGCACCATCTACCAGGGCCGCAAGGACGCCTTCCCGCTCTACCCGGGCGATGAGATGTCGGTGTACATCAAGTTCCGCGACTGGGTCGGTCGCTACGTGATGCACTGCCACAACCTCACGCACGAAGACCACGCCATGATGTTCCGCTGGGACATCGTGCCGTAAGCCCCACCCCGCCCCGAATTCGCCACCACTCCAAGTTCCCTCCGTGCCGTACGCGTCGTGTCGTCCTGATGCGCGCGGCCGGAGGGGGCATTGAAACGCACGAGACCGAGGCGCACCCCCATGCCACGGACTCGAGAACGAGACCCCGCGCTATGTCCCACAATCAGAAGATGGCAACCGAGTCCAAGGCGTTTTCACGCCGCGCCTCCTTTGGAAGTCTGTTCCTGCCCGCAGCCGGCCTGCTCCTTGCGGGCTGCGCCAACGGCGTCAAGCGTGCCGCGGAGCCCGCATCCGAGGACGCGAACTTCCCCGCCAAGCGCGGCGCGTTCATCATGCGCGCCGACGGCACGAGGCAGTTCCGCAACCATGCGCTTGTCGACCAGGACGGCCGCAAGGTCCGCTTCCAGGACGACCTCGTGGAGGGCCAGGTCTTTGGCGCGACCTTCCAGTACGCCAACTGCCGCGGCATCTGCGCGAACATGACCGAGCAGATGAAGAAGGCGTATGAACTCATGCGCCCGGTCATGGGCTCGCCGGTCCAGTTCTACATGTTCTCGCTGGCGGAAGACACGCCCGCCGACATGAAGGCCTACATGCAGGCGCGCGGCATCTACGGGCAACCGGGCTGGCGCTTCTTCTCTGGTTCGCGCGAGGCGATCACCGACATCCGCTGGGCCTTCGGCTTCGGCGACCCGAACGAGGAGCTCGACCAGAACCTCGAGGGTCACACGGGCATGGTGCGCTTCGGCAACCACCGCCTCGACAAGTGGGCCGCATGCCCCGCACAGGGCAGCCCCGAGGCGACCGCGCGTCTCCTCGTGCGCATGTTCCCGTCCACCGAGCGCCCTGATCTGCCCGGCATCAAGTCGAAGATCGCGGACCCTGTGCACCCCATCAAGAACTGGACGCCGGCGCTTCCCGCCCGCAGGGAGCTCGCGTCCATCCAATAAAACAGCGTGAGAGCGCGACCACACCGCGGAACTCCGCGTGCGCCCGCCTGTGAGGGGCGCGCACCCGGCCCCGCGGCTGTGGTGTTTTTGTGCGGCCATTTTGGAGTATTCGGGCAGGCCCGGTTTGCGTAAGCCCTGCTCGCGGTGCATCTTCCTCGCGTCGTCCCGCGGGGTCTATCCCCGCCTCTTCAGAGGTCGTCCCTGCGAAGAGAAACGGAGCCATGAAGGAGTCGTCCCGGTTGCGGTTGCCGCGGGTGCTTGCGTTCGTCGCGCAAGTTCTCGAGCGATCGGGTCAGCACGGAGGTGCGCGGTGCTTGAGCGGTTGTCCCATGCCCCAGTGGGCGCCCATGTGGGCCGAAGGAACTTCGTCAAGGGTTCAGCCCTGGCGACCGGCGCCTTCTTCATCAACACGAAGTACAGCCTTGCCGCGCTCGCCGACGAGCCCGCAAGCCCGTTTACCACGGCGTGGGCCCAGCCGCTGCGCTTTGCGCCGTATGCGATCCCGCTTCCTGCGTTCCAGGCGCTTGATCCGCTGCCTGATCCGGCGCGGCACCAGCGCTACGACGAGTTCGCGCCGCGGCACTTCTACAACATGGAGGTGTGCGAGGAGCTCGTGCGGCCGCATCCGCAGCTCGGCTGGAGCCGCATGTCGACCTACGAGCACTCGGTGCCCGGCGTCACCTTCATGCACCGCTACGGCGTGCCTGTCCTCTGCCGCATCAACAACCAGTTGCCGCAGGTCATGCAGGGCTTCGGAAGCTGCGACGTGATCACCCACGTCCACAACGGCCATCACGCGCCGGAGTCCGACGGCTTCCCCGAGGACCGCTTCGCACCCGGCACGTTCCGCGACCATCACTGGGCCAACACCTACGCGTCAGGCGACTACCGCGAGGGCAAGGGCACCATGTGGTACCACGACCACTGCATGGACTTCACCGCGCAGAACACCTACCGCGGCCTGGCCGGCTTCTTCCTGCTCTTCGATCACCTCGACAGCGGAAACGAGCTCGATCCGAACCCCGACGCGCTCCGCCTGCCGAGCGGCGTGCCCGACGGCAAGCGCGTGCGCAACCGCTTCGACATCCCCCTCATGTTCACCGACCGCCGCTTCAACCAGGCCGGCCAGCTCGCGTTCGACACGATGAACATGGATGGCATCCTTGGCGACAAGTGGCTCGTCAACGGCTTCGTGCAGCCCTACTTCGAGGTCGAGCGGCGCAAGTACCGCTTCCGACTGCTCGACGGAGGTCCCTCGCGCTTCTACGACCTGTGGTTCTCGAACGGCATGACCTTCCAGGTCGTCGCCAACGACGGCAACCTGCTGCCTGCGCCCGTGACGGCGCAGAGCGTCAAGCTCGGCGTCGCAGAGCGCATGGACATCGTGATCGACTTCAGCCAGCTGCCGGAGACCACGACCGAGCTCTTCCTCGTCAACCGTGCCGAGCAAGTCGACGGGCGCGGCCCCACGGGCAACGTGCTGCCCATGGCGCAGTCGCCAAAGCTGCTCAAGCTCATCATCCGGCCCGACTCGGGCATCATCGACACCAGTCGAGTGCCCTCCATGCTGCGTCCGCGTCCCGAGATGGACTGGCCCGTGGCGCGCGAGCGCTTCTGGCACTTCGGCCGCACCAATGGCATGTGGACGGTCAACGATCAGCTCTTCGACCACAACCGCTGCGACGCGTTCTGCAAGCAGGGCACGGCCGAGATCTGGCATTTCTCGACCAGCGGCGGCTGGGCGCATCCGATCCACATGCACTGCGAAGAGCCGATCCTGCTCACCTACAAGGGCAAGCCGGCCAACAGCGGCATCTGGGCGGGACGCAAGGATGTGTTCACGCTCTACCCGGGAGACGAGATGTCGGTGTACATCAAGTTCCGCGACTGGCTTGGCCGCTACCCGATGCACTGCCACAACACGGTGCACGAGGACCATGCCATGATGGTGCGGTGGGACATCGTGCCGTGACGTGACACGACAGGCCGCGTGAATTCCGAGATCCGACGATGGAACGCCCCGAACCACTCTCCCGCCGCGCGTCGCTGCGCTCGCTCGTCCTGCCTGCAGCCGGTTTCGTGGCCGGGTGCACGGCCACGCCGCGAGTCGATCGCTCCGCGAGCGCGGACAGCGAGTTTCCCAACCGCCCTGGCGCCACGGTCATGAATGCGAACGGCACGCGCTCGTTCCGCAATCACGAGCTGCGCGACCAGGATGGCAACACGGTGCGTTTCCAGCAGGATCTCATCGAAGGCCAGATCTTCGCCGCCATGTTCATGTACGTGAACTGCAAGGGCATCTGCGCCGACATGATCAAGCAGATGGTCGGAGCCTACGACCTCCTTCAGCCGGTCATGGGCAACCCCGTGCGGTTCTACACCTTCTCGCTCGCGCAGGATTCGCCGGCCGAGCTGAAGGCCTACATGGAGAGCCGCGGCATCTACGGCCGGCCGGGGTGGAGGTTCCTCACCGGATCACCCGACGTGATCAAGGACATCCGCTGGGGCTTCGGCTTCTTCGATCCGAACGAAGAGGTCGACGGCAACCTCGAGGCGCATACGGGCATGGCGCGCTTCGGCAACCACCGGCTCGACAAGTGGAGTTCGTGTCCCGCGCTCGCGAGTCCGCTCATGACCGCGCGCAGCGTGGTGGCGCTCTTCCCACCGCCTCAGCGACCCGACATCGCAGCGCTGCGCGACACGGAGACCGTGCCCGCGCGCGCCATCCCGAACTACCGGCCCGCGCCGCCGTCGACTCGCGAAGGCGTGTGACCGTAACAGGGTCGTCTGATCGTGGGATCGCCTGCGCTGCCTGAGTTGCTCGCGGCGCTCCCGTTGCTGCGCGGTCGCGCTGTCGGCGGGGCGCACGTACCCACTCCCACTGCATCCATCGACCGTTCCGTTGCAGCGAACGCTCGCTCGTCGCGACACGCGTGTGTGGCGCGCGCGATCACACCTCGCTTCACAGCTTCACATCTACGTTGAGCGATCGGCGACCGTGACTCGGGGGGGTCGAATCGCGCGCGCAGCGCTGCCGCAAGACATGTCGATAAAGGCGCGCGATGCGGTCTGCGCGTTGGCCTGCCGCCGCGCCGCTACAGAAAGCGCGCGAAAACGCGAACACAAAACGCGCCTCGCACTTGACTTACACGCACCCCGCTCCAATGTCTCCCTGCGCCGAGTCCCCCATTCCTTGGCGCAGGCTGGGCTCTTTGTCCGAGTTGCAGCCGACCAGTGCCTCGTCCGCATTTGGTCCGGTGAAACGGGTGTTTGAGGTGGCAGATGACCAAGTTGTCTCTGGGGTTGTCGCATGGCCTGCTCGGCCTGGCGGCAGTCCTGTCGTGCACTTCGGGTGCGTCCGCGCAGTTCCTTGAGCCATCGCTCAAGACCGTCGCACGTCCCGAACCGCTCTCGCTCAACGAGTACATCGCAGACCGCGAGGCCGCGATCCGTCTCGGCAAGGCGCTCTTCTGGGATGTGCGGCTCGGCAGCGACGGGCAGACCGCCTGCGCCACCTGCCACCACCACGCGGGCGTCGACTCGCGCGTGACGAACATCGCCTACCCGGGCGCTGATGGCGTTTTTACACCAGGCTGCGTGCCGGGCGCCCCCATTCCCGCCGCGATGTTCCCGACGACGCGCTTCCAGAATCCCGCCGACCGCTTCAGCCTGCGCACGCTCAACCTCGATGACGTCGCAGGCTCGCCGGGCGTCCTCAAGGAGGCCTTCGTCGGCCTCGATGAGAACGGCAACGAGGTCTGCACGCCGCTCGACGAGACCGTCTTCGTCGCGAATGGCGTCAAGCACCGCCAGGTCACCGACCGGAACACGCCGCCGACGATCAACGCGGTGTTCAACGTTCGCCAG
>JBIIRG010000126.1:0-8799 GCA_044341665.1 Phycisphaerales bacterium | reverse complement strand
TCGATCTCGCCCGCGCCGCACGGCTGGTCAGCGACCGCCATGTCGCGGTCGGCAGCGACGGGCTGATCGCGGTCTGTGCGCCAAGCCGTGCGGACGCCGACGTGCGCATGCGCATGTTCAACGCCGACGGCAGCGAGGGCGAGATGTGCGGCAACGGCATCCGCTGCGTCGCCAAGTTCGCGGTCGACCGCGGCATTGCGCAGGCGAATCCGCTGCGGGTCGAGACGGGTCGCGGCGTGCTCGAGGTCTCGTGGGAACGCGGCTCCGATGGACGCGTCGCGCGCGCGAGCGTGATGATGGGCGCGCCGATCCTCGCGCATGAGCGGATTCCCGCACGCATCGAGGGTGTCGCCGCTGCGGCGCGCGTGGTCGCGCATCCCGTGGAACTCATGCGCTTTGGCGCCGCCGGATGGTGGGAGGCGGCGGGCGTCGAGCCGCACATCACGCTGGTGTCGATGGGGAACCCGCACCTCGTGCTCTGCTGCGAGGACCCGTGGAAGGTCCCGCTCGAGGCGATCGGCCCGCGCATCGAGCGCGATGCATGGTTTCCCGCGCGCATCAATGTGCACGTCGTGCGCTACGGACCGACGCCGCGCGAGGCGGTCATGCGGACCTGGGAGCGGGGCTCGGGCATCACGCTCGCCTGCGGCACGGGGGCGAGCGCGGTGTGCGTGGCGGGTGTCCTGCTCGGGCGCTGCGCGCGCACGCTGCGGGCACGGCTCCCCGGCGGGCCGCTTCTTCTCGAATGGCCGTCGGACGATGCGAGCGTGCGCATGACGGGGCCGGCGACCGAAGTGTTCGAGGGCGAGGTCGACCTCGAGGCGTTGGTCGAGGCCTTGGTCGAGCCCTCGGCCGAGTCCATGGTCGACTCCTCGGCTGGCGCGCTTGCCGCGCAGGGAGCCATCCATGCCTGAGTGGCAAGCGCCTGGCACTGGGGCTCGCGTCGAGGCGCGCATCGCCGACCTCCTCGCCGCGCGACGCGACGCGATGGAACGCGATCTCGCGGAGTGGGTTGCGATCCCCACATGCTCCGGGCACGAGGTGGGACTCGCGCGATTCCGCGGGATCATGCGTGCACGCCTCTCGGCGCTCGGCGCGGATCTGTGCGAGATCGCGGGCGATCCAAGGCCCGCATGGCTCGTGCAGCCAGGGCAGCCCGTCGACGCTGCACCGCCGGTCGCGCTGCGCGCGGCCGCGCGTGGCGGGACCGGACGCGCCGTGCTGATCACCGGCCACCTCGACACCGTGCACGATCCGTTCGGCGCGTTCCAGGCGCTCGCGCGCACCTCGCCGACGCGGGCCGAGGGCCCGGGTGCGATCGACATGAAGGGCGGCCTCGTGATCATGCTGCACGCGCTCGAGGTGCTTGCCGAGCTCGGCGTGCGCCCCGCGTGGACCGTGCTCCTCAACTCCGACGAGGAGACCGGCAGCCTGCACAGCCAGCGCGCGATCCGTGCCGAGGCCCGCGCGTGCGCGGCGGCGGGGGGGATCGGACTCGCGATGGAGCCCGCGCTGCCCGACGGATCGCTCGTGCTCGAACGGCTCGGCTCCTGCACCTTCCGCATCGAGTGCGAGGGCCGCGCCGCGCATGCCGGCCGTGACTTCGCGAACGGCGTGAGCGCGGTGAACGCGCTCGCCGCGCGCATCCTCGAGGCGGCGAAGCTCGTTGATCTCGCGGAGGGGACCGTCGTCAACATCGGACCGCTCGAGGGCGGCAAGGCAACGAACATCGTGGCCGACCGCGCCCGCGGCTGGGGCAACGCGCGCTTCAAGGACGCCGCGCGCGAGGAGGCGCTCAAGCGCGGCCTGTTCGGGCTCGCCACTGCGGACGACGCGCCGCTTCCGCGCACACGCATCGAGTACGAGCCGAACCGTCCCGCGAAGCCCGTGATTCCCGCGGTGCGCGCCCTGGCCGACGAGATCCGCTCGATCGGCGAGCCCCTCGGGCAGTCGGTCGGCTTCGGCAAGTCGGGCGGTGTGTCCGACGGCAACCTCATGCAGGCAGAGGGCCTGCCGACGATCGACACCATGGGTCCGATCGGCGGCAATCTGCACCGCACCGACGAGTACATCGAGCTCGATTCCCTCGTCCCGAGGGCGTCGATGCTGGCGATCCTGCTTGCTCGACAGGTTTCCGTCCCGTAACCGCGGCAAATCCCGCGGTCTACGCTACAGCCCCCCTTGGCGATCGGACGAAAACAGCACTCCCCGCGCTCCCGCGCGCAGCCCCTCCCGTGATCCGCACATGACGACCACCCTTGCCGCTCCCGCCACCGTCGGTTCCGCACTGCACTCGAGCCCTGCGATCGATGCTGCCATCCGCGCCATCCGCACCGAGGTCGAGGCGAAGCAGCGCGAGCTCACCGGCGCCCGTCCTGCGCATGCCGCGCTCAAGGAGACGCTCAGCGGCTGGCTTGCGCGCGCGACGGACGTGCGTGGGCGCGGTCCGCTCTATCCCTATCTCGGCTCGGGCATCGGCAACGGCGCGCTCGTCGAGCTTATCGACGGCAGCGTCAAGTGGGACCTCATCAACGGCATCGGCGTGCACATGTTCGGCCACGGCGATCCCGAACTCATCGAGGCGTCGGTCCGCGGCTCGATCTCCGATCTCGTGATGCAGGGCAACCTGCAGTACAACCCCGAGGCGATCGAGTTCGGCGAGTTCCTTGCGCGCGAGGCCGCGCGCAGCTCGCGCCTCAAGCACTGCTTCATCACCAACTCGGGCTGCATGGCCAACGAGGCCGCGCTCAAGGTCTGCCAGCAGAAGACGAATGCGGCGCCGCGCATCATCGCCTTCGCCGACTGCTTCATGGGCCGCTCGACCACGATGTCGCAGATCGGCGACACCGCGGCGTACCGGCAGGGCATCGCGCAGAACATCCTCGTCGACTACCTGCCGTTCTACGACCCCGAGATGGGCCAACGATCGATCGACATGACACTGTGGCACCTCGAGCAGCTCATCCACCGCTATCCCGGGCAGCACTGCTGCCTGATCGCCGAGCTCGTGCAGGGCGAGGGCGGCTTCAACACCGCGCCGCGCGAGTTCTTCGTGGCGCTCTTCGAGGCCGCGCGCAAGGCGGGCATCCCGATCTGGGACGACGAGGTCCAGACCTTCGGCCGCACCGAGAGCATGTTCTGCTTCGAGCGGCTCAACCTCGGCGAGTACATCGACGTCGTGACCATCGGCAAGATCACGCAGGCCTGCGCGTGCCTGTACACCGCCGACTTCAACCCCAAGGCCGGCCTGCTTTCGGGCACCTTCGCCGCGTCGACGAGCGCGTTCACCTCCGGACTCTCGATCCTGCGCCGCCTGCAGTCGGGTGGCTACTACGGGCCGACCGGCCGCATCGCGAAGCTGCACGCCGCGTACCGCGAGCATGCCGACGCGTTCGTCGCCAAGCATCCGCAGTGGTTCCCGCCGGTGGTCAACTCGCTCGGCCGCAGCACCAAGACCGTCGTCGCCGGCCATGGCGGCATGATGCGCCTGACGCCGTTCGGCGGAAACCGCGAGAGGATCGGCAAGCTCCTCAACAACCTGTTCGAGGACGGCGTGATCGCCTTCAGCTGCGGACACGGTCCGTACCACCTGCGCTTCCTGCCGCCGGTCGGCGTGATGAAGCCGGAGCAGTTCGGCCCTGTGTTCGAGATCATGGAGAAGTCGTTCGCACGAACGGCGTGACGCCAGCATGTTCGTGATTCGCCCAGCCATCCTCGACGACCTTCCCACGCTGCTCAAGCTGGCGAAGATGGTGCACTTCATCAACCTGCCGGCCGACAAGGACCTGCTGGCGGCCAAGGTGTCGCGCAGCCGCCGCAGCTTCGCCGGCGATGTCGACGACATCCGCGACCGCGAGTTCATGTTCGTGCTCGAGGACGGCGAGTCGGGCGAGGTGGTCGGCACCTGCTCGATCCTGTGCTGCGTGTCGTGGGAGGGGCGGCCGCACATCTACCTGAAGGCGGGCAAGCGCTCGTTCTACAGCGAGGACCTGCAGCTCGGGCAGACGCACGTGACGCTCGAGCTCGGCACCGACATCAGCGGGCCGAGCGAGGTCGGAGGCCTGATCCTCGCGCCCGGGTTCCGCGGGCGTCCCGAGCGGCTGGGCTCGCTGCTCTCGCTCATCCGGTTCCACTTCATCGGCCTCCACCGCGACCAGTTCGCCGAGCGGATCCTGGCGGAGATGATGGGACCGCTCACCCCCGACTCGGGCACGCTCCTCTGGGAGTACCTCGGGCGGCGCTTCATCAACCTGTCGTACAAGGAGGCGGATCTCTTCAGCTCGCGCTCGAAGGAGTTCCTGCTGTCGCTGTGGCCGAAGGGCGAAATCTACGCGTCGCTGCTGCCGCCCGAGGCGCGCGCGCTCATCGGCAAGGTCGGCGACGAGACCGAGCCCGCCAAGCGCATGCTCGAGAAGCAGGGCTTCAAGCATCACGGGCACGTCGATCCATTCGACGGAGGTCCGTACCTCGACGCGCGCATCGACGATGTGCCGCTCGTGAAGGCGACGGTCTCGCTGCGCGCGGTGGCCGGCATTCCCGCCGCGGGCGAGGGATTCGTGTCGTACAAGGGGCGTGCCGGCTTCCGGGCGACGCGCAGCGCCTGCGCCGTCGATGGCGGCAAGCTGGTGTTGCCGGTCGAGACGCTCGAGGCGATCGGCGCGCATGCCGATGCGATCGTGGGCTACACGCCGCTTCCCGAGTCGAAGTCGAAGCCGCGCAAGAAGAGGGGTTGAGCGCATGCTTGCGTCGTCCGCGTACCTGCATCAGCCGCCGAGCGACTTCGTCGACGGTTCGTTTCGTCCGCTTGCGGGCGACGCCGTCACCACGCGCGATCCAGCGCGGCCCTCGAGCGTGGTCTGGCAGGGCACGCCCGTCGCCGCGCATGCCGAGGAGGCCGTGGCTGCGGCGCGGCGCGCGCTTCCGGCATGGAGCGCGAGGCCGCTCGCCGAGCGGCGCGCGCAGCTCGAGCGCTGGCGAGAGACCTGCGTGCGTCATGCGGGGCGGCTTGCCGCCGCGATCGCGCGCGAGGTCGGCAAGGTGCGCTGGGAGGCGGAGCTCGAGGCGAAGATCGTCGCCGACAAGGTCACGATCACGCTCGAGGACCGCGTCCTTGCGCGCGTGGCTGGCTTCGAGGTCGCGGCGGGTACAGGCAAGACGGGCATCTGCACGTTCCGGCCGCACGGTGTGATGGCGGTGCTCGGGCCGTACAACTTTCCGGCGCACCTGCCGAACGGGCACATCGTGCCGGCGCTACTGCTTGGCAACACCGTCGTCTTCAAGCCGAGCGAGAAGGGCGCCTCGGTGGGACAGCTGCTCGCCGAGCTTGCGCTCGAAGCTGGATTTCCTGCGGGCGTCTTCAACGTGGTGCAGGGCGGCGGCGCGATCGCGTCGCGGCTTGCCACCCATCCCGAGGTCGATGGCGTGCTCTTCACGGGGTCGTTTCCCGTCGGGCGGCGCATCCTCGAGGCGAACCTCGACACGCCCGGCCGGCTGATCGCGCTCGAGATGGGCGGATCGAATCCGGTGGTGGTGACCGCGAAGGCTGATCTTCGCCGCGCCGCGATCGAGTGCGTGCGCGCGGCGTTCGCGACGACGGGGCAGCGCTGCACGTGCACGCGCCGCGTGATCGTGGACGAGTCGGTTGCCGATCGCTTTGTCCCGATGCTGCTCAAGCTGGCGTCGAACCTCGTGATCGCCGCCGCCGACGACGGCGTGCCTGCCTTCATGGGACCGCTGGTGACGGGTGAGGCGCGCGATGCGGTGCTGCGTGCGCAGTCGGCGATCGCGGCGCGCGGGCGGTTGCTGCTCGAGGCGTCTCCGTTCGATCGCGAGGGCTTCTTCCTCTCGCCGGGTGCCGTCGAGGTGCCGCGATTCGAACGCTCCGATCGCGAGGACGAGATCTTCGGCCCGTTCATCCAGGTCGCGCGCGCACGCGATCTCGGCGACGCGATCGAGCAGGCGAACGCCACGCACTTCGGTCTCGCGGCGAGCCTGTTCAGCAACGACGAGGGCGAGTGGCGGCGTTTCCTTGCCGAGTGCCGCGCCGGATGCGTGAACTGGAACACGGGCACCGCGGGAGCGAGCAGCAAACTGCCCTTCGGAGGCCTTGGGCGCAGCGGCAACCATCGGCCCGCCGGAGCGTTTGCGGTCGATGCCTGTGCGTATCCCGTTGCCACGATGGTCGATACGGCCGAGCTCGCGATCCCGCAGGGCATGCTGGTCGACGAACGCCTGTTCGCCTGACGGCACCACGGCGCGAATCACCTTCCGATTTAGGGAAATCGCCTCATGGCGATCGTACGTCGGCCTGCGGATACTACGTGTGTTGGATGACCGTGCGGGGCCGATCCGGGGTGCCCCGCAGCGCGAACAGCGTCAGGGCATCCGATGGGAAGCTGAGGCCCTCGACTCCTCACGATGGGCCCCTCCGCAAGGAGCAAGCTCCCAGTTAGGGACGAGTTCCACGCCGCCGCAAGGCGGCGTGGGGCTTTTTACGCACACCGGTCTCGTGGGGCGCCTGTCTCTGGGCGGGGAGCGCGGTCGGGACTTCGTGCGAGCGCGACGGCACTCTGAAACGTCCCGCGGCGAATTTGGCGAATTCTGCTCAACCCACGGTGAAATCGGTCGATAGGGCAAGAGAGTTCGATCTTGCGGGCGCTTGCCTGCGTATCGGCTCACGCGCGAGTTCAGTGCGCCAAGGCAGCGGGTAGCATCCCGAGCCCCATCCCGAGACCAACGGCCGGCGTCGTGTGAAGCGGAAAGTCACACGGCGCCGTGCCACTTTTGGGTGCGGTCGGCTCCGCAGTCGTGCCGCCACTTCGAGCGTCGGTGTCGCCCCCGACACGCGCCGGTCAACCGATGCGCTCGTCGAGCCACGCCGGGATCTGGTCGAGCGCCACGCGGTCCTGCGCCTGCGTGTTGCGGTGACGGATCGTGGCCGTGCCGCTCGACGCGCCATCGTGATCGATGGTGATGCAGTAGGGCGTGCCCGCTTCGTCCATGCGCGCGTAGCGCTTGCCGATCGACTGCTTCTCGTCGAACTCGATGTTGTGCTTGCGGCGCAGGTCGCGGTAGAGGCGCTCGGCGATCTCGGGCAGGCCGTCCTTGTTCACCAGCGGGAACACGCCGGCCTTCACCGGCGCCATGCGCGGGCTGAAGTTCATGTAGACGCCCGACGCACGCGACGGATCCGGCGTGTACGCCTCGCACAGCAGCGCGAGCGTGCCGCGGTCGGCGCCGGCGGACGGCTCGATCACATGCGGGAAGTAGCGCTCGTTCTTCTCCTGGTCGAAGTAGCGCATCTTGTCGCCCTTGCCGCAGTGCGTCGCGTGCGCCTTGAGGTCGAAGTCGGCGCGGTGCGCCACGCCCTCGAGTTCGCCGAAGCCGGGAGCCGTGAAGGGGAAGCGGTACTCGATGTCGCTCGTGCCCGCGCCTTCCTTGGCGTAGTGCGCGAGCTCGTCGCGGTCATGCTCGCGGAGGATGAGGTTCTCGCCGGCGAGGCCGATCTGCTGCCACCACGAGAAGCGCCAGTCGCGCCACCACCTGTACCACTCGTTCGCGGAGTCGGGACGGATGAAGAACTCGATCTCCATCTGCTCGAACTCGCGGCTGCGGAAGGTGAAGTTGCGCGGCGTGACCTCGTTGCGGAACGCCTTGCCGATCTGCGCGATGCCGAAGGGCACCTTCACGCGGGTCGAGTCGCAGACGTTCCAGAAGTTCGTGAAGATGCCCTGCGCCGTCTCGGGGCGGAGGTACGCGAGCGAGTTCTCGTCGCGGATCGCGCCGCAGTAGGTCTCAAACATCAGGTTGAACATGCGCGGCTCGGTCAGCGTGCCGACTTCCTTCGCATGCGGGCCGATCGTGCGCGCGCGCTCCTCGGCCGAGATCGACATGAACGGCCGAAGCACATGCACCGCGGGGTCGAGCGCATCGCGCTTCTCGTACTTCGCGAGCGACTTCGTGGCGGCGGCGCGCTGCTCGTCGTCGTTCTCGACGAAGGCGTGCAGGCGCGCACCCGCGGCGGTCGAGCCGAGCACGGCGAGGTGGTCGGCGCGGTAGCGCTGCTTGCTTTCGCGGCAGTCGACCATCGGGTCGTTGAACCCGCCGACGTGACCCGAGGCGACCCAGGTCTTCGGGTTCATGATGATCGTGCAGTCGACGCCGACGATGTCGACGGCGTTGCCATCGGGACCGATGAGCTCGCGCTCGACGACGTCGTTCCACCACGCGTTCTTGAGGTTCCGCTTGAGGCTCGCGCCGAGCGGACCGTAATCCCAGAACCCGTTGATGCCCCCGTAGATCTCGGAGGACTGGAAGATGAAGCCGCGGCGGCGGCAGAGGGCGACGATGTCGTCCATCTTCTTCGGAGCGGCGGGGGAGGGCGTGGGGCTGGTGACGTCGGACATGGGGGATCTCGCGGGGAGCGCAGGATATCGGCTCGGACGGGCCGTCCGAGTGCGCGAATTCCGCCGAAAGTCGGATCACTGCGGCTTGAGGCTGAGCAGCGTGAAGAGCTCCATGCGCGCAGCTGGATTCGTGAGGAACGAACCGTGGAGCTTGGAGGTCGTGGTGACGGCGCCCGGCTGGCGGACGCCGCGATAGCACATGCAGAAGTGCCGCGCCTGGATGACGACCGCGACGCCGTGCGGGCGGAGCGTGGTGTTGATCGCATTGGCGATCTGCGCGGTGAGCTTCTCCTGCACCTGGAGGCGCTTCGAGTAGATGTCGACGACGCGGGCGAGCTTCGACAGCCCGACGACGCGGCCGTTGGGGATGTAGGCGACGTGCGCCTTGCCGACG
>JBIIRG010000125.1:0-8819 GCA_044341665.1 Phycisphaerales bacterium | reverse complement strand
CGCGAAGTTCGCGGGATCGGGCTGCACGCTCATCGGGCCGAAGGTGCCCATGAACCGCCCCATCATCGCGCCCGCCGCCGCCTTCACGCGGTCGAGGTCGTCGCCGCGCAGGTCGACCGCGACCGCGCTGCCCGACGAACCGCTCGTGCGGAACAGCGGCACCTGGAACGCGAACGCCATCGTGCCCGGCAGCACCTCGGCGCGCGTCGCGTGGCCAAGCAGGTGCTCGTTGTAGCTCGCGCGCGCGTTCTCGCTCGCGATGCCGCCGTGGAACATCGTCCCCGAGAAGCCGACCACGAAGTAGTTCTCGAGCGGCGCGGGTTGCACCTCGGCGCCGTACTTGAAGGTCATCCACGGCGTGACCGGCACCGTCGGCAGCGCCCGCTCCACCGCCTCGCGCTCGGGCGTGCCGCGCGCCGGCATGGTGCGCTCCCAGTACGGCGCAACGCTCGCCTCGACGCGCCGCGCGATCTCCTCCTGCTGCGCGTTCGAGGTGCCCGGCGGCGGAAGGATGAGCCCGAAGACGAGGTTGCGGTTGCCGCGCGGCAGGTAGTCGGCCGGCGGCATCAGGAACAGGCTGCCCACGAACGACACGCCCATCATCGCGAGCACGATCCCCACGCTCGCGAGCCTGCGCCGCGACATGCGAAAGACCCAGCGCGCCGTCGCAGTCGCGAAGCGCTCGCCGAGGCCAGCCTTGGTCGGGGGCTTGGAGGCCGCACCCGCGCCCGCGGCGCCTGCCGCGGCCTTGACCTTCGGCGCCTTCAGCAGGAACGCGCACGCGCACGGCGTCACCGTGATCGACACCACCATCGACAGCAGGTTCGAGATCAGGATCGCCAGCGAGATGTCGCGGAAGAGCTGCCCCACCTCGTCGCCGATCAGGAAGATCGGCAGGAACACCACGCAGGTCGCCAGGGTCGAGCCGAGGATGGCGCCCGCGACCTCCTGCGTGCCCGCGAGCGCCGCGCGGCGCGCGTCCTTGCCCATCTCCATGTGGCGCACCACGTTCTCGAGCACGACGATCGAGTTGTCGATCAGCGTGCCGATCGCAAACGCGAGGCCGGCGAGGCTCACCACGTTGATCGTCCGGCCCATCGCGAGCATCACGATCACGGTCGCCACCACCGCCAGCGGCACGCTCGTCGCCACGATCACGATGCTCCGCCACGAGCGCAGGAACACCACGAGCGTGAGCACGGCGAGCAGGCCGCCCTGCCAGATGTTGTCGAGCACAAGGTTGAGCGCGTCGTCGATGTAGACGGTCTGGTCGTACACCAGCCGCACCGAGAGCGGCTCCGAGAGCCCGAGCTCGCGCGACTCGCTATCGAGGATGCCGCCCTCCGCACCGAGCTCGGCGAGCGCCGCCTTGACGCCCTCCATGACCTCGATCACGTTGGTGCCGACCTCCTTCTGCACGTTGATCGCGAGCACGGGATGGCCCGGCGAGCGAACGAAGCTCTCGGCCTCCTTCCAGGTCTCGACCACCTCGGCGACGTCGCTCACCAGGATCGGCCCGCCCGCGCCCTGCGCGATCGCAACCCGCTCGACATCGGCAGGCGACTCGAACTGCCCGACCGAGCGCAGCACGATGTCGCGCTTCGACTCGGCGAGCGAGCCCGCGGGCGCATTCTGGTTCGCCGCCCGCAGCGCCGCCGCGAGCTGCGACATGGTCACGCCGCGCGCCGCGAGCGCCGCCGGCTCGATGCGCACCTGGAGCACCTTCTCGCGCCCGCCGAGCACATTCACCTCGGCCACGCCCTGCACGCGCTCGATCTGCGGCTTCACCCGGTCGATCGCGAAGTCCTGCAGCGTGCGGATGTCGAAGGGCCCGCCGCCCGCCCCGCGCGCCTCGCCGGCCGAGAGCACGATCCACGCGATGTAGTCCTTGTTCTCGGGATCGCTCGCCTCGACCACCGGCTGGTCGACGCCGAACGGATACTCCGGCACCTGCCGCAGCCGGTCGCTCACCTCGCGGATCGCCGCGTCCTTGTCGGTGCCCGCCGCGAACTCCATGCGCACGCGCGCCGACCCCTGCTGCGAGCTGCTCGTCATCGAGCGCACGCCCGCGACGCCCTGCAGCTTCTCCTCCTGCTTCTCGACGATCGACTGCTCGACCTCCTCCGGCGACGCGCCCGGCCAGACGGTCGAGATGCTCACGATGGTGTCGTCGACATCGGGCGTCAGCTGCACCGGCACCTGCCGCACCGCGACCAGCGCGCCGAGCAGCACGAGCACCACGCCAACCAGCACCGTCACCGGCTGGCGGATCGATCCCTCGACGATCTTCACTTGGCGCCTTCCGATCCGGCGGTGTTCCCCGCGGCGCCCGCGCCACCAGCGGCAATCGGCGCCACCGGCGACATCGGCATCAGGCGCTCGTTGCCCTCGACCACGACCTGCACGCCAGGCTCGAGCGCCGCGCCCGCCTCGAGCGCCACGCGGTCACCGATCGGAAACGCAACCCGCACGTTGACCGGCATCGCCACCCCGCCGCGCACCGCAAAGACATACGGCCCCGCATCGCCGCGCAGGATCGCGTCCTTCGGCACCACGAGCCGCGGCGCCACCGCACCCGCGGGGACATACGCCGTCAGCGCGAGCCCCGGCGCGAGCACGCCGTCGCGGTCGATCACGGTCAGGATCGTCACAAAGGTGCGCGACCGCGGATCGATCGACGGGATCACGCGGATCCGCGTCGCCGGCAGCTCGTCGCCGCCCGCGGTCTCGATCTCGATCGGCAACGCCCGCGTCGTCGACGACGCCGAGTCGGCCACCAGCTGCCGCGCCGACTTGAGGAGCTCCTGCGGCACCTCGAACCACGCCTCCAGCTCGCCCGTGCCGACGAAGTCGACGACCGCACCGCCATCGGCGATCCACGCACCCACGTCGGCATGCCGCATGGTCACGACGCCCGCATACGGTGCCTTCACCGTGAGATCAGCGATCCGCCGCTCCAGAAGCGCCGCCTGCTGCTCGATCACCGTCACCGCAGCACGCGCCTGCTCGGCCTGCGCCCGCGCCACAGCGACGGCGCTCTCGGCATCCGACATCTCGCGCGGATTCGTCCCGCCCTGCGCGGCCGCGCGCTTGAGGAGCTCGATCGTGCGCTCCTCGCGCGCAATCGTCGCCTCGCGCTCGCCCACCGTCGCCTTCGCCGCCGCCAGCGCCGCGGCGTTCGCCGCCAGCTGCAGCTTCAGGCGCGTGTCGTCCATCCGCACCAGCACCGCCCCCGCCTCGGCCGGCTGACCCTCGCGCACGAGCACCTCGCGCACGATGCCGCCCTCCTCGGCCGCGATCGTCGCCCGCCGCGCCGCGCGCAGCTCGCCAAACACGCGCTTCCGCGGCGCCAGCGCTTCCTCGCCCACCGTCGCCACCCGCACCGGCGTCGGCGGCGGGCCCTTGGGCGCCCCCGCTGGCGTGTCCTTCGACGCGCCACCGTCCTGCGCCACAGCGGCCGTGCTCACGACCAGGCACATCGCCAACGAACAAAGGAAGGGACCAACCGACACCAAGACGCCAAGGCAACGCATAAGCGCGCATGGTACGGCTCCTGCACCACGCGGGGGACAGGAGGTCTCCGACCAACCCCGCCCCGGGCATCGCCGACGCGCCGCCAACCACGCCAGCGGGCCAGGCTCTCACGCGCACTCGGCTCGCACGAGGGCGCTACGCACCCGTCCCCCAGTTGCCCAGCATGATCGCGAGGTCCGACCCCGCCACCACGCCGTCGCCATCAAGGTCGCCCACTGGCGCACCGGGAACACCCCAGAAGGCAAGCAGCACCGCGAGGTCCGCCGCGTTCACCACGCCGTCGAGGTTGAGGTCGCCGCGCGCGAGCTCGCAGGTGTCGAGCCTGCCGTTCGCGTTCTTGTCGAGCCCCGCGTTCGCCGCGATCTCGCAGCTGTCGATCTGGCCGTCGAGGTCGCAGTCGTTCTCCGGGTTGGTGATCAACTCGCATGTATCGATGCGACCATTCGCGTTGCAGTCGAGCAGCGCGTTCGCGGCGATATCGCACGAGTCGAGCCGCCCGTTGCCGTTGCAGTCAAGCGCGGGGTTCGCGGCCAGTTCGCACGCGTCGGGCACCACGTTTCCGTTGCAGTCGAGCGCGGCATTGCCCGCGATCTCGCACCGGTCGATCGTCCCATTGCCATTGCAGTCGGCATCGAGGCCCTGCGACAACTCCCACGCGTCGGGCAACCCATCGCCGTCGCAATCGGGCTTGCACTCGTCCGGAATCCCGTTCGCGTCCACGTCGTTCGACGCGCCTGTTGCGATGTCACACGAGTCCGGCCGACCGTTCGCGTTGCAATCGAGCGACGTTCCCGCCGCCAGATCGCACGAGTCGGGCACTCCGTTCGCGTTGCAGTCGAGCGACGAGCCGTTGGCGAGATCACACGTGTCGGGCCGCCCGTTGCCGTTGCAATCCTGGGCTGCCCCGCCCGAGATATCGCACGCATCGATCACGCCGTTGCCGTTGCAGTCGGGCGCAGCCCCCGAACCGATCTCATCGGCATCGCACACGCCGTTCGCGTTGCAGTCGGTGCTGAACACATTCCCGCCAAGGTCGGTCACGGCGCCCAGGAAGTTCGTCGGCAGGTTGCGGCAGATCCGCGTGCCCTGCACGGCAAACGCACCAACACCGTTCACAACCGCCAGCGCGCCACCCGCGCCCGCGGAGTTCGTCTCCAGCAGCGACGACGAGATCGTCACCGGCGACGCGTTCATCGACTCCCAACCGATCGCACCACCCGACACCTGCGCCGAGTTTCCGGTGAAGGTCGACTGCTCGACCACGCCCCCGCTCGCGAGCGCGTGCAGCGCACCGCCGCTTCCGAGCGCGGAGTTCCCCGTAAAGGTGCAGTTGCGCACGGCCCAGCCGCTGCCGCCTTCGAAGCAGATCGCGCCTCCGAACACACCCGCACTGTTGCCCGTGAAGATGCAGTTCTCGATCGTCGAACTCGACAGCGCGCCATAGATCGCCCCGCCGTAGTCCGCCTGGTTGTCGGTGAACACGCAGTTCCGCACCGTCACGTTCGCCTGCACCATGGCCAGCGCGCCGCCGCTAAAGAACTCCACCTCGGTGCCCACGGATCCGTTACGGAAGGTGAACCCATCGATCACCGATCCCGACGCCGTGGCGCCCACGAAGTACATGAGCGAATAGTCGATGCCCTTGCCATCGATCACCGTCGCGGCAGGCCCTGCCGCGCTTCGGATCGTCAGTCGCTTGCCAATCGAGATCGTCTCGTTGCGCACGCCGGGGCCCACGATGATCGTGCTGCCGGGAGCGGCCGCGTTGTGCGCCGCCTGCAGGGTGGCGAAGCCCGTACCGCCCACCACGAGCTCTCCCGAGCACTCGTCGGGCCGCCCGTTGCCGTTCAGATCGCTCGACGCACCCGTCGCGATGTCGCACGAGTCCGGCCGCCCGTTCGAGTTGCAGTCCTGCGCAACACCCGATGCGATATCGCATGAGTCCGGCCGGCCGTTGGCGTTGCAATCGGGGGTCGTACCAGTCCCGACTTCGCACGAATCGAGCAGCCCGTTGCCATTGCAATCGCTCGCCGCGGGCAGTCCGAGGTAGTCGAGCCTGACGCGCACGCCGCCGTTAGTCGGGCATGACGCGCTGTTGACCGCGCCGAATGCAGTGACGCGCACCGTAAGACCGCCATCGACAACCAGCGCATTAGCCTGCGCGAGCGGCAGCGTGATCACCGCGACATTGGGCGTCGCGGGGCAATCCGTGCCATCCGCAACAAAGAAGGTCGACGCGTTGCCGCCGTCGAGCGTGACCAGCAGGCCGTCGGTCGTGCCGCCAAGATCAGCGGTCGCCTCGACCGTGACCCGCGCCGCGCCGCTTGCCACCCGGGGGAGGCTCGTGAAGGTGTGCTCCGCGGCGACGGTGCCGGACACAGCCAGAAGCGCCGAGGACGATTGAACCGCGACTGCACCCTCGCACACATCGGGGATCGTGTCGGAATCGCAGTCCGTCAGAAGTCCGGCAGCAACCTCGCAAGAGTCGATCACGCCGTTCGAGTTGCAGTCGTTCTGTCCTGCGGCAAGCTCACAAACATCCCCTAGCGAGTTCTCATTGCAGTCAGCCTGATCGGGGTTCGCAAGTGTCGGGCAGTTGTCGCCTGCAACAATCGAATAGCCCACTGGCTGTGCACACTGGACAAGTGTGCCTGCTGGGCCGTGACCGAAGCCATCGCTATCCGCGTCGAGATACCAGACAGTGTTAGGGTTAACCGCTGGATTTGAATCATCACAGTCAAGACTGTTCGCTACGAAGCCAACCGGCTGTGACGCAGCAATCACAATTCCACTCTGCAGCGCGCCGAAACCATCGCCGTCGAGGTCGCGATACCAATGGACCGCGCCGAAGCCGAATAGTCCCGACGCGAACCTTGATGCTGAACCAGGCACGCCATCTGAGTATTCAATTGAGATCGAGTAGACGCGCGACGCATGTCCCTGCGAAAGCACAAACTGCCCGATTCGCACGTCTGTGGCGGTATTCGGGGCGACACCAACCCGCCCTTGATTGTTGACCGCGCTGGCGTTGTACCAGTCCATCGTGCCGGTCGCTACAAGTTGAGGACGATCCCAGTCACACCAATCGCTCGGAAACTGCGGGTCACAGGGTCCCCATCCCTGTCCAGCAGACGACGTGTTTGTACCCGCAGCTTGCCCACCGATCGTCAAGTACGAGTCGAACGGACGGTTCAATGCTACAGAACCGGTTCGGCTTGGACTCCATGTCCCGAACTCCTGCATCAGCACTCCGCTGTTATAGAAACAACAATCTTTGTGCCAAAATCCGCCCAAGGGCGAACCATCTACTGGAGCAAAGCTAGAGCATCTAAAGAGCGTATCGGTCGGGCCGTTGAAGCGCGCAAACACGTTGTAAACCACCAAGTTCTGGCCACTGATTGTCGTGTTCGTCGAAGTCACCACGAACCCGGTGAACGTCGCAGCCGCGACCGATCCAACCGCCGCCGCCACCGCCGCCGCCAAGTACTTGCTCGCTCGAGACGCCATCTCAAATCTCCTCGACGAAGTGCATGCCTGCGGGCATCGACTGCCGCGCGATTGGTCGAGTATCGCACGCGTTCTTGCATATTCCTACGTGCACGAAACACCTTTAGACAAAATTGACCGCTCCCACCTCTCGCCACGAGGCACGCCGCCCGAGAATCGCCTCGTGCTCCTCTGCTCGTGCTCCTATCCTCCCGCGCTGTCATGCACGCGCCACACCCGTGACGATCGAGCTCCACGCGCGCCGACTCATCGGCCCTCTCCGCGCGCCTTCACTCCCCATCCGCCCCCACCACCCCCACGGCGCACGGCACCACGCCCGCTCGCGCCGTAACTCGCGCCCCCACCGCCCCTTCACCCCAGTGCCGCCCCCTTCCCGCCGCACCCCCGTCACCCGCCGCTTCCGCTACCATCCTCCCCCTTCCCCACTGGGCAGAATCACGCGAGAAACACCATGGAAGCAGGCATCGTCGGTCTCCCCAACGTCGGCAAGAGCACGCTCTTCAACGCCCTCACCGCCGCGGGCATCGAGGCCGCGAACTATCCGTTCTGCACCATCGAGCCGAACGTCGGCGTCGTGAACGTGCCCGACGAGCGCCTGCAGCGCATCCAGAAGCACATCAAGACCCAAAAGGTCATCCCCGCGGCCGTGCGCCTGGTCGACATCGCCGGCATCGTCAAGGGCGCCTCGACGGGCGAAGGCCTCGGCAACAAGTTCCTCAGCCACATCCGCGAGGTCGACGCCGTCCTCCACGTGGTCCGCTGCTTCGTCGACCCCGACATCACCCATGTCGAGGGCACCGTCGACCCGATCCGCGACATCGGCACCATCGAGACCGAGCTCCTGCTCGCCGACCTCCAGGTGATCGAGACCTCGCTCGACAAGGCCCGCCGCAACGCCAAGTCGGGCGACAAGGAGGCCATCCTCCGCCTCGCCGTCCTCGAGCGCTGCTTCGAGTGCCTCAACGCCGGCAACCCGATCCGCTCGATCGCCTTGGAGGGCGACGAGGCGAAGGTCCTCAAGACCCTCGGCATGATCACCGCCAAGCCCACGCTCTACGTCGCGAACGTCGACGAGGGCGGCATCGACGGCAACGGCGAGCTCGTGCAGCGCGTGCGCGCCCACGCCAAGGCAACGGGCGGCAACGTCGTCGTCGTCTGCGCCAAGATCGAGTCCGAGCTCGCCGAGCTTCCCGAGGCCGACCGCAAGGAGCTCCTCGAGTCGATGGGCATGAAGGAGCCCGCGCTCAACACCGTCATCCGCGGCGCGTACGACCTCCTCGGCCTGCAGAGCTACTTCACCGCAGGCGAGAAGGAAATCCGCGCCTGGACGATCCACAAGGGCTTCACTGCCCCGCAGGCCGCCGGCGTCATCCACACCGACTTCGAGCGCGGCTTCATCCGCGCCGAGATCTTCACCCTCGCCGACCTCGAGCAGCTCCACAGCGAGAAGGCCATCCGCGAGGCCGGCAAGCTCCGCGCCGAAGGCAAGAGCTACGTGATGCAGGACGGGGATATCACGCACTTCCTGTTCAATGTTTGAGCGGTCGCCGCTGCGGCTGCTCCCGTGGTTTGAGCGGTCGCCGCTGCGGCGGCTCCCTCTGGTGGAACCGCCTCGGAGTGAATCCGAGGCGGTTCTGTGACGCTGAGCGACGTGCGCGGTCGCCGCTGCGGCGGCTCCCGTGGTTTGAGCGGTCGCCGCTGCGGCGGCTCCCTCTGGTGAAACCGCGCGGGAGTGATCGATGTCAGCCTTCCAACCACCTCGGGTGCCCGTCAGTCGC
>JBIIRG010000124.1:0-8843 GCA_044341665.1 Phycisphaerales bacterium | reverse complement strand
CACGCGCTGCTGGAACGGATCGCATCGAAGGGCAAGAACATCCACCCGCAGGATTGATCGGCCCACCGATCCAGGAAGGAACACGCGCGATGACTGAGACTCTCGGATGCCTCCTGGGGATCTTCATGCTGCGGCATGCTGCCTACATCGTGTGCGCCGTCATCGCCACGATCATGTGGATCGTGGGTGGCTTCGAAGCAGTGCCGTGGATCTCCGCGCTCTGCGCGTCCGTCACCGTCGGCTGCGCCGTGATGTTCGCGAAGGCGCCGCCGACGGGCGCCACCACGTTTGCTGCGATCGCCGCCATGCTGCTCATCGACGCGCTTCTCTGGACGGGCGTGGTTCAGTTTGGCTTCATGCCCGCGTTCGTCGCATGGGGTATCGCGCATCTTGCAGGAGTCGTGACCAGCAATGTGCTCCTCGCGGGTGCGACGGGATCGGTCGTCCTGTCGGGCGATCCCGATGAGATGTCGGGCTGGATCCTCAGCAGGGGGACCGTGTTCGGCGTCGCTTCCACGATCGCATGCATCGCGACCGCGCAAGTCTGACGCTCACCCCCACGCGTTCAGCACCACCGCGAGATCCGCCGCATCGACCGAGCCGTTGCCGTCGAGGTCCGCTGCGCAGCCCTTGCAGGCGCCCCAGCTGTTGAGCAGCGTCGCCAGGTCCTGTGCGTCGACGGCGCCGTCGCCGTTGAGGTCGGGCGAGACGCCGTTGCCGCCGGTGAAGGTGGCGCTGAGCGCATGGCTCGCACCCGCGCCGTCGCGCACGCGCACGATGTCGAGCACGACGGAGTAGTTCCCCGCCTTCGTGGCGCGCACGAACACGGTGAGCTCGGCCGACGCGCCTGCGGCGACAACAGGGCTCTCGGCGGGCTGGAAATCGAAGGTCAGCCCCGCCGCCGCCGTCGCGCGCGCACGGAATGCGGTCGCGTCGGGCCCGGTATTGGTGATCGAGATCACGACCGGCAGCACGGTGTCGAGCGAGCCCTCGAGCGAGTTTGTCGAGAGCGCGCTTGTCATGCGCGCATCGCGCGTGCGCGTCGTGCCGGCGAGCGGCTCGGCCGTGCCCCAGAGCGCGGCAAAGCGCGGCGCATCGCCCCGCAGGTGCGTGTTGAAGAAGCCCAGCAGCAGCGCGCGCGTCTTGGCGAGCTGCTCGGCGCGCGAAAGTGCGCCGGAGTCGCAGGCGATGATCGCGCTGTCGATGAAGCCGCAGTGCGAGCCGCCGGCGATCGAAGCGAACACGCGCGGCGCATCGCACGCGGTGAACTGGTTCTGCGTGGTCGCAGGCGTCACGATCGAATCCTGCGATCCGACGATGAAGCACGCGGGCCGCTGGATCGACGTGGCTGCGGCGCTCGACGAGGGATTCGTCTCCGCCGCCGCCAGCGTGGCCATGCACTTGATGCGCGTGTCGGCGGCCGCCGCCAGTGCGGAGGCGCCGCCGCCCATCGAGTGCCCCGAGACGCCGAACGCGCCTTGATCGACGGCCTCGAACAGCCAGCTGCCCGCGGTCGCGTCCTGCTGCTCGAGCCACGTCAGGCACTGGCGGATGTCGAGCGCGAAGTTCGCGTGATTCGGAAAGAGACTCCCCTCGCTGGTGGTGGCGATCACGATGTAGCCGTGGCTCGCGAGGTGGTCCATCGTCGAGTCGTAGAGATCGACCGCGCTGAGGAATCCGTGTCCGAAGCTGATCGCGGGCGCGGGTGACGCACTGGCCGCGAACGGCGCGTTCGCGGCGGTGCCCGTCGCGGGATAGCGGATCTGCGCGGAGAAGGTCGTCCCGTTCGTTCGCGTGACCGTCACGGTGCGCTGCGACACGGGGAACGCGCCGGGGAGCGCGTCATCGGCCAGGGTCGCGGCGGCGGGGGCGAGCAGCGTGGCGAAGGCGGAGAGCAACAGCGTGTTATGAGTTGCGCGCATCGGTCCAGTGTGACACGGGTTGGCGTGGCTTGCCGCCGTGGACGATCGGTTTTCGTGAATCGACCACCAAATCCGAGTGATTTCAGCAGGTCCGGACATCTTCGGCGATGCTCGGGTCCCTGCGCGCGGGCAACAAACAACGCTGCCGCTGACATCAATGCCAGCGGCAGCGTCGACGCGGTGGATCTTGCCGCGTTGCTCGGAAACTGTGGCGTGTGCGCGCCGTGAGCGTCAGCGTCGGCGGCGCGACGCAAGGCCCGCGACTGCGAGCAGCGCGACGGCGCCGGGCGTCGGCACCGAGCCCGGTACCTTGTCGGAGCCGCCGTCCTCGAAGCCCTTGAAGCGCGTCACGAACCCGTAGCCAAACTCGTCCTCGAAGAAGTCCTCGACGTCGAGCGTGGCGAGGAACTCCGCAGTCGCGCAGACCTCGAAGAGGAAGTCGCGCGTCTCGCCGACGGCCACGCCGGCATTCGGGCTGCCGCCGCCGAGGAAGTTCCCGCCGAGCGCAGCGCCCCAGTCGAAGCTGCCGTACGGCGCCGCGTTGAAGTCCTCGATCTGCGAGAAACCGTCGTCGAGATCCTGGTATGTGACCACGATCCCCTCGATCGCCTGGAAGCCGAAGCCGGTGATGAAGCCGCCGTTCCCCACATCGGAGGTGTTGGTGAGGCTCACGATCAGCTGCCCGCAGTCCGTTCCGTCGGCGGGGTAGATCCACTCCATGGTGCCCGTGAAGGAACCGAGGCCCTCGGTGCCTTCCTTGCTGAAGAACGACAGCATCGACGCCTGCGCGCCCGCCGCCGCGATCGCAGCGGCCACGCCCGCCGCGATTCCTGTCATTGCCATCCCTCTCATGTCATGCTCCTTCCTCTGTCGTGCGAATCGCCTGCACCGATTGCAGGGCGAGCGAGGCTAGAAGTGCGAGGTGCAGAGACAAGCGCACCATGTGATTCGCGCGGCAGACAGGCGCGATCGCGGAGCGTTTCCCGAGGAAGCATGCGATACTGCGCGCATGCTCGCCGCGCTCCTTTCCTTGCTCGTTGTCCTTGCCGCGCCTGTGCCGTTCGCTGTGGAGAGCGATGCCGTCGATGTCGACGTCGATGTCGCAGTCGACGTCTTCGTCGGCGGCGAGGGCGGCCACCCTGTCTATCGCATCCCTGCGATCACGCGCGTGGCCGCGAAGGATTGCGGTGCCGCGCGGCTGCTCGCGGTCGCCGAGGGCCGCGGCACGCTCGCCGACGTCGGTGCCAACGACCTCGTCTTGCGCACGAGCGACGATGCGGGCGCCACGTGGTCTGCCTACCGGAGGATCGCCGATGTGCCCGCGCGGTCGCTCAACAATCCCTGCGTGGTGGCGCTCCACTCGGGCACGCACGCGGGCCGCGTGCTGCTCATGTTCCAGTCGTACCCCGAGGGCAAGAACGAGACCGTGGTGACCGAGGGATTCGGCAGCGGCGCGCCGGGCGAGCTCATCTGCCGCACCTTCGTGATGCATTCCAACGACCGCGGCGACACGTGGTCCGAGCCGCGCGAAGTGACCCGCAGCGTTAAGCGCGAGAAGGGCGCGACCAGCACGGCGACCGGGCCGGGCATCGGTATCCAGCTTGCGCGCGGTGCGCACGCAGGCCGCGTGATCATGCCGTTCAACGAAGGCCCGTTCGACCGCTGGCGGGTGTACGCCGCCTACAGCGACGACGGCGGCGACACGTGGATGCTCGGCGACGTGGCGCCCAACGACGATCGCGGCTTCGCCAACGAGGTCCAGATGTTCGAGCGCGCCGACGGGTCGGTCGTGCTCAACGCGCGGCAGCATCTCGGCGCCAAGCGGCGCAAGACGGCTGTCTCGACCGACGGTGGAGCGACGTGGTCGCGTCTGGCGGACGTGCCCGACCTGCCTGACCCGACGTGCATGGCCGGCATCCTCGCCCTCGAAAACGGCGTCGTCGTCTTCTCGGGCTGCGACAGCGAGACGCGCCGTGCGCTCGGAACCCTGTGGATCTCGCGCGACGACGGCCGGACGTGGCCGGAGAAGCTCCTCGTCGAGCAGGGCGGATTCGGCTACAGCGTGCCCGTCGCGCTCGACGCGTCGACGGTCGGCGTCCTCTACGAGACCGCGGGATACAAGCGCATCGCCCTGCGCCGCGTCACGGTTCCCGCCGCCGCAGCGACGCCCGCTGCACGCTGACGGGCGCGAGGCTGCGCACTTCGCCGTTCGGCCCCGTGGTCACGGTGTCACGGTCGAGCGCGGTGATGAGCTCGACGTCGATGCGCTCGCCGTCGTCGTCCCGCAGCAGCTGCTCGCGCACGATCACGTTGGCGCCTCCGAGGCTGAACCAGCTGAAGATCGCGCCGCCGAGCTCGCGCGTCTCGAGCACGATGCCGTTGCGCTCGTCGATCGCGTGCACGCCCGCGGCCTTGTCGCGCACGACGAGCTCGTAGTTGCGCTCCTGCCTGCCCGCGGCGCCGTCGTAGATGATCGTCCAGCGATAGCGGTCGGGCGCGGCGGTCGGGGCGATCACGAGCTCCATGCGAATCGAGCCCTCGGACGGGCGCTCGCCGAGCATCTCGAGCGTGCCGCTCCATGCGCCGACCCATGCATCGGGAAACACGGCATCAGGAGACGCTGCGTCGGGGCGCGCCGCGCTGCGCCGCACGCCGGCATCCTGCGTGGCGCTGCAGGCCGTCATGCCGATGCACACGGCGGTCGGGACGAGCACTCGCGAAAGTGAGGGGAAAAATGCATGCATTGCAGCAGGGTACCGATGCGCCTGTAGGATGGCGTCTCACCCAAGCAGCCCATCGAAGTCTGTCATGAAGAGGTCCGTCATGAAGAAGTCCGTCATGAACAAGCCGATCGCCGTCGCACTCGTCTCGTCCGTCTCGCTCCTGTCGCTCGTCGCCGCAGCACCTGTGCTTCAGCCTACCGGGCGGTCTGCGGGCGCCGCGTCGTCGGTCGCCACGCCCAACATCACCCTCGATCCCGTGCACTCGATGGCGGTCTTCCGCATCCAGCACCTCGGCGCGGGCTTCTTCTGGGGCCGCTTCAACGAGCTCGCGGGCACCGTGGCGTGGCCGCTCGACGGCAGCGCTGCGCCGGTCTTCGACGTCACGGTGCAGGTCAACAAGGTCGACACCGGCAGCGAGAAGCTCGACGGCAACCTGCAGGGCCCGAACTTCTTCAACCAGGCCGAGTTCCCCACCATCACGTTCAAGTCGAAGGGCGCCACCAAGGCCGGCGACAACCGCTGGACGGTGACGGGCGACCTCACGCTGCGCGGGGTGACCAAGTCGATCGAGGCCGACTGCACCATGGTGGGGATCGGGAAGGGCCCGACGGGACAGAAGGTCGGGTTCGAGTGCCTCTTCGAGATCAATCGCGCCGACTTCGGGATGAAGTGGGGCATCGATGCGCCCAAGGGTGCGCTCGGAAACTCGGTCAAGATGGTGATCGCGCTCGAGGGCGATGTGGCGAAGGCGAAGGAGTGATCCCCGCCCGGAGGACGCATGAACGAGATCGTCGCCTACATCCTGGAAGTGGTCTTCGTCCCGGCGCTTGTCGCGACGGTGTTCGCGGGTGTGTGCCTGCTTCGGCCGCTGCGTCGGCGCGCATGGCTCGCCGAGGCGGGCGTGGCCAGCGGCATCGCGCTCGCGTTCCTGCTCAGCTTCATCGCAGAGCTCGACTGGCGCGCGGTGGGGCGGCAGATCATCGCGATTGAAGGCGATGACGCGCCGTTCGAGCGCTGGCATCGGCTGGGGCTCGTGGCGCTGCTGCTCGTCGGGGTCGCCTGGGTGGCAAGCCTGCAGCGTGGCCGCGCGTCGGTCGCGCGCGGCAAGTTGGCGACGCTCGGGTGGGCGGTGGTCGTCTCGCTGCTTGCGGGCGTCTTCGTGCGGTTCCCCGGGAGCACGGTGCTCATCCAGTGCCTGCAGGGCCTGCTCGTGTTCGCATCGATCATGCTGTGGGCGCTCGCGAACCAAGGCGTGCTGTGGAGTGCGTGGGTGGTGTTCGGCGTGCTCGGTGCACTCTGCGCGCTCGGTGGATTCGCGTCGCTTGCAGTCATGTGCGGTGCGGTCAGCGTGGCTGGGTTCGGCATCGCGGCGGCCGCTGCGGTCCTCGTTCGTGGTGCGCCGCCAGCCGAGCCCGTCCAGCCGCGCGGAGCGATCGCGGTCGTGTTCGGCACGTTGGCGGCCCTCATCGCACGGTGCGGCATGGTGTACGACACGGCGGGCATCTCGGCCGCGGTCTGGACGGCGGCTGCGCTGCTGCCGGCGGGCGCTGTCCTCTTCAGTGGTCGCTTCCGCAGCGCGGTGCGCCCTGCAGCCAAGACCTTCTGGAGTTGGATCGGCGTCGCGCTGCTCGGCGCGGCGTTGCTTGGCTTCGTTGCCGCGAGCGAGGCGATGAAGGGTGGCAAGTCGACGGGAAGCGGCGACGACGACTACGACGCGATGTACGGCGGCTGAGTTCGTCAGCAACCAGCACCCTGCTCATCGAACATGATCTCGAACGAGCCGCGCGCGGCAGGGGCGTCGTGCGTGTCGTTCCACAGGCCAAAGCGCACTGCGAGACGCTTCTGGTTCGCGCCAACGCGGGTCGCGTCGTGCGATACGTCGATGCGCACGCGCACGGGGCGATCGGTGCGGATCTGCTGCGCCATGCGAAGGTCGAGCGCGGTGCCCCACACCGGAAATGCCTTCGTCTCGTAGCCGAGCACCGACAGCACCGACACGATCGCCGCATCGCCCGCCAGGCGGATCGCAAGCGGCATCGATACGAATCCCACCGGGCTCGCGATGTCGAGGGTGAACTCGTACGCGCGTGCGCCGACCGCGCACGCCTCGCGGTACTCCCACCGTTCGGCGCAGAGATCCTCGCGAAGGACGCGGCTGGTGAGCGCGGCGATCGCGTGTGCGTCGAGGTCGCGGGCCCGTTCGCCCGTTGGCGCGATGGTGCCCCACGCGTGTGATCGCGCGAGCGGCTCGTCGAGCGTCGCGGCACGCTCGGTGGCGCGGGTGAGGGTGCCGTCGGTCTGGATCACGACCGTGCCGCCGGAGCGCCGTCCATTGAAGGTGCTTGCAAGCGCCGCGCAGTAGGCCCCGACGTGCTGGATGAGGATCGGGTCGCCCGCCGCGAGCCCGGACACATCGGTCGCGGGAAGCAGCGTGTCGCCCGAGAAGCACAGCGGGCCGCCCAGCGCGTCGTTGCCCGTCATCGGCAGCGCGCGGCCGTCGCTTGGACCGAGCACGCGATGGCGCCAGTTGAGGAGCGTGATCTTGGCAAGCTGATCGGTGCCGACGTCGGCGATGGCCCAGCGGCGCCCGCGCGTCGACTTGGTCGCGGTGATGGTGCCGAGGAGCGCGACGGCGTTGCCGACGAGTGCGTGCCCGGGCTCAAACCAATGCTCGTAGCGCCGCGAGAGTTGCGGCGCGAGGGTCGCCGCCAGCGCGTCGATCGAGGGAAATCGGTCGCTCTCGGTGAAGGGGATCCCGAGTCCACCGCCGAGGTCGAGCACGCGGATGCACTGCGACGTGGCCGCCTCGATGTCCTCCGCGAGCTCGCCAAGGTGCGCCGCGAGCGCGGCGAAGGGCTCGGCGTGGTCCATCTGCGTGCCCACATGTGCGTGCAGGCCGTCGATGCGCAGCGCGTCGAGCGCGCAGACGGCGGCGACGACCTCCTCGCTCGCGATGCCGAACTTGCCGGTCCTGCATGCGTGTGCGGTGAGCTCGCTCCACGACTCGTCGCGGCGGTAGCTGATATCGATCGAGGGATTGACGCGGATGAGCACGCGCCCGCTCACGGATCCTCCATCCGCAGCCAGCTGGTCGAGTGTCTCCAGCATCTCGCGCGAGTCGACCACCACCGTGCCGCCCTCGCGGTAGAGCTGCCAGGCGGCGCGGATGTCTGGCGCGGGTGAGCCGTAGACGAGGCGTTCCGCGGGAAAGCCCGCGAGTCGCGCGAGGAGCAGTTCCGCGGGGGATGCGCACTCGGCGCGTGTGCCCGCGGCCGCCAGCAGCTCGAGGATCGCGGGCGATGGGTTCGCCTTCACGGGGTAGCAGACACGGTCCGCGCGACCGGCGAGCCGCGTCCACGACGAGAGGTTCGCGCGAAGCTGCGCGGCGGAGACGATCCAGAGGCACGAGCCGAAGTCGCGCTTCAGCGCGCGGAGGTCGAGTGCCGCGGACCAGCCTTCGAGCGCGGCGCACGGCACTGGCGCGAGTTCGAGCTCGCGTGCGGCCAGCGTCGCGGCGGAACGGTGCGAGACAGACAAGGTTGACGCGGTGCTGCGGTTCGACATGGCTCCTCGGTTCCGAGGTGCCGCGGGACGAGCGGCCTCCTCGCCGGGAGTCCGTGCTCGGCGAGCCGATCTCTCAGGTCGTTGCGGAAGTGTCCGCGGCGCTGGCCTGATGCAGGTCTGTGGCGGCGCTCGGAATCCGAGGTGGGCGATCAGGTGCAAAGCCATGTCCAGGATGCACTTGTGGCTTTCGTTTGGCGCGGCGCCTCGGCGTGATCCGACATGCCTGTCCTTTCACGCGTCTCGGCGCGCGTCATGCCTGTCCTATCTCTGCGAGCCCGCGCCATGCCTGTCCAGTTGCTCAGCCAGCCCGGGTGCGGCACGACATGCCTGTCCTTTCACGCGGCGCGGTCCGCGCACATGCCTGTCCTGTCTGCAGCCGCGCGCCGAGACACCCGCCGTGGCATCGCCATACGCTGCCCCTATGCGATCCTCCATGCTCTCGCCGCTTGTCGTTGCCGTCCTCGCCGCGTCCACCGTCCTCGCACCCGCCTCGCAGTCCGTGGGCGCGGCTGCTGCGGCTGCGTCCGCTGGAGCCCGCGACGACACCCCCGAGGCCGAGACCATCCTCGCCACCGCACCGATCTCGGAGGTCACGCTCTACCAAGGCCGCGCGATGATCTCGCGCACCGAGAAG
>JBIIRG010000123.1:0-8858 GCA_044341665.1 Phycisphaerales bacterium | reverse complement strand
CGTCGCTCTCCGGGTCCGCGGACCGGTACTGCGTGAAGGAAAGCCGCCGCAACCGCCTGTCGGCGAGTCGCATCTCCACCTCGATCTCGACTCGTCCGTAGGGACGAGCCGACTCCCAGCGCACGGTCGAGGCGTCGGTCGAGGTCCGCGTCATGGTGCACTTGATCGTGGACAGATGGTCTGCGAGAGACCGCGTCGAGATCACCGATGGAAATGCAACGCACCCGTTGAACACGCTGAGGAGCTTGACTTCCTCGAAGTCGCTGGAGAGGCCCGGCTGGATGTCGAGATCGCCCGGCTGGCCGGGAGCACTCTCAAAGCAGTACCAGCGACCGCCAGCCTGCCGCCAGGTCTTGGTCGGCATCGGCCCCGCGCCGTTCGGCAACAGGCTGACGTTGGACGCACCCTCGCAGAAATCCCAGCGTACGACGCGCCGTTCGTACTCCTTGGAAGGCAGACGATCGTCGGGCGACGCGAGGCGAGGCGCAAGACGATCCGAGGGAAACGCCGTCGGATCAGCGTCCCATCTCTGGACCGCCGGTCCAAGCACTTCGATCTCGGAGCTCAAGGGGCAGGAGCGGCCTGCAAGGGCTCGCAGCTCGGAGAGCGTCTCCTCCACGAGTCGCTCGTCGACATCGGCTGGCTTCGTTCCTGAATCCTGAGAGACCGATGCCTCCGACGCGCGGGCGCTCCCTGCGGGCGGCGCTGATGCTCGATGCTCGCCGGCATGCGCGGCCTCAGCGCGTGCAGCGCGACATCCGCTCGCCACCGACTGAAACGCGAGCGCTGCGGCAAGCAGCGCGGCGAACTTCACCTGCTGGCGAACGGACGCATGGACGATCTTCAGTCGGCGCATGGAATGAGCTCTCTCTCGACATGAAGGGTAAGACACGCAGAGCCAGGAGTCCGAGGCTCCGGTGCGGTTCGAGGCGGTGTCGTAGGTACACGCGGTCGAGACGATGGGCGGCACGTTCGGTACCGCGGAGCAGCCCGATTTCTCCAGGAGCCATCCTTGCGTTCCACAATTGTCGCCCCGGTCGAGGGGCCGGCGGCGGGCTCGACGAGCGGGGGCGCGTTCGGCTCGCCTGCGGTCGAGCGTGGCGCGAAGGCGCCGTCCTTCCAGAGGATCCGCTGCGTGCGGCGGGCCAGGCTCGCCTCTCACACGTGCTTGGAAGATGGAGCAATAATCGTTTCCTAGGCGAATACACGCGAGAATCCCAAACATCGCTGGCGCTGATGTTTGAAAAAGGCGATAGAATTCGTACTCCATGGCAGTATCACCGCAAAGTCCAATCAAGCGCCTGTTGCACGGGTTGCCGCGCGGCACGCCGATCGACATGGACGAGCTGGCGAAGCGCGGCGCGGACGCGAAGCTCGCGTCTTTCTACGCGCGGAGCGGCTGGCTTGTCCGGCTCGGCCACGGCGTCTACGCGCTGCCGGGCGACGAGATCACTCCGCTCGCGGCAACGCGGCTGCTGCAGGCACGGGTCGCGGGGCTACATGTCGGCGGCAAGAGCGCGCTCGCGCTGCGGGGCGTCCGTCACAACCTGTCGGCGCGCGAGACTCTTGTCCTCTGGGCCGACCGGCGGTTCGCGGTGCCGAAGTGGTTCAACGAACGCTATCCGTCGCGCGCGGTCTTCGCGCCGCTCTTCGAAGATGTCGACGCCGCGCTCGCGCGCGCGACCGTCTCGACGCCGCCCGGCGTGCTCGAGGGCGTCCGCGTCTCGGCTCCCGAGCGGGCCGCGCTCGAGATGCTGCACGAGGTCGGCGTGCACGAGACGCTCGAGGAGGCGCGCGATGTCTTCGAGGGTCTCCGCAACCTGCGCACCGAGGTCGTGGGCAAGCTGCTCTCGCGGTGCGGCAGCGTGAAGGCCGTGCGCCTCTTCCTACGATGGTCGCGCGAGACGGGCGTGGTCGATGTCGACGGCCTGCGCGCGAACTTCGACCTCCGCGTGGGAAGTACCGCGCGGTGGGTGAGCCGCATGGCCGACGGAAGGCTGCTCCAGCTGAAGCCATACGGGTGACGGGCGCGCGATGTGATTCGGGGAAGGACCCACATGCAGAAGACCTACATCGATACCGTCCGCCTGCTCCTCGATGCGGCGCCGGAGGTGTTCCGCGGCGGCGTGTTCGCGATGAAGGGCGGCACCGCGATCAATCTCTTCGTGCACGACATGCCGCGGCTGTCCGTGGACATCGACCTCGTCTATCCCGACTGGTCGGCGTCGCGCGCCGATGCGCTTCGCGCGATTGCCGATGAATTCGCCGCCGTCGCGGGCCGCCTGCAGCGGATCGGGCTCGCGGTGCAGTCCGTGCGCGCGGAGGCGCTCGGCGAGAGCAAGCTTGTCGTCGAGCGCGCGGATCGCGGCGGTGCCGCGCTGGTGAAGATCGAGGCGAACCTCGTCTTCCGTGGAACCGTGCTGCCGACAACGCGACGCGCGCTCTCGCCCGTCGTCAGCGAGATGTTCAGCGCCGAGGTCTCGGTGCCGATGCTTGCGGTCGACGAGCTCTACGGCGGCAAGCTGGTGGCGGCGATGGACCGGCAGCATCCGCGCGATCTCTTCGACGTGATGCGGATGTACGACGCGGGAATCGACGGGGTGCGCGGCATCACGGACGGCATGGTCGAGTGCTTCGTCCTCTATCTCGCCGGTCACAACCGCCCGATGGACGAGGTGCTCGCGCCGCGGGTCGACCGCGCGAAGAAGGACCTTCGCCTCGCGTACGAGTCGTCGTTCGCGGGGATGACGCGTGAGACTGTCGAGCTCTCTGAACTTGAGTCCGCCCGCGAGCACCTGTTCGCCGAGCTTCCGCGGAGGCTGACCGCGCGGCAACGCGAGTTCCTCGTCAGGCTGGCGCGCGTCGAGCCCGACTGGTCGCTCGTCGACTGTCCGCACGCGAAGGAGCTCCCCGCGATCCGATGGAGGCTCCAGAACCTCGAGCAGTTCCGCGATGCGCGCCCGCGAGAGTGGGCGCGGCAGGTTGCGGCGCTCGAGCGGGCGCTGGGTTGAGTGCGGCGGTCACGCGCGATCGCGCGACGGCACGAAGAGCCGATCGATCAGATCCTCGATCAGCAGTCCCCCCGCGTTCGGCTCCCACGCTTCGTCGAAGCCGGTTTCCGCGAGCTGAACGGTCGGCGCGTCTCCGATCGGCTCGGTCCTGGCGCGGCGCAAGCGCAGCTGCCTGCATCAGGCGTGCATCGCTCCAGCGCAGCGCGGGCAGGGGAGCTACCGGCGCTTCCGCCCACGCCCCGCGCGCGTGCCCGGCATTCCCGCCTTGCTCGGCTGGCGCTCGCCGTTTCCGCCGCTTGAACCGGACTTCGACGGCTTCGCGCTCGCCGGCAGCGACTTGAGCTTGCCGATCTCGTCGCGCAGCCGCGCGGCCTTCTCGAACTCGAGCCGCTCGGCGGCCTGCATCATCTCGGCCTGCATCTCGCCGATCAGGGTCTCGCGGTCGAACGAATCGTCGTCCTCCTCCTCGATGCCCGCGGCGCGCTTGGCGGTCTTGTGCGCGGCGAGCTCCATCTCGATGCCGCGGCGGATCGCCTTCTTCACCGTCTGCGGCACGATGCCGTGCTCGGCGTTGTAGGCGAGCTGCTTGGCGCGGCGGCGCTCGACCTCGCCGATGGCCTTCTGCATCTCGTCGGTCATCTCGTCGGCGTAGAGGATCGCCATCGAGTTCGCGTTGCGCGCGGCGCGGCCCATGGTCTGGATGAGGCTCGACTGGCTGCGCAGGAATCCCTGCTTGTCGGCGTCGAGGATGCACACGAGCGACACCTCGGGCAGGTCGAGTCCCTCGCGGAGGAGGTTCACGCCCACGAGCACATCGAACGCGCCCTCGCGCAGGTCGCGCAGCAGCTCGAGGCGCTCGAGCGTCTCGATCTCGCTGTGGAGGTAGCGCACGCGCAGGCCCTCGCGATGGAGGTACGCGGTGAGGTCCTCGCACAGCCGCTTGGTGAGCGCGGTGACGAGCGTGCGCTCGCCGCGCTCGCTTCGGATGCGGGCTTCCTTCAGAAGATCGGGCACCTGCGTGCGCGCGGAACGCACCTCGATCGGTGGGTCGACGAGGCCCGTTGGACGGATGACCTGCTCGGCGACGATTCCGCCCGCCTGCTCGAGCTCCCAGGGGCCGGGCGTCGCGCTCACGAAGATCGTCTGCGGCGCGAGCTCGACGAACTCCTCGAACTTGAGCGGCCGGTTGTCGAGCGCGCTCGGCAGGCGGAACCCGTGGTCGACGAGCGTCTGCTTGCGCGCGCGGTCGCCGAAGTACATGCCGCGGATCTGCGGGATCGTGACGTGCGACTCGTCGATCACGACCAGCCAGTCGTCGTCGTTCTCGTTGCCGGGCGCCTGGCGGAAGTAGTCGAGCAGCGTCCACGCGCGCGCGCCCGGCGCGCGGCCGTCGAAGTGGCGAGAGTAGTTCTCGATGCCGTTGCAGAACGCGGTCTCCTCGAGCAGCTCGAGGTCGTTCCTGGTGCGCGCGAGCAGGCGCTGCGCCTCGAGGAGCTTGCCCTGGCCGCGCAGCTCGGCGACGCGCGCGTCCATCTCCTCGCGGATGGTGCGGATCGCCGTCGCGCGCTGCTCCTCGGGCATCACGTAGTGGACCGCGGGGAAGATGAAGGTCTTCTTCTCGTCGGCCAGCACCTCGCCGCTGGTCGGGTCGAACAGCTGGATCGCGTCGACATCGTCGCCGAAGAGCTCGATGCGGATGGCGTAGGTCTCGTAGGCGGGGTAGACCTCGATGCAATCGCCGCGCACGCGGAAGTTGCCGCGCTCGGGCGCGACCTCGTTGCGCGCGTACTGCATCGAGTTGAGCCCGAGCAGGAACTTGCGGCGGTCGAGCGTCTGCCCGACCTCGACCATCATGGTCTTGTTGCGGTACTCGGTCGGCGAGCCGAGGCCGTAGAGGCACGACACGCTCGCGACCACGATGGTGTCGCGCCGCGAGAGCAGGTGGCTGGTCGCCGCGAGGCGCAGGCGGTCGAGGTCGGCGTTGCGCGAGGCGTCCTTCTCGATGTAGATGTCGCGCGCGGGGATGTACGCCTCGGGCTGGTAGTAGTCGTAGTAGCTGACGAAGTAGCTCACCGCGTTCTTCGGGAAGAGCTCCTTCATCTCCTCGTAGAGCTGCGCCGCGAGCGTCTTGTTGTGCGAGATCAGCAGCGTCGGCTTGTTCGCGCGCGAGATGACGTTCGCGATGGTGAAGGTCTTGCCCGTGCCGGTCGCGCCGAGCAGGACCTGGTGGCGGCGGCCCTCGTCGACGCCGTCGGAAAGCTCGTCGATCGCCTGCGGCTGGTCGCCCATCGGCTTGAACGGGCTCTGGAGGATGAAGGGCGTGTCGTTCATGCCACGGGGCGAAGCGTACGCGCTCGAGCCGGTTCAGTCGCGGACGACTACTGCGATCAGCGACCAGACGCAGGTCAGCCCGAAGGGAACACCGGTGAAGAGCACGATCCCAAGGTCCTTGGGATCCGCAAACCAAAGATGCTCAAGCCAGATGGCGCTGGCGTAGAGCGCGATCGCGCCGAGGGTCGTGAGCACGGGGTGCCAGTGCGCTGGCCGGGTGCACAGGTACGCGCCGGCGGCGAACAGCCCGATCGGGATCCAATCGTGGAGCCCGGAGCCGATCGGGAACAGGATCCGCAGGAGATGGACTCCCCACGGGAATGCAATGTGGCCGCCTGGGATGCACACGATCAGGCAGGCGAGCGTGAGCGCAGCGCGGGCGACGTGAAGGTGGATGTCGAGCGCACGCGACACCCGTGCAGAGTAGCGCCACGCTTTCGGTCACGCGCTCGCCAGCAGCTCGCGCGCGGGCTTCCGGCAGAGGCGGACGATCGCGGGCGTGGCCGCGAGAAGCGCGACGGTGATGACCACGAGGCCGCCCACGAGGAGCGACCAGGTCGGGAACACCCATGCGAGCCTGAGACCGGCGAAGTCGCGGTAGAGCGAGACGCCCATCCACGCCAGCTGCAGTCCGAGCGCGGAGCCCGACACCATCGCCGCGATCGCCATCACGGCGGTCTCGCCGAGCACGAGACGGGCGACGGTGCCGTTCGAGCCGCCGATCGCGCGCAGCACGCCGAATTCGCGCGTACGGGCGCTGATTCCCGCTGCGACCACGCTGCCCACGCCGATCGCGGCGAGCGCGAGCGCGGCGAGTGCGACCGCTCCGGTGATCGCGAGCACCTTGCCGCCGATCTCCTCGACGAAGCCGCGGATGGCGCGGCCGCTCGAGAAGACGGCGCCTGGCACGGCGTCCGGCACGGCGCTCTCGAGTTTCTTCTCGTCGGCCTCGGAGAGCCCCGCGTCGAGGCGCAGCTGCATGATGTACGCGTCGCGCGTGTCGAAGTGCCGCTCGACCGCGTTGAAGTCCATGAACACGCAGCTCACCGCCTGCTCCATGTAGATCTGGCGCATGCCGAAGGTCTGCGTGGCGATGTCGAGGCCGCCGGCGGTCACGACGCCCACGATCTCGAACTCGGCTTCATTTGCGCCGGAACCAAGGCGGATGCGCGAGCCGACGCCCATGTTGCGGGCGACGAGGAACTCGGGCGCGACGAGGATCGCGTCGCCCTGCTCGAGCCGCGGGATGGCGGTCTCGGGCGAGCCCTGCAGCCAGTCGAGGCGGTTCATGGCGAGGAAGGGCCGCGGCTCGAAGCCGACGCACACGACGTTCGACGGGCCCATGCCCTCGACGCCGAACACCTGCTCGCCGGCAAGCTTGAGCGGCAGGTATCCGACGGGCAGCGCCTCGGCCACGCCGGGCAGGGCCGCGACGCGCGCCTGCTCGTCCCGCGAGAGTCCGCTCGTGCAGAACACGAATCCGTCGGCGAACCGCACGCGTTCGCGCAGGTCGCGGATGATCGCATCGCCGTTCGAGCGCGTGCTCACGAGGATCGACACCGCGACCATGAGCGCGCCCGCGGTGAACCCGAGCCGCCAGGGCATGCGCGCGACGCTTCCCGAGAGGAGGCCCCGCGGCAGGCGCAGCACGCGCTCGAGCAGGGGACCTGCAGCGCGCCCGACCGCCATCGTGATGGGCACCGAGAGCAGGAACCACGCGACATGGATGAGCGGCAGTCCGCCGAAGACGTACATCCAGAAGCGCGTGTTGCGGTCCGACGGCAGGAGCCCGGCCGCCCAGATCGCGATGCAGCCGAGGGCCGCGCCGATCGCGAGGAGCACGGCGCGGCCGCGCGGCTCGCGCGCGCGGATGGCAAGCGCCTCGAGCGGCGAGATGCGTGCCGCACGCACGGCGGGAAAGAGGCTCCCGAGCACGCCGCTGAGCGTGGCGCCGCCGACCGCGAGTGCCGCGCCGGCCGCGTCGAACGCAGCGCCGCCCTGGATCGTGTCGCGGAACCACCACGCGAGGATCGCGACGAGCGCGATGCCGATCGGCACGCCGAGCAGTCCTCCGCCGAGGCCGATGACCGAGCCCGACAGCAGCTGCGCGCCGAAGAGCTGCGCCCGCGTGGCGCCGATCGCGCGGGCGATGCCCATCTCGCGCAGCTCCTCGAGCACGGCCGTGGTCATGCCCGTGGCCACGATCGCCGCGCACGAGAGGAAGGCGATCATGGTGGCGATGAGCGTCGAGAGCTGGCTCGCCGCCACCTGCTTGTCGAGGCCCGTGCGCACGCGCTCGGCGGGCTCGACGATCATCGGGTCCTTCACGCGCTGCGCCTGCGCTGCGCTCCAGGCCTCGACGTCGGTGCCTTCCGCGAGCGCGACCGAGATCCCCGTCAGCTGCCCGCTTCGCTTGGATACGTCGGCGAGCGTGGCGAGGTCGATCTCGATGAGCGGGCGCTGCAGCGCACCGAGCTCGGGCCGCTTGTAGATGCCGACGACCCGCACCTCGACGGGCTTGCCGAAGCGCACGATGCGGAGCGTGTCGCCGGGCTTCGCCGCAAGCGCGACGGCCGTCTGCGGATCGAGCACGACCTCGCGTGCGCCCTCGATGCGGCGGCCCTCGGCGATCTCGACCTCGCGGAAGAACGCGTCCTCGGCGGGGTCGACGCCGCGGCAGCGCACGGTCGACTTGCGCGCAGCGGCCTCCTCGGTGAACGCAGGCTTGTCGTGCTGGAGGGTGATCGACGCGAGCAGCCGCCCTGCGGCGCGCTCGACCTGCGGCCACGTGCGCACCTCGTCGAGGAGCGCCGCGTCGAACGGCTGCGCGTAGCGGTGCACGACGCGCGCGTCGGTGGCGCCCATGGCGCGCGCGACCGCCGCGTCGAGGCTCGCCTGCGCCGTGCGGAGGCCGCTCGTCACGGCGACCACGAGGCTCGCGGCGAGCGCGACGGCTGCGACCAGCAGCGCGGTCCTACCGCGTCGGCCGAGCAAGCTCCTGCGCGCGAAGGGCCAGAGCGCCCGCATCGAGTTTCCCCTGTTCAGGTGTGGTGGTGTCGAAGGCGCCTGCGACCGCGCCGTCCCGCAGCACGATCACGCGCTGGCAGTGCGCTGCAGCGGCGGGTTCGTGGGTGACCATGAGAAGCAGCGTGCTGTGCGCGCGCGCGACGTCGGAGAGCAGCGTGAACAGCCGCGACGCAGCGGCGCTGTCGAGGTTGCCCGTCGGTTCGTCGGCGAGGATCACGGGCGGCGCGAAGAAGAGCGCGCGCGCGATCGCCACGCGCTGCTGCTCGCCGCCCGAGAGGGCGTCGGGCCTGTGGTCGGCGCGCGCGCCCACGCCGAGCTCCGCGAGGAGCTCGCGCGCCCGCGCCTCGCTCGCGGCCCGCGGCATGCCGTCGAGGAGCGCCGGCAGCATCACGTTGTCGAGCGCCGTCATCGAGGGCAGCAGGTTGAAGTGCTGGAACACGATCCCGATCTGGCGGCGGCGGTAGCGGGTGAGCTCGGCCTCGTTCATGC
>JBIIRG010000361.1:0-2606 GCA_044341665.1 Phycisphaerales bacterium | reverse complement strand
CGCTGGGACATTGCACTGTCCGTAGTAGTTCCAACCCCAGCAGTGGACCGTCCCATCACCCTCGACCGCAACGGTGTGTGCCCAGCCTGCCGCGATCGCCGTGACTCCTCTGAGGCCCGCCTGGACGTCGCATTGTCCAGACACGTTGTCTCCCCAGCACGCCACCGTTGAGTCAGCCTTTAGCGCGACGGTGTGGTACCCGCCAGCCGCGACGGCCGTCACGTTGCCGAGTGCCGGGTTTACTGTGGATTGGCCATAGCCGTTCTCTCCCCAACACACCACATTCGTCCCACTCTGCCCCTCCGCAACCCCCGCAACGCCAACCGACGCCACCACCGCCACCATCACGCGGCTCATCGTCGCGACCGCCGTGCTCGTCATCACCATCGCACCCATACGGCTCACCTCAGTTCAAACGCCACCACGCTCGGCGCCCGCGCCGATCGCGGGTCCGCGCCTCCGATCCTCCCAAATCGTGCGTCCAAATCCAAGCACGAAACTGGCAAATGCCGAGGTGCCTTACACCTTTCGGAAAATGAAGCAGTAGTTGAACCCACGCAGGAAGAAGTTGCCCTCTTCGGCGGCCTTGCGCCAGTTGCCGTACTCGAGTTTCTTGTTGTGGCGGACGACGGAGATGATGTCGACCGGCGTCATGTACTTGCGCATGATCGAGAAGAGCTCGAAGCCGATCGGCATGAACTCGCTGCCCTTGACCGACTTTCCGTCGTGGCCCTTCTTCTTGCGCCACGAATCGCTCACGTAGAGGCCCATGTAGCGCCCCGGCTTGAGCACGCGGTGGATCTCGCGGATCACGTCCTCCATCGCGCGGTAGTAGGCCCTGCCGTGGTCCTCTCCACCCGAGTCGAGCTTGCCGATGCAGCGCGGGTCGTCGGAGTAGTCGACGTGCGTCGAGTAGGGCGGATCGATGAAGACGAAGTCGACCGACTCCTTCTCGAGCGGGAGCTTGCGCGAGTCGTTGCGGCGGATCTCCTCGCGCTGCGGGTTGAGGTCGAAGCCGACGCCATTGCGCTTGAGGTCGCGGCAGACATCGAGCGTGGTGCCCGAGCCGCACATCGGGTCGACGACGACATCGTTCTCCCTCGTGTAGCGCGAGAGCAGCTGCCAGATCACCCACGACGGCGTGGCGCCGACGTAGTCCTTGTCGCCCTGCATCGAGCCTGAGCCGACGACGGCGTCGCCCTGGATCTCGATCGGACGCGGCGACTCGCCGCGGTGGAGCCGCTGCTTCTTCTGCGCCTCGCGCATGGCGGGGCTGTCGTAGTGCTGGCTCGGGTACTCCCAGAGCGTGGTCGGGAAGATGCGCAGCGGCGGTCGCTCGTCGCGGCGGCGCTGCGGCGGCTGGCTTGCGGGGTCACGAAAGGGCTTGGGCACGCCGCAAGTGTACGGTCACGCGCCTGCGCCGCCTGATGCACCGAGCACCGCGCCGATCAGTCCGGCAGCGATCACCGCGGCGGGCGCGGCAAGCCGTGCCTTCCAAAGGATGATCGCGCCAAGGACCAGCGCGAAGAGCGGGACTGCGAGGAGACCGAGCGCGGGCGCGGTCAGAGGCGCGGCCACGATGTGCATCGCGGCGCCGATGATCACGCCGATCGCGACGGCCGACGCGGCGTCGAGCACGGTCCGCGCGGGGCGCCACGCGAGCATCCGCTCGATGGTGCCGAAGCCGAAGACGGTGAACGCGAACGCGGGCAGGAAGATGCCCGCGGTGAACGCGAGCGCCCCGACGAGGCCGCCGCCGCGCCATCCGACGAACGTGCCGAAGATGACCAGCGGCGCAGGAAGCACGCTCGCGATGGCCACGCCGTCCAGCACCTCGCCGCGCGTCATCCAGCCTTCGGCGCCGCTGGCAACGCCCGTCACATACGGGATCGCCGTGTAGGCGCCGCCGAACGTGACGAGGCCCGCCGCTAGCCCGTGGCCGAAGAGCGCCGGCGCGTCGATCGGCGCGGCCGCGCCGTCCGAGGCAGGGCACACGGTGGCGGCGCCTGCGAACCACCACGCCGAGAGCGCCGCCGACGCGACGAGCAGGGCCAGCAGCGCGCGGTGCGCCTTGAGCATGGGCGCGCCCAGCCGCCACGTCGCGCGCACGATCAGCGCCGACGCGGCCACCTGCATCGCCGCCATCGCTCCCGCGACCGCGGGGTCCTTCAAGTCGAACTGCGCGTAGAGCGCGCACGCCAGGAGCATGAGCGCGAGTCCGGGCAGCATGAAGCCGAGGCCTGCCGCGATCGCACCGCGCCATCCGCCGCGCGCCGCGCCCAGATAACAGCACATCTCGTGCGCCTCGGGCCCGGGCAGCAGCTGGTAGACCGCGAGCGCCCGGCGAAACCTCTCGGGCGTGACCCAGCCGCGGCGCTCGACGAACTCGCTCGAGAGCTCGCCGATCTGCGCGACGGGTCCGCCGAACGCGCGCGCACCAAAGGCAAGAAAGCAGAGGAATATCGCCCCCGTGCGTTCAGGTGGCGCGGTCGTCGGTGGCGGTGCCGGCGAGTCGGTCACGCCGCGGAGGGTAGCGGAGCGCAAGTTGCCCGTCATGCTGCCTTTCAGTTGGCAATTGCTCCCGTGAGGCTAGATTGTCCACATGC
>JBIIRG010000360.1:0-2610 GCA_044341665.1 Phycisphaerales bacterium | reverse complement strand
ATCGAGGAAGTTGGCCGGCTCGCCGCCGTGGAGCTTGACGATGTCCATGGTGGCCATCGCGAGGCCGGCGCCGTTCACCAGGCAGCCGATGTTGCCGTCGAGCGCGACGTAGGACAGGCCGAACTCGTGCGCGCGCAGCTCCGCGGGGTTTTCCTCGGTCGGGTCGAACAGCGCCTGCAGGTCCGGGTGGCGGAACAGCGCGTTGTCGTCGAACTGGAACTTGGCGTCGAGCGCGAGCACGCGGCCGTCCGGGTTCTTCTCGTCGGCGGGCGTCACGACCAGCGGGTTGATCTCGACGAGGCTCGCGTCGGTCTCGCGGAACACCTTGCCGACCTTCATCATGATGTCGGCGGCCTGGCCGACCTGCTTGCCCTTGAATCCGAGCTGGAACGCGAGCTCGCGCGCCTGGAACGCCTGCAGCCCCATGATCGGGTGCAGCGGCACCTTGATGATCGCGGCGGGGTTCTTCTCGGCGACGACCTCGATCTCGACGCCACCCTCGGCGCTCGCGATCAGGGTCGCGGTGCGGCGGCTGCGGTCGATGGTGATCGCGAGGTAGTACTCCTTGGCGATCGCCTCGGCGGCCGCGATGAGGAGCTTCTTCACCACGAGCCCTTCGGGCCCGGTCTGGTACGAGACCATCTTGTTGGTGAGCATGAAGGTCGCAGCGGCCTCGGCATCCTTGAGGTTCGACACGAGCTTGACGAAGCCCGCCTTGCCGCGACCGCCGGCGTGGACCTGCGCCTTGATCACGATCTCCTTGATGCCGGCATCGAAGAGCTTCTTCGCCTCCGCCACGGCGGTGGGGATGTCCTCGGCAACGGCAAAGGCTGGAACGGCGACGCCCGCCTTGGCGAGCAGCTGACGGGCCTGGTACTCGTGGATCTTCATGGAAGGTCGGGAAGATAGCAAAACACGCGTTTTGCGATGGTTGGAACAGCGTGTATAGTGTCGCTCCCCGCTGGACAGGTGCCCGAGAGGCCGAAGGGGACGGTTTGCTAAACCGTTGTACGGGGAATTCCCTGTACCGAGGGTTCGAATCCCTCCCTGTCCGCTTCGAACCGCGGCGTGGCACGCGACCTCCGGTCGCGGGGCACGCCGCGGTTCTCGCGTACAGGGATGTTCTAGGCGACTGCGTCGCCCGAAACGGGTCCGCGGCGCTGCGCACCGCGTCCTCGGGATTCGGATCGAGCGCCGCGGGGCGGCGCTCGATTTCGAATCGATCCGTGCGTGGTGGATGGTTGAGGGGCGACGGAGGGCGGGCTCAGCGCTGGTGCAGCGTGTCGACCTTTTGCTTCTCGACCTTCTTGTGGGTGGAGGTGCCGCGGATCGGGGTCTTCTTCGACTGTTCCGTCGAGTCGCAGCCGGAAGCGCCACAGGCGGTCCAGCCGAGCGCGCAGGTCAGGATGAAAACGCGGCTTCGACGCAGGATTCCCGCGTGGCTGGCGAGGGGTCGGCGGTGCATGGGCGTGGTCGAGCTGCAGGAGTTCATCGAGCTGGATCCTGGGAAGTTGGAACGCGCGGATCCTACAGCCTCAAGGCGCGCTACTCTTGCGCCGTGTCCTTGCTTCCCGCGTACTTCCTTGGGCCGGAGAGTCCGCTTGCGCGGCGCGTTGGCTCGTTCGAGACGCGGCCCGAGCAGCTGCGCATGGCCGACGCGGTCGAGCGCAACCTGCAGGCGAAGGCGCGCCTGCTCGTCGAGGCGGGCACGGGCGTCGGCAAGAGCTTCGGCTACCTCGTGCCCGCGATCCGGCGCATCCTCGAGCACCGAGAGCGCGTGGTCGTGTGCACGCACACGATCTCGCTGCAGGAGCAGATCTTCGACAAGGACGTGCCGCTCCTCAAGGCGGTGATTCCCGACGAGTTCACCACCGTCCTCGCCAAGGGACGCGGCAACTACATGTCGCTGCGCCGCCTGCGCATCGCCAGCGAGAAGAAGTCGAAGGTCTGCCACAACGAGGAGGAGGAGCACTCGCTCGAGATCATCGAGGACTGGGCCTACGAGACCACGGATGGGTCGCTGGCCACGCTGCCGCTGCTGCCGCGGCGAGGCGTGTGGCAGCATGTCGAGAGCGACGCGGGCAACTGCATGGGCCGGCGCTGCCCGACCTACGACAAGTGCTTCTACCAGTCGGCGCGCCGCCGCATGGAGAACGCCGATCTCCTCATCTGCAACCACGCGCTCTTCTTCAGCGATCTCGCGCTGCGCGCGAAGGGCGCGAGCTTCCTGCCCGCGTACGACCACGTGATCTTCGACGAGGCGCATCACCTTGAGGATGTGGCAAGTGGGCACTTCGGGATCCGCGTGAGCGAGGCGCGCGCCAAGCACCTGCTGCGCACGCTCTACAACGCGACCAACGGCAAGGGCACGCTTGCGGGCATCGAGGCTGCGGGCCTGCCTGTGCAGGAGGTCGACGACTGCATCCGCTCCTGCATGGACGCGCAGGCCGCATGCGAGTCGTTCTTCGACGGCGTCTGGCGCAGCGTCGAGTCGGGCAAGGGCGCGCACCCTTCGAGCGGCCGCGTGACGGCGGCGGATGCGTTCGACAACGGGCTTTCGCCCGCGCTCGGCGACCTCGCGACCCGCATCAAGCTCCTGCGCGAGACGGC
>JBIIRG010000358.1:0-2617 GCA_044341665.1 Phycisphaerales bacterium | reverse complement strand
CTCGAACCATCGGGCGCCGCGAGGCGGGTGGTCCGACTCGCAGGCGCGTGCCCAGGCACGGTCGAGTGCGGTGTCGTCATCGTCGCCGACGGACTCGGCGGCACGGCGCTCGGCGATTCGGCCGAGTTCGGATGGCGCGTTGCAGCGCGAAGCCTCATGGGACTCGGCGCGACCGTCCCGAGCGGAGCGATCGACTGCGCCGACGGCGAGATCCACCTGCGCGTCTCGCGCGGGGGCTACATCGGAACCGTGCGGCTCCCCGACGGCTCGCTCGATGTCGCGGCGGCCGTCGCGCCCGACCGGCTGCGCGATGCGCGCGATGCAGCGACATGCGCGATCGAGCTCCTTGGCCCGACCGTGCGGCGCGAGTCGGACCTCCGCAGCGCCCGCTGGCGCGGTACGCCCGCGCTCACGCGCACCCGCGCGACCGTGGCGGCGGCGGGCATCCTCGTCGTCGGCGATGCGGCGGGATACGTCGAGCCCTTCACCGGCGAGGGCATGACCTGGGCAATCGAGACAGGACGGGCGGCCGGCGAACTGGCGGCCCGTGGGGCGGAGGCTGCCCAACTGTGGCCTGCAGTCCACGCGAAACTTGTCGCCGCGCCGCGGCTCCGCTGCCGCGTCGTCGCAACGGTGCTGCGGAGCCCCGCGCTCACCAGCACCCTCCTCTTTGCGGGTAGCCTTGTCCCCTTCCCGTTCGAACGATTCGCCTCGAGCATCGGCCGGGAGGCGCGAGCAATCCGAGCGCATCCGCAGGCAGCTCCAGCGCAGGCACAGGGATGAACAACGCAGCATCCATCCTCTCGATCTCGACCGCGCATCCGCCGCATCGCCTCGCGCGCGAGGAGTGGCTCTCGGTCGCCGGTCGCATCGCGCCGCCATCGGTCGACCGCGCCGTGCTGGCGCGGCTCGCCGACCGCAGCGGGATCGACGCACGCTGGTGCGCGGCGTTCGAGGAGGATCGCGGCTTCTTCTACGGAGGCGACGAGATCCCGGGCACCGCGGCGCGCATGGGGCTGTGGCTGCGCGCTGCCAAGGCGATGGGGCGCGAGGCGTGCACGCAGGCGCTTGCGCGCGCGAACGTCGCGGCCGACCGCGTGACGCACGTGGTGACCGCGTCGTGCACGGGTTTCGCGGCACCGAGCGTCGACGCGCATCTCATCGAGTCGCTCGGGCTGCCGCGGCACGTGCAGCGGCTCAACGTGGGGTTCATGGGCTGCCACGCCGCCGTGAACGCGCTGGCCGCCGCCCGCAACGCGGTGCACGCGGATCCGCGTGCGGTGGTGCTCGTCTGCTGCACCGAGGTCTCGTCGGCCCACTTCCATCACACGGCGCGGCTTGACCAGCTCATCGCCAACACGCTCTTTGCCGACGGTGCCGCTGCGGCCGTCGTGGCGGCATCCGACGGTGCCGCCAGCGCACCCACGCTTGCCGCGACCCACTCGGTGCTCATTCCCGACACGGCCAACGAGATGGGCTGGCTTGTCGGCGACCGCGGCTTCGAGATGACGCTCGGGGCGCGCGTACCCGAGGTGCTCGAGCGCGAGGTGGGCGCATGGGTCGCCGGCGCGCTCGCGCAGCACGGTCTCGCCATCGCTGACGTGGGTGCGTGGGCGATCCATCCAGGAGGTCCGCGCGTGATCGACGCCGTGTGCGCCGCGCTCGCGCTCGACCCACGCGAGGGCGATGCGAGCCGCGCGATCCTGCGCGGCTTCGGCAACATGTCGAGCGCGACGCTGCTCTTCATCCTCGAGCAGCTGCAGTCCGCCGGCACACCCAGGCCGTGGGTCGGCCTCGCGTTCGGCCCGGGCCTTGTGGGCGAGATGGTGCTCGTCCGCTGACGGAGCGCGCGTGGGCACGTATGGGCGCGCACGATCGGATCAGATGTTGGGTCCCGATAAGGCACGCCCCGTCGATTTGAGCATCGCGCGGCGTGTGCTATACTCCAACGCGTCGGGCGATTAGCTCAGCTGGCTAGAGCACACGCATCACACGCGTGGGGTCGTAGGTTCGAATCCTATATCGCCCATTCAAGCAGGCCCCGGTTCGCCGGGGCTTGCTGCGTTTTGGCTCCGCCGCGACTCCCGCACTCCTTCCGCACGACCATGACGCCGCCGCTCCGACTCCGCCTCGCCGACGAACAGGACCACGACGCCCTCTGGGTCGTCCTCGAGCCGACGATCCGAGCGGGTGAGACTTGGGCGCTGCCCTGTGGTTGGACGCGCGCGGAGGCGCTCGCATACTGGTTCGCAGGCCCGCACGAGGTCTGGGTCGCCGACCGCGGCGAAGGCATGGCGCGGGACGTCGTGGGGACCTACTTCCTGCGACCCGCGCAGCTCGGCCCGGGGTCGCATGTCGCGAACGCCGGCTACATGGTCCGGCCCGATGCCTGGGGATGCGGCGTCGCTGGCGCGATGTGCGATCACAGCCTCGCCCGCGCGAGGGAGCGTGGATTCGCCGCGATGCAGTTCAACTTCGTCGTGTCGGCCAACGCACGCGCGATTGCGCTGTGGGAGCGCAAGGGATTCCGCATCGTCGGCCGGTCGCCGAGGGCATATCGGCACGCGACGCTCGGCGAGGTGGATGCCGTCATGATGCACCGGGCGCTGTGAGGGTC
>JBIIRG010000359.1:0-2617 GCA_044341665.1 Phycisphaerales bacterium | reverse complement strand
ACAACCTCCTCGCCAAGGGCAACGCGCCGTGGCTTGAGGTCGCCCACCCCGGCGAGTACGACCGCAACCACCCGAACGACCCCACCTTCCGCGGCGGTCGCGGGGCCATGTTCTGGTACAACCCGGCCCGCGGCATCGTCCGCGCCCGCGTGCCCGACCAGACCACCGACGAGGCCACCCTGTCCCTCTACGAGTCGATCAACGGCGAGGACTGGGAGCAGTAAGCGCCCGCCAACCACCAAAAAGCACCGACGCCGGCCCATGGAGGCCGGCGTCGTTCGCTTGCGGGAGCTTGCAGGGCGGGCGCCCGAGGCGCACCCGGCCCGGACCCACCCGTCACTTCTTGTTCTTGAAGTAGTCGACGTTGATCTGGATGTACTTGCGCCACTCGGCGGGGACGTCGTCCTGCGGGAAGATCGCCTGGACCGGGCACTCGTCGACGCAGAGGCCGCAGTCGATGCACGTGTCGGGGTCGATGTACAGCTGCTGCTGGGCGCCGTACTCGCCTTCCTTCTTGGTCGGATGAATGCAGTCGACGGGGCACACCTCGACGCACGCGGTGTCCTTCGTTCCGATGCAGGGTTCCGTGATGACATGCGCCATGGCGCGTTGCACTCCGTGTGTGATTGATGCGAACCGATGCGCGGACGATGCGTGTCGTCGGCGTGCGCTGCACGCTTGCGCGCCGCGATGATAGCGAGGAAAAGGCTCGGAAAACAAAGCCCAAAAATGCCGGAGGCCGCCTTCCGGCGGCCTCCAAGCATCGTTCAGAGCGAAGGGCTCACTTCGTCGTCTTCTTGCCGGCCTTCTTGGCGGTCTTCTTGGCGGCCTTCTTCGCAGTCTTCTTGGCGGCCTTCTTCGCGGCCTTCTTCTTTGCAGCCATTGTTGGCATCCTTTGCTGAGTTACGCTCTTGAAGTCGGAGTGAGGCAGGTGCTGGCGTAACAGAGCCCCTGCCGCATGGTGTTATACACAGATCGGCCACAGAGGAAAAGTGACTTGACAGAAATATGCACTTCATGATGCATGTTGTGCATCTCGAGCAACGACGGACGCCGCGAAGCAACGCGCAAGGACACATGGCATGGCAACGAGGATCGCCCTCATCGGAGCAACCGGACGCATGGGTACGCGCATCGATGCCATCGCGTCGGAGGATGCGCAGGTGTCTATCGCGATGCGCGTCGGTCGTGGCGAGGCGACGACTGGCGCCGCGAACGATCCTGCGCATGACCATGCGATCGACGTCGTCATCGACTTCTCGAGCGAGGCGGGAACGCGGCGCGCCATCGCCCTCGCGCGCGGGAGCGGTGCGGCGCTGCTCGTGGGAACCACTGGACTTTCCGCGGGAATCACGCAGGAATTGACCGCGCTCGCCCGCAGCAACGCCGTGCTGGTGGCGCCCAACACCTCCCTTGGCGTGGCCGTCACCCGCAAGCTCGCCCGGCTGGCGGCCGAGCTGCTCGGCGGTTCGGGTTGGAGCGTCGACATCGTCGAGAGCCACCATGACCGCAAGAAGGACGCCCCCTCGGGCACGGCGCTCGCGCTCGCCCGTGCGCTCGAGGCCGGTGGCATGCCTGTTCCGTCGGAACGCATCCACGCGATCCGCGCGGGCGACACCATCGGCGAGCACGAGATCCGCCTGGCCGGTCCGTCGGAGCGGATCCATCTCATGCACCAGGCCGTGTCGCGCGATCTCTTCGCAGCGGGCGCGCTGCGCGCCGCCAAGTGGCTGCACGGTCGCGCGGCTGGCAGCTACAGCATGGACGATGTCCTCAGCTGACGTCCGCTGTTCGCGCACAGGCATGCGGCCTCGGTGCAACCGCTCCGCGACCAAACGCCGAGGACACCGTCGAGCCCGACGACCACCAGCCCGGCACCACAAGAGTCCAGCCGACCCGATTGCGGGGCCTCATTGCGTGAGCCTCATTGCCTGGACGTCATTGCCTGGACCTCATGCCTCGACCCCGACCCCTTCGTCCCCACTCCTCATGCGCTCGAAATGAAACACCCCGGCGGAGGCCAGGGTGCGGGTGCAGGTTTCAAGGACACGTCGTCCGGCGCGGCCGGTTCACGCAGCGCGGCGACGGTCGCCCTCGGAGGGGGCATCGCTGCTGTGCGTGGTCTTCGACGGTGCGTCGGCGCGCTCACGCCAGTCCTCGGCGCGACCGCCGAGGTTGAGCTCGCTGGGCATGGTCTTGCGGTAGCCGAGCTTTCGGATGACCTCGAGCACGTCGGTCCACGTGGGGAACGACTTGCCGTTGGCCCGCTTGAAGGCGTCGATGGCCATCAGGAACATGAACTGCTCCTTGTTCATCTCGCCTTCCTCGGCGCTCTTCACGAAGTCGCTCAGGCGGCGCCCCGGGCCTCGGCGGCGCTCGAGGTTGGTCGGCGAGGCGCCCTCGGCGTCGCGTCGATCGAGGCCCGTGCGGCGGTCGACCACGTTGCCCTCACGCGGATCGGTGGGCGTGGCGCGGTTCTCACCGCGGATGTTCGAGTCGTCTGCCATGGTTCCTCCGAGCCCGAGCGGGATCGTGCGAGAAGCGGTTGACGGTGCAGCGGTGCTGCACGCGCGCCGCGTGCGAGATCGCGGTCGGCGCGTTCGCACGCCACCGCTAC
>JBIIRG010000357.1:0-2623 GCA_044341665.1 Phycisphaerales bacterium | reverse complement strand
TGCGGCGACGCGTGGTTCAAGGCGGTTCTCCGCCATCCTGCGTTCGCGATGGTTCCCAAGAACCTCGAAACCGAGAAGGGCAGCGCGTCCGACGGTCGCGCGTGGGATATCGTCAACGCCGAGCGGCTGGCGGTGCTCGCCGGGTCGAAATGACCGACCGAGTCGTGTCGGCATCGAGAGGCATCGCGTGTCGATACGCGCGCGCATGCCTCGACGCTGGAACGGATTACAGGAACACCCGCAGATCGCCCGATGGAAGCCCCGCGATGACCGAACAGCCGAACCTCTCCATCTCCTGCGCGGATGCGCCGTCCCGCCGCGCGTTGGCAGGGCTTACTGCGCTGGCGCTCTCGGCGCTGCCGTTCGGATTGACCACGGGCTGCGCCACGCGCGCGCCGGTGGCCGAGGAGCCGACGCCCGCGCCGGCGATGGCGGCGCGCGAGCCCGCGCCGCAGGTCGAGCTGCGCGTGAAGCCGAACGACGCCGAGACGACGCGCCTCGATGCGGCGCGCGAGGCCACCGCCAAGGACGACTACGAGACGGCGCTGCGGGTCTTTCGCGAGCTGCTGCAGGAGAATCCGACCCTCGCCGATGCGTACACGGGCATGGGCGCCGTGCATGAGAAGCGCGGCGACCTCGAGCTCGCCGAGCCGGCGTATGCGCGCGCGGTGGCGCTCGATCCCGGCGACTTCACGGCGGTGTCGAGCCACGGCCGGGTGCTCGAGGCGCTCGGCCGCATGCGCGATGCGGTGCTCGCGTACCAGCGTGCGCTCGTCATCCGCCCGCGCGACCTCGGCTCGAACCTGGCGATGTCGCGGCTGATGACGCTTACCGAGCAGCCCGAGAGCGCCGTCGTGTTCGCGGAGCGCGCCGTGAAGATCGACCCGCAGAACGGCGACGCACGCCTGCAGTTCGCACGCGCCCTGTCCAAGGCTGGTCGCGGCGCCGATGCGATTCGCGAGTACGAGACCGCGTGCGAGCTCATCGAGCCGCCGTCCGAGGTGATGTTCGCGCTGGTCAACGCCTACGCCGCCGAGAAGCGCTACCGCGAGGCGGCGAACGCCGCCGAGGCGCTCACGCGCACCGCACCGAGCGCCGCAGCGTTCGAGCGGCTGGGCTGGTCGCTCTTCCGGCTCAACGAGTTCGACAAGTCCGACGCCGCCTACCGCCGCGCCATCGAGCTCGACGGCACCTACTGGCCCGCGCTCAATGGCGTGGGCGTGAACGCGCTCAACGCCTGGCTCCAGGGCGGCAAGGTCGACAAGGATCCCCGCCGCGACGAGGCCCGCGCCATGCTGCAGCGATCGTTGCGCGCGAACCCCGACCAGCCCAAGGTCGCGGCGCTGCTCCTCAAGTACCGCCTCTGATAGCGAGCCGAACCGACATGCCAGATGCAAGCCCCGTCGATCCATCGCTCCTCGAGTTCTTCGACTCGCCGAGCGACACGCCGTTCGTCATCGAGCACGTGAGCGAGGAGTTCACCTCGGTGTGCCCCAAGACCGGGCACCCCGACTTCGCGCACATCATCCTGCGCTACGAGCCGGCGGCGGTGTGCGTCGAGCTCAAGAGCCTGAAGCTGTACTACCAGAGCTTCCGCAACGCGGGCATCTTCTACGAGGCGGTCACCAACCGCCTTCGCGACGATCTGGCGCAGGCGATGAGCCCTGCGTGGATGCAGGTGATCACCGTGTGGAAGGGCCGCGGCGGCATCCGATCGCGGATCGTGGCCACGCATGGCCGCGTGCCCGACGCGTGGATGACGCGCCTCGACGCCTGACGGTGGCACGCGCGGCGTGACGTCCGGGTATCGCGCTCAGCCGCCGATCTGGATGGTGCCGACGGGCGCGCGGCGGCGCGCGGGCAGCTCGCCGATCGCCTGCGCCTTCTCGGCGCCGACCTCGGTCACCAGCGCCTCCTGCAGCCGGCGGAAGATGGTGGCCTCGATCTGCTCAAGGTCCTCGCGCAGCTTCTTGCGCTCGCGCATGCGCACCTGCATCTGCTGCATGCCCGCCTCAGGATCGGACGCCAGGCTGTCGGCCGGCTTGTCCATCAGGGTCACGAACTCCTCGCAGCGCGCCTCGCGCGCCTCGATCCACTCGGCGCGCATGGCCTCGACCGTGCGCTTGGCTGCGTCGCCCAGGCCGTCGATCGCCACCGCCTTGGCAAAGAACGGCTCGAGGTCGCGCGCGGAGCGGTACACCGACGGGTTGGCCGCGCGGTAGAAGGCGCGCCGGAGCGTGCGCTGCGCCGCGTCGTCGCCGTCGAGCGATGCGACGAGGCCGTCGACGGCGCGGCGATTGCCATCGGCCACGCGCGCGCGGGCCGTCTGGATCTTCTGCTCGAGCGTCTGCAGGCGTTCGGCGAGCTCGCCGCTGAACGACACCGAGCGGTTCACGCTGGTGTTGCCGTTGCCGTCCGACTCGACGACCTCGGTGGTCGCCTCCTCGAAGACGCGGTCGCGCTCGGCCTCGAGCGTGCGGACCTCGGACTTCATGGAGCGGAGCGCATCGACCGAGCCGAGGTCCCAGGTGCGGAGCGCTTCGTCGAGGCGCGCGCGGGCGGCGTCGGGAAGCTTCGCCTCGTCGGTGGTGGCGATGAGGTCGACGGCGGTCAAGCCCGACTC
>JBIIRG010000356.1:0-2628 GCA_044341665.1 Phycisphaerales bacterium | reverse complement strand
CCAGCGGGCGCGCGACCTGGCCTACCACAACGGCACGGCGTGGCCATTCCTCCTCGGGCTCTTCCTGAAGGCCGAGGCGCTGCTGCCGACCGGACCGTCGGCGCGCACGGTGCGCGAGGCCCGCGCGGCACTGGCCGAGCATCTGCGCGACGCCGGGCTTGGCTCCGTGAGCGAGATCACCGACGCAGAGGCGCCGTTCGAGCCGCGCGGCTGCCCGATGCAGGCGTGGAGCGTCGGAATGCTGCTCGAGGCGCTCAGGCTGCCGAGCGTGCGAAGGATCGACGCATGAGCGACGCGCGCCCGACTGCCGCGGCGTCGGCGCCCTCGGCGGAGCACGCGCGGCTCCGCGACGAACGCGCAGGGCGGGCGAAGTGGCGCGCCTGGGGGCCGTACGTCTCCTGCCGCCAGTGGGGCACGGTGCGCGAGGACTACTCGCACGACGGGGCCGCGTGGGACTCCTTCCCGCACGACCACGCGCGGAGCCGCGCCTACCGCTGGGGCGAGGACGGACTCTTCGGCTGGTGCGACAAGGACCAGCACCTCTGCCTGTCGCTTGCGCTGTGGAACGGCCGCGATGCGATCCTCAAGGAGCGGCTGTTCGGACTCACCAACTCGGAAGGCAACCACGGCGAGGACGCGAAGGAGCTCTGGTGGCACGTCGACGCACTGCCGTCGCACGCGTGGAACCGCATGCTGTACGCGTATCCGCAGCAGCCGTTCCCCTACGCGGATCTCGTGCGCGGCAACGCGAACCGGGCGCGCAGCGAGCGCGAGTACGAGCTCGTCGACACGGGCATCCTCGACGGCGACCGCTTCTTCGAGGTCTGGGCGACGTACGTCAAGCGCGGCCCCGATGAGACGGGACTGCGCATCGAGGTCGTCAACCGCGGGCCTGAGCCGGCCGAGATCCACGTCGTGCCGCAGCTCTTCTTCCGCAACCGCTGGTCGTGGCGCGAGGGGAGCGAGCGGCCGCGGATCGAGGGCCTGCGCTCACGCCGCGCGATCGTCGCGAGCTGCGCCGAACTCGGCGCGATGGAGCTGCGGCTCGCCGGCGACGAGTACGAGCACCTCTTCTGCGAGAACGAGACGAACTTCGACCGGCTCTTCCACGTGGCGCGCCACCTGCCCGCCACCGATGGCGCGCCGAAGGACGCGTTCCACGACCGCATCGTGCGCGGCGATCCGCGTGCCACCAATCCGCACGCCCGCGGCACGAAGGCGGCGGCATGGCACCGGCTCACGCTCGCGCCTGGCGAGCGCCGCGCCATCGACCTCGTGCTCTGCCCGGCGGGGAGCGACCTCAAGCCGGCGGACGTTCCCGCGCTCCTCGCGCAGCGCGCGGCCGAGGCGGACCGCTTCTACGACGTCGTCCACCGCGGCCTCGCGTCAAAGGAGGCGCGCCGCGTGCAGCGGCAGGCGTACGCGGGACTCCTGCTGTCGAAGCAGTACTACGAGTTCGACGTGCGCCGCTGGCATGACGGCGATCCCACGCAGCCCCCTCCGCCGACTGAGCGCAGGACGCATCGCAACGCGGCCTGGCGGCACCTCGCCGCTTCGAGCGTACTCTCGATGCCCGACACGTGGGAGTACCCGTGGTTCGCGGCCTGGGACCACGCGTTCCACTGCGTGGCCATCGCCAACATCGACGCCGACTTCGCCAAGGGGCAGCTCTCGAAGCTGCTCACCGACCACTACATGCATCCGTCGGGCGAGCTGCCCGCCTACGAGTGGAACTTCAGCGACGTGAACCCGCCCATCCATGCGTGGGCGTGCTGGCGCGTCTTCCAGATCGACCGCGCGCGCAGCGGCGCCGCGGACCACGACTTCCTCGCGGCTGCGTTCAGCCGGCTGCTCCTCAACTTCACCTGGTGGGTGAACCGCAAGGATGCGTTCGGCCGCAACATCTTCGAGGGCGGCTTCCTCGGCCTCGACAACGTCGGCGTGTTCGACCGCTCGCAGCCGCTGCCCGGCGGCGGACGGCTGCAGCAGGCCGACGGCACGAGCTGGATGGCGATGTTCGCGCTCACCATGATGCGGATCGCGATCGAGCTCGCGCACGAGCGGCCGTTCTATCAGGACATGGCTGCGAAGTTCTTCGAGCACTTCCTGCAGATCGCCGAGGCGATGACGCAGATGGGCGGTGCAGGCGTCGGGCTGTGGAACGAGGACGACGGCTTCTACTACGACATGATGCACCTCCCCGACGGCCGCATCGAGCCGATCAAGGTGCTGTCGGTGGTCGGTCTGATCCCGCTGTTCGCGGTCGAGACGATCGAGCCAGAGGTGCTGGAGCGGCTGCCCGTCTTCCGCGAGCGCATGGAGTGGTTCCTGCGCGAGCGCCCTGAGATGGCGGCGCTCGTCTCGCGGTGGAACGAGCCCGGACGCGGCGAGCGGCGCCTGCTTTCGCTCCTGCGCGGACACCGCATGAAGTGCCTCCTCCGCAAGGCGCTCGACGAGCGGCACTTCCTGTCGCCGTACGGACTTCGCAGCATCTCGCGCACGCTTGCGGAGCAGCCGTACTCGGTCTGGCTCGACGGCAAGCCGTACACCGTCCGCTACGAGCCCGCCGAGAGCGAGACCGGCCTCTTCGGCGGCAACTCGAACTGGCGCGGACCGATCTGGACGCCG
>JBIIRG010000355.1:0-2637 GCA_044341665.1 Phycisphaerales bacterium | reverse complement strand
CGTGCCTTGAGCGCCGCGAGCAGCTCGGCGGCGCGGGCGCGCTGGGCGGCCGTCTTGCGCGGCAGCTTGATCGAGAGCGGTTCGACCTCGTCCGCCGCGGGAGCGCTCGACGCGTCGTGGGCAGGGGGCGTTGAAGCCACGGCCGCGTCGCGCCGGCCTCGCGCGCTGCGGCTAGCCACGGCGGCTTCCCGTGAAGCCAAACGGCGAGCGCCAGTTCCCGCCGCCACCTGACGAGCGGCCGGCGCCGAGCGCGCTCAGGGCGATGAGCGCGAGGATCGCTCCGACCTCGGTCGACGCCGCACGCGAGGCGGTCGCATGCGCCGCGTCGACCTCTCCCTTGCGTTCGTTTGCCTGCGCCACGTCGCCCGCCCGCGCAGCGGCGCGGTAGGCCCGGTCGCGCTCGGAAAACTCGGGCTGCACCCAGAGCGCCCCGATCAGCAGCGCACCCGCCGCGACGGCCGCCGCGGCAAGCCGCAGGCGAGGGAAGCCCCCGGCGCGAGGAGCGAGCGCGAGCTGCCCGAGGAGGGCGAGCGCCGTCACCGCCGCGAGCACCAGGCGCGCGCCGTCGGACAGTTGGAACACGCGCTCGACGAGGTGGCCCGCGATCATCAACCGCGCCTGCTCGGGATTGGCGGCGATGAACCCCTCGTAGCCTTCGAGACCGAGGGGCAGCTCGCGCGCAGCGGGAAAGATCGCCATCGCCGCGACGCCGCCCACGAGCGCGAACGCAAGCCAGAGACTCGCGGACAGCCAGAAGACGAGATCAGCCACGCGGTGCATCGCGCCATCGTACGTCGCCCCGCACGCCCATGCGTTGCCGCGGGCCTCGTCGACCTCCATCGCCCGCGCCCGTACACTCGCCGCGCATGCCCCCGTCCGCAGCACCCGCCGCGACCGCGAGCGATCCCCGCCCCATGCTGGCGGCGACCATCTCGCCGCTCGTCCTCTCGCGAGACTTCGCCGACGTGCGCGAGGCGCTTGCGTGGGTCTCGCGCGCCGGCTACCGCGGTGTCCAGCTGTCGGCCGCCGAGCCCGGCATGCGGCCGCGCGACCTCTCCGCATCGGCGCGGCGCGATTTCGCCGCCACGCTCGCCCGCCACGAACTCGTCTGTTCGGGCATCGACCTCTTCCTGCCTGCGTCGCATCTCACCGATCCGCAGCACGCGACCCGTGCGTTCGACGCCATCGAGGCGGCGCTCGAGTTTGCCGCGCTGCTCGGGAGGGCGCCGCTCACGCTGCCGATGGGCCCGCGCGAGGAGTGCGAACTGCGCGCGCCGATCGGCGCGGTCGCCGAACGGCTGGGCGTGCGCGTCCTTCTTCCGACGGTCGAGGCTGCCGAGGTCGCCGCCCTCGCCGAGCCGTTTGCAGCCAGCGTCGATTGCGCCTCGGTGCTCGCGGCCGGTGCACGCCCGGAGGAACTTGTCGCCCGCTGCGGTGCGCACCTTGGCGGTGTACGAATTGTGGATCTCTGGCGGAGCGGACTCCGCGGCCCGATCGGCGAACCGCGCGAATCGCGACTCGACGCCCTCGCGCTGCGTATTGCGGTCGAAACCGCGGGATTCCGCGGACTCTCGCTGATGGATGCCCGCCAATGGCTGCAGCCGCGGCAGGGGCTCGAGCAGGCGCTCGAGCGTTGGAACGGCTTGTTTTCGCGCTGAACACGGCGATTTGCGCCCGCCCGCGCCCGGCGCTCTTTGGCGGGCCGAGCCTCGTTGCTAGACTCGCCCGCCTCGGCGCTGCGGCATTCGTCGCTGCGATCTCCGAGCCCCGACCCAGGAACCCACGATGGCACGACGCGGAACCCCAGCCCTCTACGAACTGCTCGGTCGCGGTCGCGAGAACAAGAGCTCGCCCGTCATCCCGGTCAACATTCCCCCGCGCACGCCGTCGCGGTCGGGACGTTCCGGCGTGTCGGTCGGACCCGGCTCCGCCACTGCGCGGCCCGCGTCTGCACGCGCGTCCGACGGCGGTTCGCCCACGGTCGCGCCGCGCGGCCCGGCGCTCGATCCGCAGGTCGTCAAGATCGGCGGCTTTGCCGTCGCGGCGCTCATCGTGCTTGTCGGCGTCTACTGGCTTGGCGTGGCGCGGGGCGGCTCGAATGCCACGTCGTCCGACGACCGCGCGGCAGCATCGACGGGGAACGCCATCATCCAGCCGAGCGACGCGACGCCCGCTGCCTCGGCCAGCGAGTCGCGCAACCTGGTCAGTCAGCCCGCCGCGCCGAGGACCGAGAATGCGGTTGCCGGCAACGCAGCCCCGGCCACTCCCGCGAACCCGCAGGTCGCGGCGCCCAAGCCAGCCGCCGCGGTCACCAGTCCGGAGCTCGGTTCGCCGCTCCCACCCGCCCAGCGGGGCATCGACCCCCGGCAGGCCGGCCTCAACTACTTCGTTATCGCCTCTGTCCTCGAGGCGAACGCCGACAAGCTCGTTTCGTTCTGTCGTGAGCGTGGGCTTGACGCGTGGGTCGTTCCCGATCACAATGGTCGGCTTCGCGAAATCACCGTCCTCCCGGGCATTCCGAGTTCGGAAAAGAAGGGACCGGTGGCCAAGGCGCTCGAAGAACGGATCCGCAAGGTCGGCCAGCAATGGAAGGCCGCCGCGCGGGGCAACTCCGACTTCGAGGATCGATACCTGAAG
>JBIIRG010000122.1:0-8984 GCA_044341665.1 Phycisphaerales bacterium | reverse complement strand
CATCTTGCCGTGGTCGACGATGCCCACGCGGTCGCACACCCGTGCGGCCTCCTCCATGTAGTGCGTGGTGTAGACGACCGCCTTGCCCTCGCGCGCGAGCCCGCGCACGAGCTCGAGGATGCGGGCGCGCGACTGCGGGTCGACGCCCGCGGTGGGCTCGTCGAGCAGGACGACCGCGGGATCGTGGACCAGCGCCGCGGCAAGGTTGAGCCGGCGCTTCATGCCGCCCGAGAAGGTCGAGATGCGGTCGTTGGCACGGCCGTCGAGCTCCACCTGCGCCAGCAGCGCATCGACGCGGCGGCGGGCATCGCGGACGCCGTACAGATGCGCGAAGAACGTCAGGTTCTCGCGCGCGGTGAGCTCGCCGTAGAGCGTGATCTCCTGCGGAGCCAGCCCCAGGTGGGCGCGGACCTTCGGATCGGTCGGCGCGCCGAGGCCGAGGATGTCGACCGCGCCCGAGTCAGGCGTCAGGAGGCCCGTGGCCATGGCGATCGTGGTCGACTTTCCCGCACCGTTCGGCCCGAGCAGTCCGAAGACCTCCCCCGCCGGCACATCGAGCCACAACCCGTCGACGGCGGCGATCGGACCGAACTGCTTGCGGATGGCGCGGAGGGAGAGCACGGCGGGTGATAGGGTAGTGATATGGCGGCAGGCACACCGATCGAAGACCGGCACCCTGTAGACCACCCGAATCGACGCCGTTTGGGCGTGCCAGGATGAGCTCCGTACCCCGGATCCCCTGGCTTCGACCGCTTGCTCCCCGCGCACTCCGCGATGATCAGTGCTCGCTGCTCGTCCGAACGCTTGCCGAGGGCTCCGCGAACACAGCACCTGAAGGCGGCGCCCTACGCCAAACCAAGTTGGCGTTCCGTCGCGCGCGAACCGTTCTCGGCCTTGCGGTGCTGGTGATTTTCGCGGCGCATCCCCATGGAAACGCCGGTGACGGATCTCTGCGGCAGCGCTCGATTCGTTCTGCGGGCGCGATCGCAGCATCGATTTCGGCAGGAGCATTCGAGATGACTCGCAACCGTCCCGTGATGGCAGGCCTTCTCGCTACTGGTGTGGCTGGAGGCGCGGCGGCCCAATTCAACGCCGAGTTCATCGCGTGGGGCGACGGAAGCTACGGTCAACGCAGTATCCCGACGGACGCGCAGCTCGTGCGCGTTGCGCTTGGCAATCTTCACTCGATCGGCCTCACCGCGGACGGTCGGGTGGTCGCATGGGGGAGCAACGCCAGCGGGCAGTGCGATGTGCCCGCGGGCATGACCGAGGTCATCGAGATTGCAGGAGGCGGGTGGTACTTCCCGACTGATCAACGCGGCCACTCAGCAGCCCTACTGCGAGATGGAACGGTGCGTGCCTGGGGAAGCAACCAGTACGGGCAGTGCAACGTGCCGCCAACCCTGAGTGCGGTCACGCAGATCGCGTGCGGCTGGGCACACACGGCCGCGCTCACGCAGGACGGTACCGTTGTCGTCTGGGGCGCAGGCGATCCCGGAAGCGCCGATCCCCACTACGGTCAGCGCCTGGTTCCGCAGGATCTTGGCGCGGTCTCGCGGATCTCGACCAAGGGCTGTCACATGATGGCGCTGCTCGCCGACGGGCAGGTGCGATGCTGGGGGCGCGACGCCGAGACTCAGTGCCAGGTTCCGGCGAAGCTGGGTTCCGTCGTTGAGATTGCCGCAGGCAGCGATCACTCTGTCGCGCTCCTCTCATCTGGAACAGTTCGGTGCTGGGGCTGGAACTACCACCAGCAGTCGAGTGTTCCCACGGACCTCGGCGTGGTCCGAGCGATCGCCGCGTCGCTCTATGGAACACTCGCGGTGCTTGAGGACGGAACCGTTCGGAGCTGGGGCCTCATCGACTCGCCCCCGAGCAGCGTGGTTGGTACGGAGGCCGTCGTCGCCGGCGGCTACCACGCTGTCGCGATGGCTCCACGCGATTGCGATGGCAATTTGGTCCCTGACCGCATCGACATCGAGACAACCCGCGACTTCGACACGGATGGTGACGGTCTTCCCGACGCTTGCGATGGAGGCGATTCACTGCCGGTACTCCACGATCTCATCGTGACGCGGGGAACGCGGGGACCACTGCCTTGGCCGCTCTGCGGCGCGTGGGACACTCGCACGCAGCAAAGCGATTATCTCTGGGACGCCTGGGTCTCGCGCGTAGGACCCGAGGGGCCATGGATCAATCGCACGAATGTGCCGTCGGGGAATCCGTTTCGGCTGGGGGCAGTGCTCGCGCTCGGGTCGAACCGCCTCACTTGCCGCATGGACTCGAATGGATGCCTTGACGGGACCTTCACCGCCAACCTCTGGCTCGATACGAGTGACGCTCCGGGTATCAGCGCCACGAACGCGCAACCGATCGCGGCCTACGGAGGACGTGTCCCCGGTCTGACCCCGGGCACGAGCGTCGATGCCTCGGGCGTGCTCGGGGTGCGGACGGGGCCGTGGATCGTGAGCGTTACCGCGTTCTCGGTGGAACCTGCGAACGACCTCGTTGGCCCGATTGCATTCGAAGGCTCTGGGACCTCCGATCTGGTCGCGACCATCGAAGTTCTCGTGCTGCGGGTGTGCGGCGGTGATGTCACCGGCAACGGCGTGGTCGACGGCACAGACCTCGCTGCCGTCCTCGGGGCCTGGGGGACTGACGGCAGCGGTCAGTTCGCCACCGACATCGATGGCGACGGCATCGTGAGCGGCGCAGACCTCGCCCAGGTACTCAGCGCCTGGGGTCCCTGCCAGTGACAGCGGAGCAGGGCGCCGCCCGCACCCAGTACTTCCCCACCACCCACGCGACCTGGTTCATCGAGCACGCGCGCGGCGACGAGTCGGCCTTGGCCGCCGTCGCCGCGCGCGTGATCGAGCGGTACGCGCAGCCGCTCGAGGCGTACGCGCAAGGCTCGTCGCTGCGGGAGATCGGCGAGCCGCGCGAGCTGGTGCACGGGTTCCTCATCGCCAAGTTCGGCTCGCCCGCCGCGTGCCGCGCGTATCTCGAGGCATGGAACGCGTCGGGCCTCACGCTGCGCCGCTGGATGATGAACGGCCTGCTGCTGCATGTGCGCGGGATCGTGCGCGACGCGCAGCGGTCGCGCGAGAAGCCGCTCGACGCGTCGATCGCGTCGATCGCGAGCGAGCAACCCGACCCGGCGGCCGCGTTCGAGCGCGCGTGGGCGCGCGCGATCCTCGCCGAGGCATGCGCGCAGGTCGAGCAGGTGCTTGTCGCCGAAGGCCGCGACCGCGCATGGCGCGTGTTCCGCCTGCATGCGCTCGATGGCGTGCCGTACCGCGACCTCGAGGCGGAGTTCGCGCTGTCGCGGCAGCAGATGGCCGACCTCGTGCGCGGCGTGACGGCGCGGCTGCGCGCGCGCATCCGCGAGCTCCTCGATGAGGAGGGCCGGTTCGGCGACGAGGGGATCGACGAGATCGTGCGGCTGCTGACGTGACGGACGAGGGGCGCGCGAGGCATTCGGGCGTGACTCGCTTGAGCCCTCCAACCACCTCGAACCGTTCAACCGCGTTGAGTGCCCGTCAGGCGCACGGACTCACAGCTCAACTTGCGCGCCGAAGTCGACCACGCGGTCGGGCGGCAGGCTGAACGAGCGCGTGGCGTCGGTCGAGTTGCGCGACAGCATGGCGAACAGCCGCTTGCGCCAGCCGCTCATCTTGGAGGTGCCGGTCGGGACCACCGAGGTGCGGCGGGCGAAGTAGGTCGTCTTGTCGGGCTCGAAGTTGAAGCCCTGCGCGCGGGCGCGCTCGAGGAAGCGCGGGATGTTCGGGCTTTCCATGAAGCCGCACAGGGCGGTGATCTTCCACATGCCGTCGGGCAGCCACTCGACCTTGATCTGGCGCGCGTGCGGCACGATCGGCAGGTTCGATGGCACGATGGTCATGAGCACCACCTGTTCGTGCAGCACGTGCGCGTGCTCGACGAAGTGCTTGAGCGCCAGCGGCGTGTTGTAGTTGGTGGTGAGGAACACCGCGGTGCCTGGCACGCGCGGGATCGCGTCGGACCAGAGCGTGCCCAGGAAGTCGTGGATCGACTGCGAGTCCTCGGCGAGCTTGCGGCCGATGAAGAACGAGCCCTGCACCCAGGTGATCATGACCACGAAGGCCAGGAAGGCGATCGCGATGGCGAACCAGCCGCCCGAGGTGATCTTGATGATGTTGGCGCCCGCGAGCAGCGCGTCGACGGTGATGAAGAGGCCGACGAGGAGCATGACCCAGCGCCGGCGCCAGCGCCAGAAGCGGCGCGCGACGACCGCGAACAGGATCGTCGTGATCATCATGTCGAGCGTGACCGCAATGCCGTAGGCCGCCGCGAGCTCGGTCGAGGTCGGGAACAGGAGCACTGTGAACAGGCACCCGACCAGCATGATCAGGTTGAGGGACGGGAGGTAGATCTGCCCCTCCTGCTCCTCGCTGGTGTGGACGACCTCGAGCCGCGGCAGGAAGTTGAGGCGGATCGCCTGGCGGGCGATCGAAAAGACGCCCGAGATCATGGCCTGGCTTGCGATGATCGTGGCCATCGTGGCCAGGATGACCATCGGGATGACGAGCGGCGCGGGCACGAGCGCGTAGAAGGGGTTGAACTCCTTCATGGCCCCCCCCGCGGTCTGATAGGTGAGCAGCACGGCACCCTGACCGAAGTAGTTGAGGATGAGCGCGGGGCCGACGAGCAGGTACCAGCCGAAGCGGATCGGCTTGATGCCGAAGTGGCCCATGTCGGCGTAGAGCGCTTCGGCGCCCGTCACGCACAGGACGACCGAGCCGAGCAGGAAGAACACCTCGATCGGATGCTGGGCGATCATCTCGGCCGCGTAGAGCGGGTTGACGGCCGTGACGATGTCGGGGAACTGAGCGATGCCCATGGCGCCAAACACGGCAAGCACGCCGAACCACAGCACCATGATGGGCCCGAAGATGATGCCGATCTTGGCCGTACCGAACTGCTGGGCGTAGAAGATGCCGATCAGGATGATCAGCGTCCCCGGGATGATGAGCGGCGAGAGGATCGGGTTGGCGACCTTGAGGCCCTCCATCGCCGACAGCACCGAGATCGAGGGGGTGATGATGCCGTCGCCGAAGAGGAGGCCCGCGCCCGCGATCGCGAGCAGCGACATGACGAACCGTCCGCGGCGCGCCTCGGCGGAGAGACCGCGCGGGATCAGCGAGAGCAGCGCAAAGATGCCGCCTTCACCGCGGTTCGAAGCGCGGGTGATGACAAAGATGTACTTGATGTTGACGACGAAGACGACGAGCCAGAAGACGAGCGACAGGAGCCCGCGGACGTAGACCTCGTCCATCGCCTGTCCCTGCGCCTCGAGGTGGGCGAAGCTCTCCTTGAGCGCGTAGAGCGGGCTCGTGCCGATGTCGCCGAACACGACGCCAATGGCGCCGATCGTGAGCGCTGCGAGCGCCTTCGGCGAGAGATGCTGGTTTCGCGCGTGAGACACGGGTCGAAGGGTTCAGTGTAGCGGTGCCCGCCAGCGCATGATCCGTCGCACGCTTGGCGCGGGAGCGGATAACCTGTCAGGACGAAACTCGGTGAGGAGCAGCAAGGCATGCGCGTGATCGACCTCCACACTCACATCCTGCCGCCTTCGTGGCCGAACCTCGCCGAACGTGCGGGAACGCGAGGCTGGCTGGCGATCGAGCATCTGCAGGCGGCGGGCTCGTCGGGATGCGCCTGCGCGCGACTGACGATCGATGGGCGCCACTTTCGCGACATCGAGGCGAACTGCTGGGACCCCGCGGCGCGCATCCGTGAGTGCGACGAGCACGGGGTGAGCGTGCAGGTGCTGTCGACCGTGCCGGTGATGTTCTCGTACCACCAGCCCGCCCGGGTGGCGCTCGAACTCGGGCGGTACCTGAACGACCACATCGCGGAGGTGGTGCGCGCTCATCCGACGCGGTTCATGGGACTGGGAACCGTGCCGATGCAGGACACCGAGCTGGCCTGCCGCGAGCTCGATCGGTGCATGGATGACCTCGGGATGCGGGGCGTGGAGATCGGGTCGAACATCAACGCCGCGCGGGATGGCGGGGTGACCGAGCTCAACCTCGACGCGCCCGAGCTCTTCCCGTTCTTCGAGCATTGCGCGCGGCGCGGGGCGGCGGTGTTCATCCACCCGTGGAACATGATGGGACAGGCGAGCATGCAGAAGTACTGGCTGCCGTGGCTGGTGGGCATGCCCGCCGAGACGGCGCGGGCGGCGTGCTCGCTCATGTTCGGTGGGGTGCTGGCGCGCCTGCCGGGCCTCAAGGTGTGCCTCGCCCACGGCGGAGGGAGCCTGGCGTTCACGATCGGGCGGATCGCCCATGGGTTCCAGGAGCGTCCCGATCTCTGTGCGGTCGATTGCGCGGTCGACCCGGCGGCGCAACTTGGTCGGTTCTACTTCGACACGCTGGTGCACGATGAGGCGGCGCTGCGGTTCCTGATGGAGCGCGTGGGCGCCGACCGGCTGGCGCTCGGAAGCGACTACCCGTTCCCCCTCGGCGAGCGGGTGGCGGGGTCGATGATCCGCGCGATGCGGGGTCTGTCGGAGGCCGAACGGTCGCGCATGCTCGCGGGCACGGCGGAGGAGTTCCTCGGGGCTGCGTCTGGGCGGTCTGCCTGACGTAAGTCGTGCTCATCTTTGCGCTGCGCGCGTGCAGAACCCGTGCGTGTGGCGGCTGCAAGTCCCTGTCCTACGAAGACTTGTGCTCAGCGTCCTGAAATATCCTCGCTGCAGCGCTCCTTACGCCGCCGACCACTTACGAGCGCCCACATCTGAGTGAACCAAGCGGGGTTTTGTTCGCATTCGACCTCGGGCGCGCCACTATTCGCTCGCGTCACTGTCGCTTTTTCGAGCGCTCCGTGTGACCGCATTGGGGTTCATTGCCATGTCGCAAGAAAAGATGACTGCCTCGTTCCTCGGCCTGAGCACGTTTGTTCTTGGCGCGGCGTTCATTGCCACGCTGGGAGCGTTCCAATCGGCCCATGCGCAAGACGAGTGCAGCTCCGCGGCGGACCTGCGGACCGACGTGCCCGTGCCGTTCACGTTCACACCCAATTTCCCGACGCCAAGCGCCAACATCCCCTCGGACGCACAGTGCGCCGACGGCACCTTCCTGTGGAACGCCAACACGCCCGACCTCTGGTACCGCTTCGTGGCGCCGTACTCGGGACTGGCGACCTTCGACACCTGCTATCCCGACCCGTTCACGGGTGCGGATACCTCGATCGCGCTGTACGAGGGCACCTGCGGTGCGCTCGTGCAGGTCGCGTGCAGCGGCGACTACTTCGGCAACAACCCGACGCCGTCGGGCTGCTCGAGCACGTCGGCGCGCGTCGCGTCGTTCGAGGTGACCGAGGGCAGCGTCTACTTCCTGCGCGTGGGCAGGGTCGAGAATCCTGACGTTGGTGGAGCGAACCAGCCGGGCACGATCACGGCGCGCATGTCGCGCGTGTCGGCGTGGGGCTTCAGCCAGTCGGGCGAGCTCGAGATTCCGGCAACGATCGGCGTGACGACGCGTCTCACCGCCGGCCAGCGCCATGCGCTCGCGCTGCGCGCCGACGGTGTGGTGATCGCCTGGGGCGACAACACCTCCTCGCAGTCGACCGTGCCCACGAACCTCGGCACGGTGACCGCGATTGCGGCAGGCAGCAGCCACTCGCTGGCGCTGCGCTCGAACGGCACGGTGGCCGGCTGGGGTAGCGACACGAACACCCGCTCGAGCGGTGGCTCATCGCTGACGGACGCGATCGACATCGCAGCGGGCGCGAACCACTCGCTGGCCGCGCGTGCGACGGGCGCCGTCTTCGGATGGGGTCTCAACACGAGCGGTCAGGTCACGATTCCTGCCGGTCTCACTGGCGTCGTCCAGGTCGTGGCGGGCAACACGCACAGCGTCGCGCGCCGCTCGAACGGCTCGGTGGCCGCATGGGGTGGCAACACCTTCGGCCAGACCGGCGTTCCCGCTGGGCTCAACAATGCCGTCGATCTCGCGGCGTCGGCCGTCTCGAACCACACCCTGGCGCTGCGCGCCGACGGGACGGTGGTCGCGTGGGGCCGCAACAACCTGCTCCAGACCGCGGTTCCCGCCAGTCTCTCGGGCGTGGTCGACATCGCCGCGGGCGGCGAGCACTCGCTCGCGCTGCGCTCCGACGGCACGGTCGTCGCGTGGGGTCGCTCCACCGAAGGCCAGACGACGGTTCCCGCGCATGTCGGACCGCTCGCCAGGGTTGCCGCAGGTGCACTGTTCTCGCTCGCGATCTACGACGAGTGTCCTTCGGATCCCGCCAAGTCGAACCCGGGCATCTGCGGCTGCGGCTCGCCCGACGTGGACACGGACGGCGACGGCGTGCTTGACTGCAACGACGGGTGCCCAACCGATCCGACGCTGATCGCCACCCTCGTGTACTTCGCCGACGTCGATCAGGATGGCTTCGGCTCGCCGACCAACACCACGGCCGTGTGCCAGGTCACGGCGCCCGCTGGCTACGTGACCAACTCGAGCGACTGCAACGACAACGCCCTGCTCTACGCGGACGTCGACGGCGACACCTTCGGCGCGGGCGCTCCCGTGGCCTGCGGCGTGGCGCTCAACACCGACTGCAACGACGGCAACGCCGCGATCAACCCCGGCGCCACCGAGCTCTGCGACGCAGGCAACGTCGACGAGAACTGCAACAGCCTCGCCGACAACGCCGACGCCGGCGCCCTCGAGTCGACCAAGTTCGACTTCTACGCCGACGCCGACAACGACACCTTCACCGTCGCAGGCGCCAGCCGCTTCTGCGACCTGCCCACGGGCTATCGCACGCAGGCCTCGGCCGGCGTCGACTGCAACGACAGCAACGCTGCGATCAATCCTGCCGCCACCGAGATCTGCGACGCAGGCAACGTCGACGAGAACTGCAACAGCCTCGCCGACAACGCCGACGCCGGCGCCCTCGAGTCGACCAAGTTCGACTTCTACGCCGACGCCGAC
>JBIIRG010000121.1:0-9015 GCA_044341665.1 Phycisphaerales bacterium | reverse complement strand
TCTACCCCAAGGACTACTCGCTCGACGAGGCGCTCCGCACGCTGAACGTGCTGCTCCAGACGCAGAACGTGATGCTGCGCGACGAGGGCACGCGGCTCTTCCTGCAGAAGCTCGACGACATGAAGCGTGAGAACGTGCCGACGTTCGTGGGCAACGTGCCCGCGACCGTGGGCGACGAGGAGATCGTGACGGTCGTGCTGCCGCTGCTGAACGCGCAGGCGAAGCCCGTGGCCGAGCAGCTCAAGAACCTCGTGGCCACCTACGGCTCGGTGACGGCGCTCGAGCAGCAGAACTCGGTGCTCATCGTCGAGACGGCGGCGCAGATCCGCCGGCTGCAGCGCATCATCGACGAGCTCGACCGCCAGGACGTCGAGAACGTGATCGAGCTCATTCCCGTGCGCTTCACCAAGGCGGGCGTGCTCATCGGCAGCCTGCAGGCGCTCATGGGCGAGCGCGTGGTCGAGTACGTGATCCAGGACGGCAAGCGGCAGAAGATCGAGGAGAACCGCGTGGCGGGCCTGATGCTCGCCGCCGACGAGCGCACGAACGCCATCATCGCCCGCGGTCCACGCGCGAAGATCGAGGCGGTCAAGCAGACGATCGAGCTCCTCGACGTGCCGATGGCCGACGGCGCCGCCCCGACCGCGTCGGGTGGGCGCGGCATGAAGACCTTCGCCGTGGGCAAGGTCAAGCCCGATGTCGCGAAGCAGCGGCTCGAGCAGCTGTTCGCCGGGTATCCCGCCGACAAGAAGCCCACCATCGTGTCGCTGCCCGAGGCCGAGCGCGTGACCATCGTCGGCGACCTCGGCTCGATCGACGACGCGGAGCGCTTCATCGCCGAGATGGAGGGCTTCGACCCGGCCAAGGTGAGCGCGAACCAGCGCGGCGCCGCCACGACGCGCGAGCGGCTGCGCGGCGACCGCGCCATCGCGGCGATCGAGCTCGAGAGCGCGTCGCCCGAGGCGATCCTCGCTGCGGCGAAGTCGCTGCTGTCCAAGCGCCAGCAGGACGAGGTGACGCTGGTCGCCGGGCCGGACGGGCGCACCGTGCTCGTGGGCGGCGATTCGGCCGACATCGCGGGCATCCGCGCCATCGTGGCCACGCTCGACCGCCCCGCGAACGTCGACCGCCAGGTGCGGCTCATGCGCCTCGCGGGCCGCAACGCCGAGGCGAGCCTCGAGCGGGCACGCGCGCTCTACGAGCAGCAGACGCCTGCGGGCGACGCGGCGCGCAGCCTGCGCATCGAGTTCGACGCGGTCAGCCGCGAGCTCGTGCTCGTGGGCAGCGCGCAGTCGATCCAGCGCTTCACGGAGCTCATGAACCAGATCGACGCGACGCGCGTGGTCGAGCGCGAGACGCGGCAGATCGCCGTGGCCAACGCGCAGCCGAGCGCGATCGTGGCGCAGGCGCGCGAGCTGGCGAAGCAGGTGCTCGATCCGCGCGACGGCACGGCGTTCACGCCGCCCGTGATCGAGGCGGTCGATGCGATGAAGGCGCTGCTCGTGTCGGGCACGCCCGAGCAGGTGGCGCAGGTGCAGTCGCTCGTGGCCGGGCTCGACCGCGTCGGGCGCGATGCGTTCGGATTCCGCGCGATTCCCGCGCCCGGCGCCGATGCGGCGCGGCTCGTCGAGCGCGCGCGCGCCATCTACGCGCAGACGACGCAGGGATCCGAGCAGGACCTTCCTGCGCCCACCGTCGAGCTCGATTCGTCGAGCGGTGCGCTCCTCGTGAGCGGACGCACGGCGTCGATCGCCGCGTTCGAGCAGGCGCTGGCGCAGGCACGGCTCCTGATGCCGCCGCCGCGCGCGGCCAGGATCGTGCCCATGCGCGCCGCGCGGGCCGCCGACGTCGCGCTCAAGCTCGAGCCGCTGCTCGCAAGCGCCGCGCCGGTCGATCCCTCGCGCAGCGTGCCCGCGGCCGAGATCAAGGTCATCGAGCCCACGAACTCGCTGTACATCCTCGGCGAGGCGCCGCAGCTGGCCATGATCGAGTCGTTCGTGCGCGAGCTCGACATCCCGTCGCCCGAGGAGCTGCCGCCGCTGCGGCTGCTGCAGCTGCGCGGCGGCGATGCGGTGCAGGTGGCCGCGATGCTCGCCAAGCGCTACGACGAGCGCGCGCCCGAGGAGCGCCGCTCCAAGCCCGTGCGCATCGAGGCCGACGGCACGACCAACACGCTCGTGGTCACGGCGCATGCGCTCGTGTTCGAGGAGATCAAGGGATTCATCGCCGAGCTCAACCGCGCCGGCGACACGGGCACCGGTCCCGCGCGCGAGACCTTCGTGATGGCGCTCAAGGCCGCCAAGGCGACCGACCTCGCGACGGCGCTCGACAAGCTCTATCCGCCGCCGCCGGTGCCGCTCGACGCGCGCGGCCGCGCGCTGCCGCACCTCCAGAAGCCCAAGGAGGTGTTCGTCACCGCCGACGCGACCACCAACTCGCTGATCGTCGAGGCGCCGTCGGAGCGCCGCGCGAGCTTCGAGCAGCTCGTGCTCACGCTCGACCGCACGCCGCTGCCGCCGCAGGCGGAGCTGCGCACCTACCGCGTGGAGCGCGGGGACATCGAGCGCATCGCGCAGACGCTGCGCGACCTCGGCGCGCGCGGCATGCTGTCGAAGCCCGGCGTCGACGGCGCCAAGCCCGTCGAGGTCGTCGTGCAGACCGAGGCGCAGAGCCGCACGCTCATCGTGGCGGGCGATGCGCTCACCTTCGAGAAGACCGAGCAGCTGCTCAAGCAGCTGCAGGCGGTGCCCACCAAGCGCGGCGTGCGCGTGATCGACGTCGGGGCGGGCGATGCCGCGGCGCTGCTCGCGAAGGCGCTCAAGCTCGCCTCGCTCGAGCCCACCGAGGGCGCGGCGCAGCTCGTCGAGACCGAGATCGACGTCGCGAACGGCACCATCGTGGCCAGCGGCGACGAGGAGCCGCTGTCGCGCTTTGCCGATGCGTGCCGCCAGCTCGTGACCGCCACCAGCCCGAGCGCCGATGTGCGCGTGATCCCGATGACCTACGCGAAGGCCGTCGACGCGAAGGCGTATCTCGACGGCCTCGCCGCGAGCCGCCTCGGCCAGAACGCGGGATTCGCCAAGGAACCCGTGATCGAGGTGCTCGACCGCACGAACTCGCTGCTGGTCGCGGCCGACGCGCGCCAGCACGAGCTGCTCGCGGTGCTGCTCAAGAATCTCGACGTGCAGCAGGGCGTCACGCCGCCGCTGCGCATCCTCCAGCTGCGCAGCGCCGATGCGGCCACGCTCGCCAACGCGCTCATGCAGACCTACGCGCAGCGCTCGCCCGAGGAGAAGGGCGCGAAGCCCGTGCAGATCACCGCCGAGGCGCAGACCAACGCGCTCATCGTCGCGGCGCACCCCGACCTCCTGCCCGAGATCCAGCAGATCGTGGAGGACCTCAACGGCGCCACGCGCCAGAGCGCGAGCGACCGCGAGATCCGCATCTTCTCGCTCAAGGTCGCCCGCGCCGCGGAGCTCGCGCGCACCATCGACGAGATGTACCCGCAGCCGCCCGTGCCGGTCGATCCGCGCGGACGCGCGCGTCCCGAGCTGCAGCCGCCGCGCGAGGTGGTGGTGCGCGCCGACGCGCAGACCAACTCGCTCATCGTCGACGCGCCGATCGCGCGCATGGCGGGCTTCGAGAAGCTTGTGGAGCAGCTCGACCGCACGCAGGCGATGCCCGACCAGGAGATCCGCACGTGGCGGCTTTCCTCGGCCAACCTCGAGGGGATCGCGAAGACGATCCGCGACCTCGCGTCGGGCGGCAAGTTCGGCGCCGACGGCTCGAACATGGTCGTGACCACCGAGGCCGTGTCGAAGACGCTCGTGGTCAGCGCGGCCGCCAGCGTGTTCCCGCAGGTCGAGCAGCTCGTGCGCGGCGTGGAGGGCGCGCCGCAGCCTGCGACCACCCTGCGCGTGTTCAAGCTCAAGGGCGCCAAGAGCGAGTCGCTTGCCGCGATCGTGCGCAGCGCGCTCGAGGGGCGCCTGGCCGAGATCGAGCCCACGCTCGCCGCGCGCGGCAAGAGCGTGCTCGACATCGCGCCCGACCGCCGCTCCAACGCGCTCATCGTGAGCGCGCCCGACGTGCTCATGCCGGTGGTGGAGGAGCTCATCCGCCAGCTCGACGACGGCGAGAGCGTCGCCGCGGGCGAGCCGATCGTGCGCGTGCGCCCGCTGCTCTACGCCGATGCGACCGAGGTCGCCGCCAGCCTGGGCCAGGCGCTGTCGAGCGCCACCAATCCGTCCACCCGCGAGCCGCTCGCCGTCAAGGTGATCGCCGCGACCGGGTCGAACGCGCTCCTCATGGTCGGACCGGCCACCGACCTCGACGAGGCCGACAAGCTGATCGCGCCGCTCGACGAGCGGCCGGCGCTCGATTCGGTCGACGCCAAGACCTTCGCGCTGCGCAACGCCGATGCCGCACGCATCGCGCCGCTGGTGCAGAAGCTGCTCGCCGACCAGCAGGACACCGATCCGCGGCTTGCGCTCGAGCGCATGCGGCGCACGCGCGGCGTCGTCACGCCCACGCCGCCGGTGCGCGTCGAGAGCGATGCGCGCACGAACTCGCTGATCGTCTCGGGCGCCGCCCGCATCATGAGCGTCGCCGAGGGCCTCATCAAGGAGCTCGACCGCGACTCCGACAGCGCATCGCGCTCGTGGGCGGTGTACACGCCCACCAAGGCGCCGGTCACGTCGCTCGTCGACGAGGCGCGCCGCATCCTCGAGAACGCGGGCGCCGCCGGTGCGTCGCGCATCGAGCTCTCGGCGCTTCCGCAGTCGGGCACGATCGTGATCGTCGGCAGCGTCGAGGGCACCGAGCGCGCGAAGGGCATCCTCGCGGAGCTCGACGGCAAGGCGTTCGCCGCGCCGCAGGCCGACTTCAAGGTGATCCAGCTGCGGCATGTCGCGCCCGACGTCGTCGTCTCGACGCTCGGCGCGGTGCTGTCGGACCGCTCGCGGTGGCCCGCGTCGCTCACGTCGGCCGCCAAGGCCGGCGCGCCGGTCATGGAGCCCAAGGTCGTCGCCGATCCGCTCAACGCGCGCGTGATCATCACGGCGCCCGCCGAGCTCATGCCGATCGCGGTCGAGGTGGTCACGCAGCTCGACAAGCCGCGCGAGGGCGATGCGCCCGTCGAGATCCGCGTGTACTCGCTGTCCGAGGCGACCGCCGACACGGTGGCGCGCGCGATCGAGCAGGCGGTGGCGGCGCGCGCGGTGTCGCGCCCCGGCCGCGTCAAGCCCACGATCACGCCCGAGATGACCAGCAACTCGATCGTCGTGGCCGCCGATCCGGCGCAGCTCGACGAGATCGAGAAGACGGTCCGCGACATGGATGTGCGCGGCCCGCGCGATGCGGCGCGCGTGCGCACCGTGTTCCTGAAGCAGGCGCGCGCGGCGCAGATGGCGCCGCTGGTGGAGCAGCTGCTCGCAAGCGAGGCGGCGCGCGTCGCTCCGCGCGGCCGCGGCGCCGCGCCCGCGTCGACCGAGCCGGCGCTGCGCGTGATCGCCGACGAGCGGCTGAACGCCGTCGTCATCTCGGCCACGCCCACGGCGCTCGATGCGGCCGAGGAGATGCTGCGGCAGCTCGACGTCACGCCCGGAACCGAGAGCGACCGCTCGGTCAAGGTGCTCACGCTCCGCAACGGCGACGCAGGCGAGGTCGCCAAGAGCCTCGCCGACATCTTCGAGACCGACGACGGCACCGAGACGCCGCCCGTGATCAAGGTGAACGTGGCGAGCAACAGCCTGCTCGTGCGCGCGAACGAGAAGCAGCACCGCATGCTCGGCGAGATCGTCACGCGGCTCGACAGCGCCGCGCTCGCGAGCTCGCGCTCGCTCAAGAGCGTGCCGCTCGATCCGAGCAAGGGCGACGCCGAGGAAGTGGCGCGCCTCCTGCGGCGGCTCATGGAGCAGGCCGACGGCGAGGTCGAGGTGATCACGGTCGACGAGCTGCTCAAGCGCTACGACGCGCCCAAGCCGGCGGGCAACTCGCAGAGCAGCACGATGGAACTCGATGCGGTGCCGGCGAACGGGCACCCCGGCATGCGCGGTCCGGGCTGGCCGCCGGCGCTGCCGGCGCGGCTCGCGTTCGTGCAGCTCGCCTTCGCGCAGGTCGAGCCGCCGAAGGCGGCGCAGGAACCGCCGGCGCAGGCGGACGCAGCCGCTGGAGCAGCGTCGTCGGACGCGACGTCCGCGGGAGACGGCGTGACCGTGGCCGTCGACAAGGACTCGAACTCGCTCCTTCTCCTCGGCTCGCCGCGCGAGATCGAGCGGGCGATGAAGCTCATCGAGCAGGCGTCGAAGACGCTGCCCACCGAGGCGTCGCGCATCCGCTCGGTGAAGCTGCCTGCATCGGCCGATCCGGCCAAGCTCGCGTCGGTGGTGAACGGCGCGGTGTCGCGCATGACGCCCGCGGGCGGTCAGCCGGGCGACCTCGCCAAGCGCGTGGCCATCGTGGCCGACGAGGAGACGCGTGCGCTCATCGTCGTGGCGAGCGACCGCGACTTCGAGACCGTCGGCCAGCTCATCGCGGCGCTGTCGCGCGGCCAGTCGACCCAGCAGGTGGTGGTCAAGAGCTTCCCGCTCAAGAACACGGGCGCCGACCGCGTGGCCGAGGCGCTGCGCGCGATCCTCGCGCCGAGCGGCGCCGCCAAGCTCAAGTCGCTCGCCGTCACCCTCGCGGGCGAGGACGGCACCGCGGCCAGCGTGGCGTTCGACCCGAGCAATGTGCGCGTGATCGCCGAGAGGGGCGCCAACGCGGTGACCGTGGTGGGCGATCCCGAGGCCGTCGCGTTCGTCGACCGCTTCGTGGCGTTCGCCGACCGCAGCGAGCGCGGCGTGGTGCCCGAGGTGCGCCTCGTGCCCGTGCAGAACGCCAAGGCGGCCGATGTCGTCAAGAGCCTGCAGACGGCGATCCTCGCGCGGTCGCGCGCGCTCAGCCAGCAGGGCATCGTGGTGAGCGTGCCCGAGTTCGCCGCCGACGAGCGCACCAACATGGTGGTGATCGCGGGCGGCTCCGAGATGTCGGGCGAGATCGAGCGGCTGCTTGCCGTGCTCGACGCGCCGAGCCCGATCGCGGGCGCGGCCCTCGAGACGATCGCGATCTCCAACGGCCGCGCCTCCGAGGCGCTGGCCACGGTCGAGAAGGTGGTGTTCGCGGCCGATCCCAGCATGCGCGCGCGCGCGCAGCTCGTGGCCGACGACGGCGCGGGCGTGCTGCTCCTGCGCGCCGAGCCTGCGGCGCGCGAGGAGATCATGCGCGTGATCGGCGAGATCGACCGCAGTGCGTCTCGGCAGTTCGCCATCCGCCAGATCAAGCTCGAGCGGGCCGACGCGCAGCGCGTGGCGACGGCGCTGCAGAAGCTCTTCGACGACCGCGCCTCGATGGCGTCGGGCGGACGCGCGCGCCCGTCGCAGCGCGCCGTGTCGATCGTGGCCGACGTGCGCAGCGCCTCGCTGTTCGTCACGGCCGGCGACGCCGACTTCGGCGAGATCACCGAGCTGGTGAAGGGCTTCGACGCGCCCGAGACCGCGAAATCGCTTGATTTCAAGGTGTTCGCGCTGCAGCATGGCCGCGCCACCGAGATCGGCGCCACCCTCGAGCAGATGCTCTCCACCATGGGCGGAGGCGGTCCCGACGACGTGGTGAGCGTGCGGGCCGACGAGCGCCGCAACTCGATCATCGTGGTGGGCCGCGGCGACCGCTTCACGTTCGCGGGCGAGTTCATCGCCGCGGTCGACGTGGCGCCGGCGGCCGGCGCCGTGCGCACCGTGCGCACCTACGAGGTCAAGAACGGCGACGTCGACCAGATCGCCGGCCTCGTGCGCGATGCGATCGGCGAACGCGCGCTCCGGCCGTGGGAGACCGCGGCCGCGGGCGGCGGATCGCGCGTGATTCCCGTGGCGCGCTCGCGCAAGCTCGTGGTGCGCGCCACCGAGTCGCAGCATGGCGAGATCAAGGGCCTGCTCGACTCGCTGTCGCGCACGCTGGTGCAGGAGGGCCGCCAGACCGCGGTCGTTCCCGTGCAGTTCGCGGCGCCGGACGAGCTCGCGACCTCGCTCAAGACCTTCCTCGACGAGCGGGCCGCAGCGACCTCGGGCGGCACCAGCGCCGCGACGATCGTGGCGTCGGCCTCCGGCGGCGCGCTGCTGGTCGCCGGCTCGGGCGACGAGATCTCGACCATCCGCGACCTCGTCACGCGGCTCGACCAGCCGCAGTCGGGCGGCGACCGCCGCAGCGAGATCATCGCCGTCCGCAAGGGCCAGGCCGCCGACATCACGCGCATCGTCTCGGAGCAGTTCCGCGGCCGCGCGGGCGGACAGGGCGTGAGCCTCGCCTCCGACGCGCGCACCAACAGCATCATCGTCTCGGCCACGCCCGTGCAGCTCGAGCAGGTGAAGTCGCTGATCGAGCGCCTCGACGGACCGTCGAGCGCCGACGAGTCCGTCATCCGCACCTTCGCGCTCAAGAACGCCAAGGCCGACGAGGCCGTGCGCGTGCTCACGAGCTCGCTGCAGCTCGACGCAAAGGGCCGCGCGCAGAACGTGGCGGTGCGCCTCGACCCGGGCCGTCCCGCGGTCCAGGTCAACGCGCGCATCGTCGCCGATCCGCGCTCGAACTCGCTCGTCGTCACGGCGACGCCGGAGAGCTACCCCGTCATCGAGAAGCTGCTCTCGCAGCTCGACGAGGCGCCGGCGCGCTCGAACGTCGAGTTCCGCATCATCACGCTGCAGTTCGCCGCGGCCGACGACGTCGCGCGCACGCTCGGCAAGCTGGTGAGCGAGAAGTCGGCGCCCGGCATCGAGCCCGCGCGCATCGAGCCCGACACCACCGAGAACCGCCTCGTGGTCGCGGCCACGCCCGACCAGTTCCGCACCATCCAGGATGTCGTCAAGGCCATCGACGTGCGCAGCGAGAAGCGGCGCATCACCGAGTTCGTGCCGATCAAGAACGGCAAGGCCCGCGGCATCCAGGAGGCGCTCAGCTACTTCTACGGCGCGGGCGCGCTCGACG
>JBIIRG010000354.1:0-2658 GCA_044341665.1 Phycisphaerales bacterium | reverse complement strand
CGCGTGCCCGCGGTGCGCGCCGCCGCGTGGCCCGGCGACCTCGTCCGCATGCGCGAGCGGTTCGGGCTCGACATCGTGGCGACCGCGATCCAGTCGTCGCTGCCGCTGCGCGCCGTGGCGCCTCCCCCGGGCTGCGCGCTCGTGGTCGGACACGAGTCGAAGGGCGTGAGCGACGCGGTCCGTGCGTGCGCGCAGCACGTGGTGCGCATCCCCATGGCGCCAGGCGTCGACAGCCTCAACGTCGCGGTCAGCGCGGCGGTGGCGCTCGACCACTTCTCTCGCGGCACGCGGGTCTAGGGCGTGTTTGTGTTTTTTCCGTGACGATCGCGAACCGCGGTCCCCGCACTGCGTATCCCATACTGCCACGCGCGCGCCGCTCCGATCTCGGAGGTCCGGAACTGCGGGCGGGCCCATCACACCCGTTCATCTGATCCACCCAATCGCAACCGCGGATCGAACAGTCCGCCGACCGCGATGGCACGCCCGCGCCGCATCCACGCGCCCGAGCGTCGGCCTTCGCGGCGGCGGAGAGGACGCGCCATGCTCGACGCACACGAGCACCCCCGCTCCCGCACCGCCCGCTTCGCCATTCCAACGCCGCTGCTCGTCTCGGCGTCATGCAACGCGTGACGCGCGGGCATCTCGGGGCCGGCGTGCAGCCCTCGGACGACGGGCTGTGCGCCGAGCCCGGGATCGACGGCGCGCCCGCCAGCGGCCGGCGAGCTCCGCGACCGCACTCTCTTCCGCGCACCACGTTGGTACGCGGCGCCGTGGTGCGCCCCCACGCCACGGCGACGATCGCCCGGGATTCTCTTCCGTAGCCCGGGCGATCGCACCTTTTGCGCCCGCTCCCGAACCACGCCCGCGAGCCGTCGCGCCGAGCGACTACCCTTGTCGGCCCGTGACCGCGCATCCAGCCCACGCATCGACCGCCGCCGCCGCAACGCTTGTCCTCGACAGCGCCGTGGCGCCCCGCTTCGCGCATCGCGTGCGCTTCACGCGCGGACTGCTCGATCCCGCCAACACCACGATGGTCGACGCCCTCGCGGGTGACGGCGACATCGCCATGCGCCGCGCCGTCGTCGTGATCGACGACGGGCTCGCACGCGCCGACGCGACCCTCGTCGATCGCCTGCGCGCGTACGTCGCAGCCCACTCCACGCGCATGCCGATGGTGTGCGACGTCGTGACCGTCCCTGGCGGCGAGCCCGCCAAGCACGACACGCGCGTCGCCGACCTCGTCGTCGACCTCGTCGACCGCCACCGCATCGACCGCAAGAGCTTCGTCATCGCCATCGGCGGAGGCGCCGTGCTCGACGCGGTCGGCTACGGCGCCGCCATCGCCCACCGCGGCGTCCGGCTCGTGCGCGTTCCGACCACCGTGCTCGCGCAGGACGACGCGGCGATGGGCGTCAAGAACGGCATCAACCGCTTCGCCAAGAAGAACTTCGTCGGCGCCTTCGCCGTGCCCTACGCGGTGCTGTGCGACGAGCTGCTGCTCGCGAGCCTGCCCGACGCCGTCTTCCGGGCGGGCTTCAGCGAGGCCGTCAAGATCGCGCTCCTCAAGGATCCCGCCTACTTCGCCGCGATCGAGTCGTCCGCGGGCCGCATCGCGGCGCGCGACCTCGATGCCGCGAGCCCCGTGATCCGCCGCAGCGCCGAGCTGCATCTCCGCCACATCGTCGACGGCGGCGACCCTTTCGAGGCCAACGAGGCGCGGCCGCTCGACTTCGGACACTGGGCCGCGCACCGGCTCGAGTCGATGAGCGGCTACGCCCTCTCCCACGGCGACGCCGTCGCGCTCGGGCTTCTCCTCGACTGTCGCTACTCGAACCTGAAGGGCTGGCTGGCCGACGCCGACCATGCGCGCATCCGCGCGTGCATCGCCGCCCTCGGACTGCCCGTGCGCCATGCGCTCCTCGCAGACAGCCGCGCGCTCCTCGCGGGCCTCGAGGAATTCCGCGAGCACCTCGGCGGCCGGCTCACGATCACCATGCTGCGCGGCATCGGCCACGGCTTCGAGGTCCACGAGCTCGATCACGGACTCGTCGCCCGCGCCGCGTCGGAACTCGCGTGAGCGGCATCGGCGCGTACGATGCGCCCATGTCCGCCACTCCTCCCCCGCTCTCGAAACGCATGGTCGTCGACCGCTACTTCCTCGAGCATCGCGCCAAGGTCATCGACATCGCGGCGTTCCTCGATCGCATCGACCGCGCGCAGGGTGAAGGTGCCGACGACTATCGCCGCAAGGCGCTCGAAGCATGCTGCGCGATCCTGACGGACGGCAAGCCCGATCGCGCGCGACGCGTGCTCGAGCTCCTCAGCGACCACTCGACCGAGCCGATCACGAAGGCGCCGATGAAGGGTGCGACGGGTGCGGTCGGTGTTTAAGCGCTCCAATCGGCCTTCGGCCGATCGTCTCGTTTTGGGGCGCTCTCATCGGCCTTCGGCCGATCGTCGCTCTGGTGCTAGGACGGATGCAACGAGGAACTGACATGTACATCGACCCGACGCTTTCGCGCTCCATTCGGCCTTCGGCCGATCGTCGCTCTGGCGCTAGGACGGATGCAACGAGGAACTGACATGTACATCGACCCGACGCTTTCGCGCTCCAATCGGCCTTCGGCCGATCGTCGCTCTGGCGCTCGGACGGATGCA
>JBIIRG010000120.1:0-9037 GCA_044341665.1 Phycisphaerales bacterium | reverse complement strand
CATGCCGCGCGTGGCGCCGCTCGTCAAGCAGGCGCGCTGCCGCGAGCTCGGCGCGCGCGTCGAGATCCACGGCGCCAACATCGCGGAGGCCAAGGAGCTCGCCGAGAAGTTCGTGGCCGAGCAGGGCCTTGCCTACGTGCACGGCTTCAACGACGCCGCGATCATCGCGGGCGCGGGCACCGTCGGGCTCGAGATCCTCGAGGAGGTTCCCGACGCCGACGCGGTGATCGTGCCCGTCGGTGGCGCGGGACTGATCGCGGGCGTGGGCATCGCGGTCAAGTCGCGCAGGCCCGCCATGCAGGTCGTCGGCGTCGAGCCGCGCCGCGCCGCGAGCTTCGCCGAGGCGCTGCGCGAGGGCTCGCCCAAGCGGATCAGCATGGACCCGACGCTCGCCGACGGCCTCGCCGTTCCCGAGGTCGGTGCGCGCGCCTTCGCGCTCGCGCGCGGCCGCATCGACCGCCTCGTGACCGTCGACGAGGACCTCATCTCGCTTGCGATCCTGCGTCTCGTCGAGATGCAGCACGGCGTGGTCGAGGGCGCGGGCGCATCGCCGCTCGCGGCGCTTCTCTCGGGCGAGCTTCCCGAGTTGCGCGGCAAGAAGGTCGTGCTCCTCCTCTGCGGCGGCAACATCGATCCGCTCGTCCTGGCGCGTGTGATCGAGCACTCGCTCGCGGTCGACGGGAGGCTCGTGCAGTTCTCCGCCACCATCAGCGACCGCCCGGGCGGGCTGGCCGAGCTCGCGGGCACCGTCGCGTCGACCGGCGCGAGCGTGCAGGACATCCGCCACGAGCGCATCTTCGGCGGCAGCGACGTCTCGCGCGTGCGCGTCTCGTGCGTGGTCGAGGTGCGCGATGCGCGCCATGCCGACGAACTGCAGGAAGCGCTGCGCGCCAAGGGCATCCGCGTGCACGAGCGCGTGCGTCCGCAGATGCAGGCCTGACGGAGCGCGCCATGCCGAGCGTCGTCATTCCCGCCCACAACGAAGCCAACGGGATCGAGCGCTGCCTGCGCGCCGTGCTCGCCGACGGGGTCGAGGACCTCGTGGTCGTCGTGGTCGCGAACGCCTGCCGCGACGACACGGCTGCCCGCGCGCGCGCCGTCGCGGGCCCCGTCCACGTGCTCGACATCCGCGAGGGCGGCAAGACCAACGCGATGAACGAAGGCGAGCGCTTCCTGCGCGAGCAGGGGATCGACCGCTATCCGCGGCTCTTCCTCGACGGCGACATCGAGCTCGCCCCGGGCACGCTGCGCGCCCTCCTGTCCGCCGCACAGGCCCCCGGCGCGCGCGTGGTCGCGGCCGAGCCGGCGTTCGACGCCGAGGAGTGCTCGTGGGCGGTGCGTCGCTTCTACGAGGCCGAGCGCTTCAATCCCTACCACGCTTCGGGCGCGCCCAACGGCAGCGGCACCTACTGCGTCAACCGCGAGGGCCGGCTGCGGTGGGGCGCATTTCCCGACGTGCTTGCCGACGACGGCTTCGTCGAACGGCAGTTCGCGCGCGCCGAGCGATCGACCGTGCATGGTGCCGTGGCGCGCGTGCGTGTGCCGCGCACCTGGAGTGCGCTGCGCCGCGTGGCGGCGCGCGTCCGGCTCGGGACAGCGGAACTCGACCGCATCGCGCCGCTCCGTTCCGACCAGCTGGCCGCGGGCGGGACGTTCCGCGCCGTGTCGGGCGCGCTCCTGCCTCGCCCGCACCTCTGGCCTGCGCTCGCGGTGTGGACCACGCTCAAGCTGCTCGAGCGGCGCGAATCGCGCCATGTGGCGCGCAAGCAGGGCGCCGACCGCTGGCAGCAGGACACGACTTCTCGCGGCTGAGGCGTGGATTCGAGGCGCCCGCAGCGCTTGTCCGAGAATGGCGCCGCCCGCGCGCGCCGCGCAGCACGCGTAGCCGCCAACGTCCGCATTCCGAACATCCACGGCACATTCCGCGCAGATGTCTGAATTCCCCCGAGACGCATGCCGATGCAAACCCGCACAGGTTTCCCGCAGCCAACGGAGGGTTGGCTCGGGAGTTCTACGACGGTGGAAGGCTTTGAGGGAGCAAGCCTCCAAGGGAGTAAAGCCATGCGTGACGGATTCAATTTCAACGAGAAGGATGTCCTGACCACCGGCGAAGTCGCCCGCATCTGCAATGTGGCCAGCCGCACGGTGAGCAAGTGGTTCGACTCGGGCCAGCTCGCGGGCTACCGCATTCCAGGCTCGAAGGACCGCCGCATTCCGGTCTCGAACCTGATGGCGTTCATGAAGAAGCACAACATCCCGATGGATGGGCTCCGCAGCGGCGCGCCGCGCGTGCTCATCGTCGACGGCGATCCCGCCACCGCCGAGACGCTCCGCAAGGTCCTCGCCGAGCAGACCCGCTACGACGTGCACGTCGCGTCGGGCGCGTTCGCGGCGGGCGCCGAGTGCGAGAAGTTCCGCCCGCACGTCATGCTCCTCGATGTCCACATGCCCGAGGCAGAGAGCGGCGCGTTCTGCGCGTTCGTCCGCAACTCCGACGACCTGCAGATGACCAAGATCATCGGCATGTCGAACCGCCTGACCGACGGGCAGATCGCCCAGCTGGTCGGCCGCGGCTACGACTCCGTGCTCCGCAAGCCGTTCACCGTCCGTCAGGTGATCGAGTCGATTGAGCACGCGCACGCGCTCGTGGCGTAAGCGACCGAGACACATCCCGGTCCGCCGCGGCACACGCGGCGTGTCCGGACCACGCACACGCGCTGGCGGCCGAAGAGTCCCCTCGACGGTCCCAGCCGAAGCGCAACGCTCCCTCGAGGCAGGGAGCGTTGTGCGTTTTGCCCGGACAGCGTGATACGCTTGGCGCGTGTCGCTCGCCGCAGGAGACTCACTCGACTTCGACTTCGGAACCCTCGTGCTGCTCGCGCTTGCAGCCATCGGCACCGCGGTGGGCTCGGTCGCGCGCGACGAGCTCGTGCGCCTGTTCCGCGAGCGTTGGCAGCGGGCCGACCTCGGGATCCTCGCGGTCAACCTCGTGGCGTGCGCGGTGGTGGGCGCCGTCGCTTCCGCAGGCCCGGCGTGGCATGACCTTCTCGCGCTCGGATTTGCCGGCGGCCTCTCGACCTGGAGCAGCCTCGCCGTCGATGTCGCGGGAGCGGTCCGCGCCCGCGCGTGGGGCCGCGTGGCGCTGCACGTGCCGGCTGCGTTCGCCATCGCGATCGCCGTCCACGCGGGCGCGCGCAGCGTGATCGGAGGGGCGCCATGACGCGCGCGCGACGACTCTCGCTCGTTGCGCTCGGTGGCGCGGCCGGCGGCGTCGCGCGGGTGCTTGTGGCGGTGTTCCCACCGATGGCGGCTGAAGCGCCATGGTGGGGGGTTCCGCTCCTCCTCGCGGTCAATCTCGGAGGCTCGCTGCTGGCGGGGTTCCTCCGCGGAGTGTTCGAGCGTGGGCAGCAGGCCGGTACCGACGCTGAGGCCGACGTCGAGGCTGCCGAGGCGCTGCTGCTCGCCGGTTTCTGCGGGGGATTCACCAGCTACTCGGGGTTCATCGCAGTTGCGTCCGCCGAGAACGCGTGGATCACGGTCGTCACGCTCGTCGGGTGCCCCGTCGCGGCGCTTGCCGGCATGTGGCTTTCGGGCGGCTATCCTGCGCGGCCCGCAGGAAACCCCCGTTGAAGATCGTTCTCGCCCAGATCAACTCGAAGATCGGTGACCTCGCAGCCAACGAGGCGAAGCACGCCGCGGCCATCGCGCGGGCGTCGGCCGAGGGCGCTGGGCTCGTCGTCTTTCCCGAGATGTCGCTGCTTGGCTATCCGCCGCGCGATCTCGTCGAGCGGCACGGCGTGGCCGACGCATGTCTCGCCGCGTGCGAGCGGCTTGCCTCGGTGGTTCCCGCCTCCATGCTCGCGCTCGTCGGCCTTCCCGTCCCGGCGCGGGGACGGCCGTTCGCGAACGCGATGGCGCTCCTCCGCGGCGGCCGGATCGAAGGCTTCGCGCACAAGCAGCTGCTGCCAAGCTACGACGTGTTCGACGAGGACCGCCACTTCACGCCAGGCTCCCGGACGACCGTGATCGAGCATGGGGGCGAGCGCATTGCGGTGCTCCTCTGCGAGGATCTCTGGCAGGCGGGCGATGCGCGCAGCGTGCGCTGCTACCCGCGCGATCCGGTCGCCGATGCACGGGCGCAGCGCGCGACGGTGATCGCGGTCGCGAGCGCGAGTCCGTTCGTCGCCGGCAAGGACACGCGGCACGCCGAGCTCCTCGCGGCGCGCGCGCGCGAGGCCGGCGCCGTGCTTGCGAGCTGCAACGCGGTCGGCGGGCAGGATGACCTCGTGTTCGACGGTGGATCGCGCGTGGTGTCGCCGACCGGAGCCGCGTTGCTCCAGTGCGCGCGGTTCGCGGAGGACTGGCGCGTCGTCGATACCGCGTCGGCGGAATGCGTCGAGCCCGCGACCTCGTGTGATCTCGACGCCGAGCGCTTCCGCGCGATCGTCCTCGGGACGCGCGACTACCTCGCGAAGACGGGTCACAAGGCCGCGATCCTCGGGCTTTCCGGCGGCATCGACTCGGCGCTCGTCGCGGCGATCGCCGCCGCGGCGATCGGTCCCACGAACGTGACGGGCATCCTGATGCCGTCGCGCTACTCGTCGGACGGTTCGCTGACCGACGCGCAGGAATCGGCGCGTCGCCTCGCGCTCGGCCGCATCGAGACGCTTCCGATCGACGCGATCCACCGCGCGGTCGAGTCGACGGCCGCGGGTGCATTTTCCAGCGACGGCCTCGCGGGCGAGAACCTCCAGTCGCGCGCGCGCGGCCTGCTCGTGATGCTCGCGTCGAACGCGACCGGCGCCCTCGTCCTCACGACTGGCAACAAGAGCGAGTACGCGGCCGGATACGCCACGATCTACGGCGACATGAACGGCGGGCTCGCGCCGATCGGCGACCTCTATAAGACCGAGGTCTACGCGATGGCGCGCATGCTCAACGTGCGCTTCGCCGAGTTCCGCTTCGCGCAGCCGCCCATTCCCGAGGCCAGCATCGAGAAGGCGCCCAGCGCCGAGCTGCGCCCGAACCAGACGGACCAGGACTCGCTTCCGCCCTACGAAGAGCTCGACGCGGTGCTGCGCGTCCTCGTCGACGGCGAGGGCTCGGCCGATGAGGCCGTCGCCGCGTCGGGCGCGCCGCGCGAGCTCGTGCTGCGCATCGCGCGCATGCTCGACCGCGCGCAGTTCAAGCGCGACCAGGCGGCGGTCATCCTCAAGCTCTCGCCGCGTGCCTTCGGCCGCGGCCGGCGGTATCCGGTCGCGCAGGGATGGAGCTGGTGACATGCCCATCCGCGTGCTCCCGCCCGAACTCGTCAACCAGATCGCTGCCGGCGAGGTGGTCGAGCGCCCCGCGAGCGTGGTCAAGGAACTCGTGGAGAACTCGATCGATGCGGGGGCGCGCAGCGTCCTCGTCGAGATCGAAGGTGGCGGCGCCGACCTCGTGCGCGTGACCGACGACGGCGCCGGCATTCCCGCGTCCGAGCTGCCCCTTGCGGTCGCCGCGCACGCCACCAGCAAGGTCGCGACCAGCGACGACCTCGCCGCGATCCACACCTTCGGCTTCCGCGGCGAGGCGCTCGCCTCGATCGCGAGCGTGTCGCGCTTTCGCATCGCGTCGTGCGTGCGCGGCGGCGACGCGGGCGCCGAGCTCGAGGTCGAGGGCGGTGCGATCCGCGGGCCGCGTCCGGCCGCGGCGCGCCCCGGCACCGTGATCGAGGTGCGCACGCTCTTCTTCAACGTGCCTGCGCGCCGCAAGTTCCTCAAGAGCGACGCCGCCGAGACCGCGCGCGTGACCGAGACGATCGAGGCGGTCGCGCTGGCGCATCCGCATGTCTCGTTCGAGCTGCGCTCGAACGGCCGCAAGCTCCTCGATCTGGCATCCACCGACGAGCCCGCCAAGCGCACGCTCGATGTCCTTGGCAAGGAGCTCGAGCCCGAACTCCTCGAGTTCGAGGAACGCTATCCCGAGCTGGGCGGGCTCGTGGTGCGCGGCTTCGCGGGCCGTCCGGCGATCGCGCGCCCGACTTCGCGCGCCATCCGCATCCACCTCAACGGCCGCCCGATCGCCGACCGAACCGTGCTGCACGCCGTGCGCGAGGCCTACCGCGGGCTCGTCGATCCGGCACGCACGCCGACCGTCGCGCTCATCCTCGAGCTCGATCCGCGCGAGGTCGACGTCAACGTCCACCCGCAGAAGAGCGAGGTGCGCTTCCGCGCGCAATCCGCGATCCACGGCGCGGTGCGCAAGTCGATCGAGCGGGCGCTGCGCGCGGCCAATCTCGTGCCGCACTTCGTGCCCGACGCGTTCCGCGCCATGCCGCAGGCGGCCGCGCCGCCGCGTGCGCCGCTCTTTGGCAGCGGCTTGCCTGCGTCCGCCGGAACGAGTCCGTCCGGGCTGGCGCCGACCTCCGACTTCACGGCCTTCGCAGCGCTCGCAGCCGCATCGATCGCCGAGCCGAAGCCCGACGACGCAGCGCTCGCCGCCGAGTTCCCCTTCATCCAGCTGCTCAGTGGTTTCCTCGTGACCGAGGACGCCGACGGCGTCGTCATCGTCGACCAGCACGCGCTCCACGAGCGCGCGATGTTCGCGATGTTCATGGAGCGCCTCGACCGCGGGCCGCTCGAGTCGCAGCGGCTGCTCGTGCCGATCGTGCTCGAGCGAAGCGCCCGCGAGGTCGAGATCCTCGGCGAGATCGAGCCGCTGCTTGCGCGCCTCGGGATCTCCGCGCGGCCCTTCGGCCCGCGCTCGGTCGCGGTCGACGCGGTGCCCACGCTGCTCCACTCGCGCAACGCCGACGCGGGCGCCTTCGTCGGCGACCTCCTGGCCAAGGCCGTCGAGCTCGGCTCGCTCGTCTCGCTCGAGGCGGCGCTGCACGAGGTGGTCGACATGATGAGCTGCAAGGCCGCGGTCAAGGCAGGGGACTCGCTCAGCCACGCCGAGATCCGCGACCTCCTGCGCATGCGCGAGACGGTGGAGCGCGCCACCGCGTGCCCGCACGGCCGCCCGACCTCGATCCGCATTGCCCGCGCCGAGCTCGAGCGCCGCTTCGGTCGCGCGTGAAGCCGACCTACCGCGGCAGGATGATCTCGTGGAACACGGTCTCGCCCGTCTCGAGCATGCGCTCGATGTACGGGCGGCACACGCCGCAGCAGCTCCCGCAGCCAAAGCGCTTGGCGATGTCATCGAGCGCAAGCGACTCGGTGCGCGCAGCCGACTTCAGCTCCGCGAACGTGCGGTCGTAGCAGATGCAGCGGTCGATGCAGATATCCCGGCCCATTCAGCGCGGATCGTACGGCGAGTCGTCTTCGGCGAGAAACCCGTTCTGCGGAAATCCCGTGACGCCGGCGAGGAGTTCCGCGTTCGAGTGCGGACTTTCATGGCAGGCGCACACCCCACTCACGTGGCCGTCGAGGTAGCACACGTGCGTGCAGCCCTGGTGCCTGAACGCCTGCGTGCCCGCGTGGATCGTGTAGAGGTCGTTCTCGACCGCGTTCGATGGCGCGCGCATGAACTTGTTCGCGCCGCCGCGCCAGCCGCCCTCTCCGAAGAGCGCCGTCGTGGTGGTGCGCCGATGCCGCGCCGTCGGAAGGCCCTGCCGCGCGACATCCCATCCGTCGCGCCATCGTCCGTTGGCGTCGAGCTCGGGAAAGCGGCCCTCGGCACCGATGTAGCTCGTGTTGTAGTTGTAGCCCGTGTACGGATCCGCCCCGAAGGTCGAGGGACCGTGGAAATCGGGGCACTGCTGCACCTCGGTCGGGTTCGAGAGAAACGACGCGATCGCGCCGGGGCGGATGGTGCCGCCCGGTCCCTGCTCGAAGTCCCACGCCTTGGTCACGAGTCCGGCCGCCGTGAGTTCGTACAGGATCGCGGCCGGATAGCGGTCGCGGTTCTGCATGGCGTAGGCGCTCGCGGCGACGCCCAGCTGCCGCAGGTTCGACTGGCACCGCGCGCTGCGCGCCGAGCCGCGCAAGGTCGACACGGTGGGCACGATGATGGCGATGACGACGCCGATCACGCTCGTGACCGTGAGCGCCTCGACGAGCGTGAATCCACGCGCGCGTGCCGCGGTCATCGGCCGCCTCCGATCGCGCCCCAGGCCGACAGCACGACCGCGAGATCGGACGAGCCGACCGTTCCATCGCCGTCGAGGTCGAGCGCGCCATCCGTCGATCCCCATGCGGCGAGCAGCGCCGCGAGGTCCGCCGGACCGACGATCCCGTCGCCGTCGAGGTCCGCGCTCGGTGCGACCGGCGCGACATCGGCGAACGCGTCGATCTCAGGCGACAGTCCGCCGACCGACGGTCCATCGACGCGCACGTAGCGGATCGCCTGCAGTCCCACCGACGCGAGGTCGATGCCCGCGCCGCCGCCCGAGCCGTCGTAGCGCGCAAGCAGGGTGGCGTAGTCGAGCCCCGCCAGCGTCGAGAATGCGTGCCTCGGATCGACCGGACGAAGGAAGTCGCTCTCGATGCTGCCCGGCGTCGTCGCGTACGGCCCGACATCGAGGAACCCGAGCGTCGGATACATGCCGTCGGCGTCGACTCCCCGGATCTCGCGCCACTCGGCACCGTCGGCGCTCACGAGCACGCGACCGCCCTCCGCAGCGAGACCGGCGACAACGCCGCTCCCCGCGCCTCCGTCGGTAAAGAAGGCATTGCCGAAGACGAGCAGGTCGATCCCGAACGGGTTGCGCGGATCGTCGACGACATCGTGGTCGAACCGCACCACCAGCGAGCCGCCGACGCCGAGCGACACGATCTCGTTGGGACGAAACGCCGGCTGGAACGGCGTCACGCATCCGGGGATGAGTCCCTCGCCCGTGAATCGCTCGGGCGACCCGAGCGCCGCGGCGGCGCTGGTGAAGCCGGCGGCCGCACCGACGCCCGGCGCGTAGCTCACCACCTCCGCGGCAAAGTCGCCCTGACGCGCGCGCGCCGATGCACAGGGGAAACAGACGCTCGCCGCAATGGCGACAACGACAGATGCATGGCGCCTCATGCGCATCCAGACACTCCTCCGGGAGCTCGCGCCCGGGGTG
>JBIIRG010000119.1:0-9054 GCA_044341665.1 Phycisphaerales bacterium | reverse complement strand
CGGGCGCAGCACCCTCGACCGAGTTCATCATCGACACCATCGAGGGTGCTGCGCCCGGTACCAGCTGGGCCGTGGGCACCGAGGTCCATCTCGTGAACCGCATTGCGCGCCGCGCCGCCGCGCGCGGCGTCAACGTGCGCATCCTCAGCGAGTGCCAGTGCCTGTGCACCACGATGTACCGCATCGACCAGGCGCATCTCTGCTGGTGCCTCGACCAGCTCGCCGCGGGCAAGGTGGTCAACCGGATCGCCGTACACCCCGACGCCAAGCGGCTCGCGCGCTCGGCGCTCGAGCGGATGCTGCGGCTCGTGCCTGCGCGCGGGCGGACCGCCGTGCCCGTCGATTGATCGCCTTGGGGCGACGCGTCGCCGCCCCTCGGCATCCGGAGACATCCGACGCGGGAATCGGCACGGTTCCGCCATCGACCGTCGGTGCCGCTGATACCGTTTCCGCTGCACCGACAGGAGTCAGCCATGCGCCGCAAGAAGATCCTCATCGCACTCACCACGGTCCTTGCCGTCCTCGCGCTGCTCGTCGTGCTGGCGCCCACGCTCCTGTCGGGATACGTGCGCGGGCGCGTCGAGCGCGAGATCGCCGCACGCGTGCAGGGCACGGTGGCGCTGCGCTCGCTCGAGCTCGGCTGGTTCAGCCCCCAGCGCGTCGAGGGACTCTCGATCGATGGCGGATCCGAGGTGGGCAAGCTCGATCTGACGGCCGTCGTGTCGGAGGGCATGCTTGCGCTGGCGCGGGGTGCCGACATCTCGCTCACGCTCGCAGGAAGCGCGAGCACGACCTTCGACCGCGAGGGACGGCTCGGCCTCGCCCGCCTGGCGAAGCCGGCGGAGCAGGGCGCCGCACCTGCGGCTGCGACGCCGCCGCGCGCGCCAAACGCGCCGGCCACTCCGCTCGGCACGCGCACGCTTCGCGTCACGCTCGACGGCATCGATCTCACGGCGCGCGCCGCGGATGGCGCCGCCTACGCGCTGCGCAAGCTCGGTGGCGAGCTCACCCTCGCTGGCACGGACCTCTCGGTCGCGCTCACCGCGGGCACCGAGGCCACGGGCCGCGAGGGCGAGCTGTCGGTCGACGCGGACCTCGCGCTGGCGTTCTCGCCCGAGGGCACGGCGGATCCGGCGCGCACGACAGGAAAGGCCGTGGTTTCGGCAAGCCGCATCGCGCTCCCGACGGCTGCCGGCGAGGTGGTCTTCAGCACGCTGCGGGTGGATGCCGCGAAGTCCGCGGCAGGTGAAGTCGGCATCAAGGCCGACATCGTGGCGCGCGTCGCCGGCAGCAGCGAGGCAACGGTGCGCGCCGATGTCGCGCTCGCATCGCCCTTCGACGCGCAGGGACGATTCGCCCTCGATCCGGCGGCCGTGAGCGCGACGGTGGAGGCGAAGGGCGTGCCGCTCGCAGCGTTCCAGCCGTTTGCGCCTGAGATCGCGCCGGGCACGCGGCTCTCGCTCGCCGAGGATGTCGGCGAACTCGCGGACCTCACGATCGTGAAGCAACGGGGCAACCGCGCGCGCGTCTCGCTTGCGGCGCGGCAGCTGCAGTTTGCGTTCGACGGCGCCGTTGCGCCCGATGGCGCCAGCATCGAGGGCGGCACCGTCGAGGCGAGCGCCGTCGCGCGTCCGGAGCTCCTGCGCGCGTTCGGCTTCGTCGACCCGACGCCGCTCAAGCTGCGCCTGCGCGGCGAGAGGATCGCATGGCGCAAGGACGAGGATCTCGCCCGCGCGGTCGGCGGTTCGCTCGCGCTTGCGCTCGAGGAACCGTTTGATTTCGCCCTCGCCGCCGACCCGATGCGACTGCGTGCGAGCACGCTCGACGTGGCGCTCGAGAAGGAGCAGGGCGGTGCCGCCGCGCGCGCCGTGGTGGCCGCGAAGGCGCGCTACGGCGCGACGGGCGACACGAGCATCTCTGCGACCGGCGAGCTCGACCTCGCGTCGCGCGCGCTCACGAAGGGCGCGGTCGATGCGTCGCTCCGCCTCGATCCCGACGTGGTCGAGCGTCTCACCAACGGCGCCGTGTCGGCGCGCGGCAAGGAGGCTTCGCTGCGCGTGTCGGTGCCCGAGGTGGCGTACCTGCCGAGCGCGGACTTCAGCGGCTTGCGCGCGCTCGTCGCGCGCGCGCGCGTCCAGCTGTCGGGCGCCATCGCCGTCGAGGGTGCGGGAACAACGGCCGCCGTGAACGATCTCGCGCTCGACCTCGCCACGCCGCGCGGTGGAAAGCCCGGCACGCTCGCCTTCGGCGCGCGGGTCGATGGCGCCGAGGTGCGCGTGGAGCAGGAGTTCGATGCGATGCCCGTGGCGCCGGCGAAGCCCGACGCGCCCGCCGCGTCCTTCGACCTCGCATCGCTCGGGCTGCGGGGCTCGGTCACCGTCGCGGGGCTCGATCCCTCGGTCCTCACTCGGCTCGCGCCTCAGGCGGGCAAGTCGATCGGCCTGCTCGGCCGCGGCGCGATGCGCCTCGAGGCGCGCAACCGAACCGAGCGCGGCGCACTGCTCGCCGACTTCACGCTCGATGCGCCGGCCGTCGACGCGAGCGGAGCGGTCCAGTACGAGCCGACGGCGCTGCGCGCCTCGAACATCGTCGTCGACGCCACGCTGACGCCCGAGGGCCTCGCGTCGCTCGATCTCGGTCCCGACACCGAGCTCGAGCCGGGCGCCCGCTTCACGCTGCGCGCACCGATGCTCGCCCTTTCCCGAAGCGGGCAGGACGGCGCGTGGGCGCCGTCGGGCGATCTCGCCGTGCGCCTGATCGTAGAGCAGTTCCGCGTGCGCCGCGCGCCAGGCGTCGTGGCTCCGCTCGGTATCGCCACGCTCGACGCGTCCGCGAGCTACGTGTTCGCCGAGGAGCGCGCCACCGCCAACGGCCGCGCCGCGCTCGGCGGTGGCGGCACCGCGGGCGACCTCGAGTTCGCGCTCTCGTGGAAGAAGCCGGCGGACGCCCGGCTGTTCCGCGGCGCCGAGGGCTCGCTCGCCTTGACCAACTTCGACCTCGCGCGATTCGAGCCGAGCTTCGGCCTCGAGGCGGGCGCATACTCCGGCGTCCTCGGCGGACCTGGCGCGCTGCGCATCGAGTTCAACGAGCGCGGTGTGCCTGCGGGAACGATCGCCCTCGACTTCCCGCGCACGCGAGGCTCGCTCGCACTCACGGCGCCTCTCGAGAAGGACCGCCGCACCGCCCGTGTCGCCGGCACGCTCTCGACCGACATCGCGCCCGAGACGTTCGGCAAGCTCGCGGGAATCGCTCGCGACGCGCGGCGGCGCGTGACGTCGCCTGTCGCGGGCGCGATCGAGATCGTCGCGCTCTCGGCGCCGCTTGACGCCGACATGAAGCCCGATCTCGGCGCGACAAGCGTGGAGATCCGGGGCAGCCTTTCGCCCGTCACCATCGAGAGCGTCGATGCCGCGGGCAAGAAGGTCGACTTGTCGACGGGCGCGCTGGCCCTCAGCGTGACAAGCGCAGCGCTCGCCGAAGAGATCGCCGTCCGTGTGACGGGCCGTGACGCCGCCGATGCGGATGCCAATGCGAAGGCCGGTGCCGATGGCGACGGCGATGGCGATGCTCGGGCGCGCGACCTGCGCGGCCTCGAGCTCGATGCGAAGGTCCGCGGTGCCGTGGCGCGTGCTGGCGCGACGGAGAAGCCGCAGCCCACCGTCGACGGCACCCTCCGCGCTACCAAGTTCCCCGCCGCCACGATCGACGCGGTCGCCGCCACCAACGGCGCGGTCGGCAGGTACCTCGGCGACGCCGTCGACGCGCAGATCGACGCGCGGGCCCTGTCCGCCGCCGGTGGCACGCTGTCGGCCAAGATCTCCTCGCCGTATGCATCGCTCGACGCGCCTGTCCTCTCGATCGCAGACGGCGCACTGCGCGTCGCGTCGGACCGCCCGGTGCTCGCGACGTTCAGCATGTCGCCCGCCGTGCGCGAGCAGCTGCTCGCGTCGATCAATCCCGTGTTCAGCGACGTGTCGACGGGTGCGCCCGCGCGCTTCTCGCTCACCTCCCTCTCGTGGCCGCTGGACGGCGACAAGTCGAAGTTCGACGCGGCGTTCTCGCTCGAGACCGGTGAGGTCAAGCTCGTGAACTCGGGCGTCGTCACCGGCCTCCTGACGCTCGTGTCCGCTGGGCGCACCGAAGGCTTCGAGGCGTATCTCGACCCGCTCCGCGCCACGGTCGAGAAGGGTCGGTTGACGTACCGCGACTTCGCGCTGCGCATCGGCAAGACCGCGGAAGGCTCGTGGCGCAACTCGCTCGTGTTCGCGGGCGACATCGACCTCGCCGCCAAGCCGATCTACGCCAAGTCGATCACCACCAGCATTCCGCTCAGCGACGCAGCGAACTGGTCGAGCGACGCACGCGGCGTCGTGGCCGCGCTCTCCGCTGCGAGTCCAGAGCTCGTGAAGTCGCTCTCCGTCGGCATCGAGATGACCGGCCCGCTCTTCGACCCCGCTGGAAAGCCCGTGCGTCCCGCCATCAAGGCCAAGATGCCCGACATCGGTGGTGCGCTCAAGGACAACCCAGGCGCGATCCTCGACGCAGCCGGCGGCATCGTCGACATCTTCCGGAAGAAGAAGGATCCGACTCCACCGAAGTGAGCGCGACCTGATCGCGCTGCACGGCGTCCCAGCAAGCTGGGCGATCCACTCGCCCGACTTGCCGCCAAAGCGAGCAGCCGCTAGCTGCGAGCGCGACGACGCGTCTCATCTCAGCCCGCCGCGATTCACTCGCGGCGAGGCTGGCGGCCGAGTCTGCGCCGCAGCGCAGACTCGCCTACTCACATCGGCTTTTCGCCCACCGTCTCGTCGTACACCTGCAGCAGCTTCGTCTTGTCGAAGATCAGCTCCTGGCGCGACAGGCCCGTGACCTCGTAGTGCGGCGTGAGCTCGATCGCGTCGCACGGGCACGCTTCCTCGCACATGCCGCAGTAGATGCAGCGCAGCTCGTCGATGTCGAACTGCTTGGGGTACTTCTCGCGGTCGGACCAGGGCGACTCCTCGGCCACGATGTGGATGCAGTTCGCGGGGCACGCCGTCGCGCACATGAAGCACGCGACGCAGCGCACGCGGCCGTCCTCGTCCTTGTTCAGGCGATGCACGCCGCGGAAGTAGGGGCGGTACTGGCCGCCTTCCTCGACGGGGCGGTCGTCGCGCTTCTGCTCGGGGTACTGGAGCACCCAGATGTTCTTCTTGTTGGTGCCGCCGCGGCCGATGTTCTCGAAGCAGTGCCGCAGCGTGGTGCCGAGACCCTTGAAGATCGTCGGCAGCAGCAGGCTCTCGCCTCGGGTGAGGCGGGTGGGGGTCACGTCGATGACTTCTTCGTCGCGGGTGGCCATGGGGTCGAGATGGTACGGTGTTGCCGTGACGGACGAAAGCCGCCCAACGCCTGCGGAGCCGCCCAATCCGCGGACCGCCCCACGCACCGCGCCGCGATCGAGTCGCTTCTTCTCGAGCGTCGACGCGTCGATGCTGGGCCTTGGCTCGCAGATGTTCAGTGAGGTCGCAGCGGGGGTCCTGCTCGGCTATGGGATCGACTACATGCTCGGCACCAAGAACCGCTGGATCGTGGTCGGCTCGCTCGCGGGCGTGGCGGTAGCGATGGTCAGCGTCATCCGCGTCGCGATGCGACCGCAGACGCCACGGCGGCGGAGCCCGTCCGGGCCGACTGCTCAGGATGCCCCGTCGAAGCATGAAACCGGCGAGGCCGGTGCGTCCGCCTCGTCACGACCGAACGACGACCCCAACGAGGCTCCTCGCCCATGACGACGCCCCCGAAACTGCCCCCGTACCCGACCGGAAGGCTGCTGATCTCCATCGGTCTCGCAGCACTGGTCCTCCTCCTGCTTTGGACGGCCATCTACTACGTGGGAGAGCTGGAGACAGAACTTTACCGCGGCGGCATTATCGGACTGATAGCCGCGACCGCCGCCCACCTGATTGGTACGATCGCAGGAGCCGCGCTTGCACCCGCAAAAGGCTCGAACGCGGCCTATCTCGCGTCCACGGTCGTGCGCTTCCTGCTCACTCCTGCCCTGGCGGTTTCGTTATACTTTCTCCTCCCCGTGAAGCCCCAGCCCGTCCTGGTTGGTGCTGCAGCGGGGTATCTCCTGATCCTGGTCGCCGACATCGGAACCATGCTCAAGGCGATGCAGCAGCACTCGGGATCGACCCACGCCTCGCGCGGTTGATCCAGCCCGACCGTCGAACGAGATGCCGATTCGTCGCGCCTCGCACGCGCGAGCGTCTGGATCGAGCAAGTTTCCGTCAGTTCACTTCGTGAAGGATTTCACGAAGAGCACGCAGAGCCATTCATGAGCCTCTCCCTCAGCCTCCAGTCCATCTCCGATCTCGCCCTCGCGGGCGTGCTCGCCGCCGGCGGCAATCCGATCGACCACGTCGTCGACAAGGACATCCACCACTTCGGTGAGTCTGGCATCGCGCTCAGCGCCGTGTCGCTTGTCGTGGGCGCGGTTGTCATCTTCGCGGTGCTTCTGCTCGCGGCCAAGCAGATCGAGACCGGTCCCGCGAGCATGGGCACCGACCGCTACGTGACCAAGGGCCGCCTGGCGCAGCTCATCGAGGTCATCGTGCAGGGCCTGCGCGACGGCGTCATCGAGCCGCTGCTTGGGAAGGAGACCACGGCGCGCTTCCTGCCGTTCCTGCTGACGGTCTTCTTCTTCATCCTGACGCTCAACCTCTTCGGCATGATCCCGTTCATGGACATCCAGGAGCTGATCTTCACGCTTGCGGGAACATCGCACGACAATGTGAAGGCGGGCCACACCGCTGTGTTCTTCGGCGGCACGGCGACCGCGAGCATCGCGGTCACCGCAGGCCTCGCCACCCTGAGCTTCTTCGCGATCCTCTACCAGGGCTTCCGCGACCTCGGGCCGAAGGGCTTCTTCGAGCACATGGCCGGCGGCAAGGAGCTCCTGTATGGGCCCCTCATGCTCAAGCTCGTGGTTCCGATCATGCTCGTGGTCGAGATCCTTGGCCTGTTCATCAAGCCCGCGGCGCTCGCCATCCGTCTCTTCGCGAACATGGTGGCGGGCCACACGCTGCTGGCCACGCTGCTCGGCTTCGGCGCGATGGCGCTCAACGCCAAGGGCTGGGGTCTCGCGGCCCCGATCTCGGTGGTCTCGATCGTCGCGGCCGTTGCGATCTCCGTTCTCGAGCTCTTCGTGGCCTTCCTGCAGGCCTTCGTGTTCATGTTCCTCACCGCGGTGTTCATCGGCATGATGAGCCACCACGGCGACCATGGCCACGAGCATGGGCATGACCACGATCACGACCACGCGCATGGCCACGGCCACGCGCACGCGCACTGATTTCCCGACCAAACCCGGGCTCGTGGGAGGCCCGGCTGAAAGATTCGAATCTTCCAACCGGCGCGTCCCACAGCGTCCGAGACCGAACCAAACCCATTTGGAGCACCGTTAGAAATGAGCAAGTTCAGCAAGATCGTTCCGTTCGCCGCCCTCGCCGCCTTCATCGCCGCTCCCGCCTTTGGCGCGGAGGGTGAGACCGCTGCCATCGGCACCAAGGGCCTCGCCGCCATCGGCGCCTCGCTCGGCGCGATCGGTGCTGGTCTCGGCATCGGCCGCATCGGTGGCTCGGCCGTCGAGGCGACCGCCCGTCAGCCGGAGGCTGCGTCGACCATCCAGACCCAGATGATCCTCACCGCCGCGCTCATCGAAGGCGTTGCGCTGTTCGCGGTCGTCGTCGGCCTGCTCGCCGTCCTCGGTTGAGCCGCAGTCGGCTCGCGGGTCGGCACACGACGCGCGAGATGAATCACTCCCGGCGCGGACGGGGAAGCCCGTTCACGCCGCTTCGACAGATCACACGCCGCCGCTCTGTGCGTCGGCCTTCCGAGCACCAACCATGACCGACGCTCTTTCCTTCGTTTCCGTCACGCTCGCCGCCGAGGGCGGTGTGAATCCGCTCGAGTTCAAGCTGCTCTCCTACGGCACCGCGGTCGTGGTCACGATCGGCCTGTTCGCGCTGCTGCGCGTGCTGGTCTGGCCGCGCATCATCGCCGGCCTCGACGAGCGCTACGCCAAGATCAAGGGCGAGATCGACGCCGCCGAGAAGGCCCGCCGCGAGGCGGAGTCGGCGCAGAGGAAGTTCGAGGAGAAGCTGCGCCAGGCCCAGGAAGAGGCCACGCGGACCATCGCCGAGGCGCAGGCCACGGCGCGCAAGGTCGCCGACGAACTGCGCGCGAAGAACGACACCGAGCTCGCCGACATGAAGGCGCGCGCCCTCGCCGACATCCAGTCGGCCCGCGAGGCCGCGGTCAAGGAGCTCAACGACCACTCCGTCGCGCTCGCCGCGACCATGGCGTCCAAGATTCTCCGCCGCGAGGTGAGTGCCGGCGACCAGTCGCGCCTCGTCTCCGAGAGCCTGGCTGAACTTTCGCGCGCCCGCAACTGATCTCGATCGAGGCCTATCCAGATGGCAGCCACCAAGAACATCGACGAAATCGCCAGCGTCTACGCGCAGAGCCTCCTCGAGGTCTGCGACAAGATGGGCGGCAACGCCGTCGCCGAGGCGTGCGCGAGCGAGCTCCGCGACCTCGCCGAGATCATCCGCGGCGACAAGAAGTTCGCCGAGTTCCTCAAGACTCCGATCGTCGGAAACGACAAGCGCAAGTCCGCGCTCGAGAAGATCGTCAAGGGCCGCGTCAGCGACCTGGTCTTCCGCTTCGTCATGGTGCTTGCGAACCACGGTCGCGCCGGCCGCATCGCCGACGTCGCCGACGCATTCGACGCGCTGCTCCAGGAGCGCCTCGGCCGCATCGAGGTCGACATGTTCACCGTCGATGGCAAGGCCTCCGACGACGTGATCGCGACCGTCAAGGCACGCGTCAAGGATGCGTTCTCGAAGGACGCCGTCCTGCACCAGTACAGCGACCCGAACATGATCGGCGGCGTCAAGCTCCGCATCGGCGACCAACTGATCGACGCGTCGGTCGCCACCCAGCTCCGCAACATGCGCGAGACGGTCTCCACCCGCGGCACGGGCACCATCCGCTCGCGCCTGGGCGACTTCCTCG
>JBIIRG010000118.1:0-9060 GCA_044341665.1 Phycisphaerales bacterium | reverse complement strand
CGTAGGCCACGGGAGTCCAGGCAGGCGCACCGCCCTTCTCATCGCGCAGGAAGGCACCGATGATGAGCAGGTTGGCGAAGGCGGATGTGAGCCCGACCTTGACGGGCGATGCACCGGCGCGGCGCGCCATGGCACCGAAGGCGACGGGAACGGCAAGCGTCGCGACGAAGAGGAGCTCGCCGAGCCAGAGGCCCGGGGCCATCATGGCGATGTAGCCGATCGCCCACATGCAGGCCGTGGTGGCGAAGCCAAGGGCAAGATGCACGGTGCGGACGAAGCGGGTCGCGACGAGCACGAGGATCGCCCCGACGACGAAGCCCGCCGTCAGAACGCCGAGGCCAAGGACCTTGTCGTCGAGGACCTTGCCGTCGAGGACCTTGTCGCCAGGCACGGCGGCTGCGGCAGCGTCGGGCGCTGCCTGCGCGAGCATCAGAACGATCGATCGAATCATGCGGTTGCTCCCACGGCGCTTCGCCGCGCGTCGGTCGTGCGAAGGGCTTCTATAGTAGGATTTCCCGTTCACGACTCCATGCCGAACACCGCTGAAATCCCCGCGAACGACCACGCTGCGCTCGCAGCGCTGGAGACCGATCCCCGTGGTCGCCCGCCCGAGTCGCCCCACGGAAAGCCGCGGGCGCGAGGCCTGGTCGGTGTGTGGGCCGAGCTCACCAAGGTCCGTCTCAACGCGCTGGTGCTCGTGACGACCGCCGTCGGGTTTGCGCTGGCGGAACTCGGACCCATCGACTGGGCACGGCTAGGGTGGACATGCGCCGGCACCGCGGGCGCAGCCGCAAGCGCGTCGCTCTTCAACCAGCTCTTCGAGCGGCGGCGCGACGCGCTCATGCTGCGCACGCGCGGGCGCCCGTTGCCCGCCAAGCAGGTGCACCCCGCCATGGTGTTCATCGCCGCGATGGTGACGGGATACGCGGGCGCAGCGCTGCTCGGCCTGATGGTCGGGCTGCTGCCAGCGGCGCTCGCCGCGGTCAACATCGTCCTCTACGCGCTGCTCTACACGCCGCTCAAGCCACGCACCACCTTCAACACGCTCGTGGGCGCGGTGTGCGGCGCGATCCCGCCGGTCATCGGCTGGACCGCGGTCACGGGCAGCGTGGACCCGGGCGCGTGGCTGCTGGGCGGGCTGCTCTTCGTGTGGCAGATCCCGCACTTCCTGGCGCTCGCGTGGATGTACCGCGAGGACTACGCGCGAGGCGGGCACGAGATGCTGCCCGTGCGCGACCACGATGGCGAGATCACGGCGCAGGTGGTGCTCCTGACGACGCTGCCGCTGGTGCCGCTGGCGATGAGCGCGACGGCGCTTGGGCTCGTGGGCATGGTGAGCGCGGTGGTGACGGCGCTGTGCGGCATCGGCTTCACATGGTTTGCCTGGGGTTTCTTTCGCGTGCGCGACGACCGCAGCGCGCGGAGGCTGTTTCTTGCGAGCATCACCTACTTGCCTGTGGTGCTGGCGGTCATGACCATCGATCGCGGTCCGGGCTCGCTGACGGCGCTCTTCAAGGGGCGTGGCGGCGTGACGGTCGAGGAGACACGGACCCCGAGTCAGGAAGCAACGCCATGAGTGATTCCACGAGTGATTCCACGAGTGATTCCACGAGTGATTCCACGCAGGACCGCGGCTCTCCCACGCTGACCTTTCGCGGCGGCGGATGGGTGATCGCGTTGGCGGCGTTCCTTGTCCTGATGGTGTTCTTGTGGAGCATGCTCGGACCCATCATGGGCCGCCGTCCGGTCGGCGACGGGTACTCGATCGACAGCTACGGCTACGACCTCTCCACGCTGCTTCTCCCGAAGGAGTCGCTGCGTCCGTCGGGCAACCCGCGGGGTTTCCTTCCGTCGCTCGACAACCCCGAGCACCTGCGTGGCGTGGAGATGCTCGTGTACAACGAGCGCAATCGACCGAAGTACGTGGTGAGCACCGATCGCGTGCTCGGGATCGTCATCAACGGCCAGCCGCATGCGTGGCCGCTGTCGATGATGAACGTGCACGAGGTGGTGAACGACACGGTCGCGGGAGTGCCCGTGGTGGCGACCTACTCGCCGCTCTGCGACAGCGCCATGGTGTTCAGGCGCGATGTCGGCGGTGCGGTGCGGCTGTTCGAGGTGAGCGGACTGCTCGTGGACTCGAACCTGGTGTTCTGCGACAAGGCTGCGTTCGACGGCGGCGTCGCCCGCGCATCGCACACGCCGAGCCTGTTCGTGCAGCTCGAGCGGCGCGCGGTGGCAGGTCCGCTGGCTTCGGGCGGTGGCGTGGAACTCGAGCTCCTGCCCGACGCCTGCATCACCACGTGGTCCGATTGGTTCGCGGCGCACCCGCAGACGACGGTCACGCTGCGCGATCCGCAGATGATCCGCCGGATGAAGGAGATCTCGTACGCGCGGTACTTCCTGCAGGACGGACTGGAGTACCCGGCGGATCCCCAGCGCTCGGCCGCGGAGCTCTCAGCGGCCGGGCTGCGGCTCAAGTCGCCCATGGTGGCCCTCGAGCTCGATGGTGCGTGGCATGCGGTGTCGATCGAGGCGCTGGTGGCGCGGTGCGAGGCCGACCGGACGGTCCGCTTCACGGTCGCGGGCGTGCCGTTGGTGGCGCACCTGCCGCCGGGGCCGTCGGTCGCGCGCATCGGGCGCGGCGACGGGCAGCCGCTGCGAACGGTGCCCGGACTGCTCTTTGGCTTCGACGCCGTGATGGCCCCGCGAGGGCCGATACAAGCGGTCCCCCTGCCCTGACCCGTCCTGCGGCGGCGGGCCCGCGGACCCTCGAATGGTCCGAGTTGCGAAATCTCAGCAAATCCGTGCGCTCTTTCCCCTCGTTGTCGCATGGATCTGCGGCGAGGTGCTCTCTGATCGGGAGAGCCTCCACTGGCCGGCGCCCGCCTGATTGAATCATGGTTGGTCCATGACTGGATCATGACTGGATCATGACTGGATCATGTCTGGATCATGACTGGATCATGACTTGATCACGGGCGTTTCGGCGAACTCCTGAACGAAGGCCGCGCGCGCATGGGGAGCGCGCGTCCTTTGGACGAGTTCCGAGGGGATACCGAATCAGATCGGCGCACGGTGCCAGTCCGCGAGGGCTGGCATCGTCGCTTTTGGACGACGGTCAGCCCATCGATCCGAACCACAGCGTCGCGTAGAGCACGATCCACGCGCCGTCGAGGAAGTGCCAGTACATGGCGCAGTAGACGATGCCGCGGTGGTTCTCGGGGGTGTAGCCCGCGCGCGCGGCCTTCACGGTGGTGATCGCCATTGCGGGTAGCCCGCCCAGCACGTGCGCCGCATGCATGCCGGTGAGCACGTAGAACGTCCACGCATACAGGTTGTCGTCGAGGGCGAGGTCGGCCGACAGCCACTGCTGCCACGCGATCCACTGGAGGGCGAGAAACCCAAGCGCGAGCGCGACGGTCACGAGCATCATGCCGCCCTGCGCTGGGTCGCCCCGGCGCCCCGCCTGGACGGCGCGCTGCATGGTCACGCTCGAGACGAGCAGCAAGCCGGTGCTCAGGAGCAGCAGCGCGGGCGGCCGGGGTGCACCTGCAGGTATGAAGTCGGCACCGTTGTCGACGCGCACCACCACGTAGCCGAGGATGGCCGACACGAACAAGACGGCCAAGACCACGAGAAACAGCCACATGCCAAAAAGGCCCGCTTGGAAGCGGGCCTTCGGGTCATCGAATGGTGTGTCGGGCTGCTTCACGGAGGGGTGGTCGCCGAAGCTGCCGGTGCGGGCGTCACTTCTTGCCGGTCACGGGGGCGAACGGCGCGTTGGCGTCGAGGTACGTCTGGACGTTCTTGGGGTTGCCCGCGTTCTCCGAGTTCATGTACTGACCGACGTCCATCATGCAGAACACCATCATGAGCACCACGAACAGGATGGAGCCCACGAGGACCATGAGGTTAAACGGACGGTCCCAGCGCAGGTGCATGAAGAAGAGCGACACCAGCGTGGCCTTGACCACCGCAATGCCGATGGCCAGGTAGATGTTGGCCTCGCCGAGGTCGACGTAGCGCGCGGCCACGGTGATGACCGTGAGCACGAGCAGCGCGCCGCCGGTGGCGAAGAGCGTGGAGTACGGCACGAGGTGCCCGACGAGCGGGTGCTGCTCGCCGTGATGACCGTGACCGTGTGCGGCGTGGGAAGACATGATGCGTCCTATCGCGCGGTGGCGCGCAGCTGGATGGAATCAGTGGATGAGGTAGAAGAGCGGGAAGAGGAAGATCCACACGAGGTCGACGACGTGCCAGTAGAGGCCGACGAGATCGACGGGCGTGTAGTAGTCGCTGCCGTAGCGGCCCTTGAGCGAACCCCAAAGCAGCCAGCCGATCACGCCCACGCCGATGAGCACGTGGATGCCGTGCAGGCCGGTCATGAGGTAGTAGATCGCGAAGAACTGGTGGGTCTTCGCGGGCATATCGGAGTCGAGCAGGTGCGGACCCGTCTTGTGCCCGACGTGCATCGCTTCGCTGGACGCCGCGACCATGGCGGGCGGCGCGACGCCGTCGGGGCCCGACTTGGGCGCAACGATGGCGGTGGCGTCGCTCGGAGGCAGCTGCACGGTGGCGGCGGCATCGGCACCCGCCGACGGATTCGGCGAGGTGATGGCGAGCACGGGATTCGCGACAGGCGCGGGCTCGACCTTGGCGGTCTGGGCATCTGCCTCGGTGACCGGCTGGTAGAACGCCTGGCCCCACTTCAGGTTCAGGTGGAACTTGTGGGTGTACTCGAAGTACTTGATGACGAGGAACCCGATCGCGCCGGCGAGCGTGAGCGCGAGGCACACGGTGAGCAGGCCCTTCTTGTTGGTCTGCGCAGCGCGCACACCGACCGCCATGGTGAGGCTCGAGAGGATCAGCACGCAGGTGTTGATGCCGCCGAGGATGGTGTCGAGGTAGTTCGCCGCGTACGAGAAGACCTCGGGGTTCTTGAAGCGCAGGATCGCGTACATCACGAACAGCGCGCCGAAGAACAGCACTTCGGTGGCGAGGAACACCCACATGCCGAGCTTGCCCGACTCGAACTGCTGGAGCGGCGTGTCGAAGTGGTGCGCGAGGAACGGGTACTTCGCGTGATCGCCATGACCGTGGCCATGGTCATGGCCGTGCGAGTCGGCGTGGGATGCAGAGTGCGACACGATCAGTGGCCCTTTCCGTGTTGTGCCGCGGCGACGTGCGCCTCGGTATCGACGACGTAACCCTGCTGCTTCTCGTCCCAGCTGACGGCGCTGAAGTCGTAGCAGTCGCCCACGCGCGGCGTGGTCGAGAAGTTGTCATGCGGCGGCGGCGAGGTGCACTGCCACTCGAGGCTGGCGCCGCCCCACGGATTGGCGGGCGCCTTCTTGCCGGCGAAGAGGGAGTGGATCAGGTAGATCGCCGTGATCAGGAAGCCGAGGCCCATGATGTAGGAGCCGCCGGTCGAGATGTGGTGGTAGATCTGGAACTCAGGCTGATAGAGGTAGTAGCGGCGAGGCATGCCCTGCGAGCCCAGCATGAACTGGGTGAAGAAGGTCATGTTGAAGCCGATGAAGACGAGCGCGCAGGCGATCTTGCCCCAGGTCTCGTTGAACATCACGCCGAACATCTTGGGCCACCAGTGGTGCATGCCGCCGATCATGGCGATCAGCGCGGAGCCCATCATCACATAGTGGAAGTGCGCGACCACGAAGTAGGTGTCGTGCAGGTGGATGTCGGTCGAGAGCACGGCGAGCGGGATGCCCGTGAGTCCGCCGATCGTGAACAGGAAGATGAACGACAGGCCGTACCACATGGCCGTGTTGAGCGAGATCGAGCCCTTGTAGAGGGTCGCCAGCCAGTTGAACACCTTGACCGCCGACGGGATGGCCACCGAGAAGGTGATCGCCGAGAAGAGCACGTTCATGAGCGGCGACTGGCCGCTGGTGAACATGTGGTGTCCCCACACGAGGAAGCTGAAGATCGCGATCGCGATCGAGCTGAAGGCGATGAAGCGGAAGCCGAAGATGTGGCGGTGGCTGTGCACCGCGATGATCTCGCTGATGATGCCCATGCCCGGCAGGATCATGATGTAGACGGCCGGGTGCGAGTAGAACCAGAAGAAGTGCTGGAAGAGCACCGGGTCGCCGCCCATCGCGGGATCGAAGATGCCGATGTTGAAGGCGCGCTCGATCACCAGCATGGCGACCGTGATGCCGAGGACCGGCGTCGCGAGCACCTGGATGACGGCGGTCGCGTAGAGGGCCCACAGGAAGAGCGGCATGCGGAACCAGGTCATGCCCGGCGGACGCAGCTTGTGGATGGTGACGATGAAGTTGACGCCCGTGAAGATGGACGAGAAGCCGAGGATGAACACGCCCACGAGGACGGGGATGGTGCCGCCCGCGCCGAACTGCGACGAATACGGCGTGTAGAAGGTCCAGCCCGTGTCGAAGCCGCCGGCGAGAAGCGAGTACACCGCGCACGCGGCGCCCAGGATCCACAGGTAGAAGCTGAAGAGGTTGAGCCGGGGGAAGGCGACGTCCTTGGCGCCCAGCATGATCGGCAGCACGAAGTTGCCGAGCGCACCGGGGATGCTCGGGATGATCACGAGGAACACCATGATCGCGCCGTGCAGCGTGAAGGCCTTGTTGTACTGGTCGGCGGTCATCCAGCTGACCTCGCCCGGCCAGAGCAGCTTGGTGCGCACCAGCAGCGCCATCACGCCGCCCACGAAGAACGACCCGAGCACGGCGATGAGGTACATCACGCCGATGCGCTTGTGGTCGAGGGTCAGGAGCCAGGAGAGAAGGCCGCGGCGGAAGGTCAGGTAGTTGCCTGGCACTTCATCGTGGATCGGGCGGGTATCGAGGGTCGTCATGGCGTCACTCGCTTGTGCGTGTTCGGTTCGTCTCAGCCGTCTGCATCACTTCTTGCCGACGAAATTGCCCTTCGCGTCGAACTCGTCGAGGTGGCGCATCATGCCGATGAGGGCGTCGATGGCCTTGTCGTTGAGCTGTCCGCGGAAGGTGGGCATCGCTGGGCCGTAGCCCTCGACGATGTGGTCGTTGGGATTGAGGATCGAGGCGCGCAGGTAGCTCTCGGGGTTCTCGTACTTCTTGCCCGGGCCGATGAGCTCGCTGATCGACTTGCCGTCGACCTTGTGCGCGCTGTTGGCCGCCGAGGTGCGCTCCCAGATGTTGCCCGAGCCGTCGTAGTTGCCCCACGACGGGCCGGTGCCCGCCTTGCCGTCGAGCGTGTGGCATCCCACGCAGCGCGCGAAGAGCTTGGGACCGGCCTTCGAGTAGAGCTCGGCCTCGGGGATCTTGTCGAGCCAGCGGCCCTGCTCAACGACCCACTCGCTGAAGTCGGTCTCGTTGAGCACGTAGACCTTGCGGTTCATGTTCGAGTGGCCGACGCCGCAGAACTCGGTGCAGAAGAGGTGGTGGAACGCGTCCTCGCCGCTCTCGGTCTTGCCGGTCGGGTGGTCGGCCTGGAACCACATCGTCGTGTAGCGGCCGGGAACGACGTCCTGCTTGACGCGGAAGTCGCGGATGTAGAGCGAATGGAGCACGTCCTCGCTGCGCATGACCAGCTTGACCGGCTTGCCCGCGGGGACGTAGAGGTCGTCGCTGGTGGCGCCGTTGGGGTACTTGAACACCCAGCCGTAGCGGAGCGCGGTGACGTCGATCTGGTAGGCGTTCGCGGGCACGGTCTTCATGCTCACGAAGCCGCGGAACCCGATGAAGAAGATGACCACCACGATGATCGTGGGGATGATCGTCCAGCCGAGCTCGAGCACGGTGTTGTGGCTCGGGCCGCGCGCGTAGACCTCGCGCCCCTTCTGGCGGTACTTCCACACGAAGTAGAACATGAGTCCCACCACGAGGAAGAAGAAGAAGTAGTTGATGTAGTTGATGAAGTTGAAGACCCAGTCGTTGGTCTCGGCGAACGTCGACGCGCCCTCCGGGAGCCAGAAGGTCTTCGGCGTCGGTCCTTCGCCGGCCGCGAGGGCTGGATCGGAGCTCGACTGCATCAGGATGGTGGTGATGAGGTGGGTCACGTTCAATCGCCTCTTCAATTCGCGGCGGCGGCGTTGGCTGCCGTCGCGCTTTGCTGCTTCCTTCTTCGGACCTCGGCGTACCAGAAGGCGCCGAGCCCGCCCGCGAGGACGGCCAGCGTCACGGCTCCGCCGATCGACATGACGCGGCGCGCCTGCAGCACGTAGCCGCGCGCGTTCGCGTCGTAGATGTGGCACCACAGGATGAAGCGGTCGAGCGTGGTGCCGATCCTGCCCTGCGAGGCCTCGAGGAGGCCCATGCGGAGGTCGGCGGGCTCGAACTTCGTCCCGTACATGTAGCGGCTGATGCGGCCCTCGGGCGTGATGAGCATGATCACGGCCGCGTGGGCGTAGTCGCCGTTGTCCTGGCGGCGGAAGCTGAAGCCGACCGCCTCGGCCACCGTCTTCGACATGATCTCGCTGCCCACGAGGAAGTGGACGCCCTGCCCCGCGCCCTTGCGCTCGAACTCGGCGAGGTAGCTTTCCTTCTTGGCCTTGGCGAGCTCGGGCGTCTCGGTCGGATCGACCGAGATCGACAGCACGTCGAACTCCTTGCCGGGCATCCACTCGACGCCCTTGAGGCCGTCGAAGGTGCCGTTGAGCACCAGGTTGCACAGCATCGGGCACTTGTTGTAGCCGAGCTGCAGGAGCACCGGGCGCTCGCCCTTGAAGTAGTCGCGCAGCGTGACCTGGCGGCCCGCGTCGTCGGTGAAGCGCGTGTCGAGGGGCAGCGGCTCGTTGAGGTGCTCGATGATGTCGATGCCCTTGAGCTCCTCGGGGACGCCGAGATTGAGCTGCGCCTTCGCTTGGCCCGCGAGGCACAGCGATGCCGCGAGTGCGGCAAGCGGAGCGAGGATGGCGCGTGGCAGGCGGTTCATGGTTTCGGCACGTCGGGGCGTCTGGGCGCTGGGGTCGCGTTCGTCGGATCGCATCCGTTGGTTGTAGGCTTACTTGCCTTGTGCGGAGAGAATTTCCTTCGCACGCTCGATCGGAATGCGCACGCGATCGACCTTCTTCTCGTCGACCTCCTCCTG
>JBIIRG010000353.1:0-2689 GCA_044341665.1 Phycisphaerales bacterium | reverse complement strand
GGAATCGTCGTGCGCGGGAAAGCTCATGACGTCGGTGGTGCCGTCGATATCCATGAAGCGCTTGTGCGCAGCGGCCATCGCGTGGTCGCCGACAAGCTGCACGTCGACGCGGGCGACCGCGCGCGGGAAGCGCATGAGCAACGCCGCGAACTCGCGGGCGAGGCGGGATCGGTCGAGCGAGGGCGGACAGCCCTCGCCGGCGTGGAAGGTGACGCTCGGCGCTGAGGCGTTCAACGCGCGACCGTCAGCGGGATGGTGCTGACGGCAACGAACTGCGGCTTCACGCGCGCCTCGAACTCGCTGCGGTACTTGTTGACGATCGTGCGGATCGCCCAGTTGTTGCCGTCGGAGAGGCCGCAGATCGTGGTGCCGGGCATGATGCCCATCGAGCCCGCGATCTCGAGCAGGAGATCGAGGTCCTTGGTGGTCGCGTCGCCGCGCTCGATGCGGGTGATGAGCTTGTAGATCCAGCCCGCGCCCTCGCGGCACGGCGTGCACTGGCCGCACGACTCGTTCTTGAAGAAGCGCGCGATGTTGCGGGCGACGGCCACCATGTCGGTGTCCTCGTCGAAGACCGTCGGGCAGGCGGTGCCGAGGCCCATGACGTCGCATCGGCGGCCGATGTCGAAGTCCATCGGCGCATCGAACTGGTCGGGGCCGAGGATGCCCATCGACACGCCGCCCGCGATCGCGCCCTTGAACTTCTTGCCGCCGCGCATGCCGAGGCAGTGCTTCTCGACGAGGTCCTTGAGCGGGATGCCGAGGTCGCACTCGTAGACGCCCGGGCGGTTGACATGGCCCGAGACGCCCATGAGCTTCATGCCGTAGCTCGGCGCGCCACCGATGTTGCTCTCGCAGCCGAGGCCCTTCCACCACGAGAGGCCGCGATCGACGATCGGGCTCACGGCGGCGAGGGTCTCGACGTTGTTGATGATGGTCGGGCGGCCGAAGAGGCCCTTGACCGCGGGGAACGGCGGCTTGAGGCGCGGCCAGCCGCGGCGGCCTTCGATCGCCTCGAGGAGGCCCGTCTCTTCACCGCAGATGTACGCGCCCGCGCCGCGGTGGAGGTAGCAGTCGACGGCGAACTTCGACTTGCCGTTCATCAGGCCCTGCTTGCCGAAGATGCCCTTGGCGTAAGCCTCCTGGATCGCCTTCTCGACGACCTTGGCCTGGTGGTGGTACTCGCCGCGGATGAAGAAGTACGCGGTGTCGAGCTGGCACGCGTAGCAGGCGATCGCGATGCCTTCCATGATGATGTGCGGGTCGTAGTCGCACAGCAGGCGGTCCTTGAAGGTGCCGGGCTCGGCCTCGTCGCAGTTGATGCAGAGGTAGCGGCGGCCGCCGTCCGGGGGCGCGAGGAACGACCACTTGAGGCCGCAGGAGAAGCCCGCGCCGCCGCGGCCGCGCAGGTTCGCGTCCTTGACCAGGTTCACGATGTCGGCGGGCGTCATCTCGAGCGCCTTCTCGAGCGACTTGTAGCCGCCCGTGGCGATGAACTCGTCGACGCCGACCGTCTTGCGGGTCTTCGGGTCGCCCCACGGATGGGTGGGGATGCGCTTCGTGAGGATGGGCTCGGTCATGGGCATGGTCGTTCGCCTGTCGTCTCCGGCGGAGCCGGGTCGAAGATCACTTCATCGATCGTGGTGCGGCGGAAGATGTAGTCGCCGCGCCGCACTTCCTGCACCTTGCGCCCGACCTCGCGGGACTTCCCGTCGGTCGGGTTCTCCGCCGGGGGGACCGGCGGCTTGTCGTCCTCGAGCCCCTCGCGGATTCCTCGGAAGAAGCCTTCAAGGCTCTCGAGGATCGATGGCTCGCGCGGATCGGGCATCAGTGGTGCCCGCCGCTGTTCCCGCCCTTCTGGGCTTCATCGATCAGCTTGTCGACCTTCTCGATGGTGAGGTTCTCGTGGAGCTTCTCGTTGAAGAGCGCGACGGGAGCCGTGTCGCACGAACCAAGGCACTCGAGGGCGAGCAGCGTGAACTTGCCGTCGTCGGTGGTCTCGTGCGGCTCGATGCCGAGGCGGTCGCGCACATGGTTGAGCAGCTTCTGGTGGCCGCACACCTCGCAGGCGATCGACTGGCAGATGCCGATCACGCACTTGCCCACTGGCTCGGTGTGGAACTCCTCGTAGAAGGTGACCGTGTCGAGCACCTCGGCGGGCGTGATGGAGAGGAACGCCGCGATCTCGACCATCGCCTGGTACGGGATGTGGCGGTGATCGTGCTGGATCTCGTGGAGGATCGGCAGCAGCGCGCCCTGCTTGGTCGCGTAGCGCGGGAGGATGTCCTTGGTCCACCGGTCCTTCATCGCCTGCGTGCAGTACGGCTCGGCGCGGGTGGGGATCTTGGTGGTGGCGGAAGGTTTCGTCGTCCAGCTCATGTTTGTAGCGCTCGCAACGGATTGCTCGCTCTGGCGAGATTCAATCCTTCAGATGGTCCTACCTTCACTCGTCGTCACACTCGAACTCGCACTCGAACTCGCACTCCGTCCTATCACCAGAGGAAGCTGCCGCAGCAGCGACCGCTCCAATACGGGAGCTACCTCGCAGCGACCGCTCGATCAGCGGTCCAGCTCGGCCGCGATGATGTTGAGCGAGCCCAGCACCGCCACGATGTCGGCGAGCTGATGACCCTCGATCATCTTGGGGAACAGCTGGTAGTTGATGAAGCACGGCGGGCGCGTGCGGGCG
>JBIIRG010000352.1:0-2696 GCA_044341665.1 Phycisphaerales bacterium | reverse complement strand
GGTGTACATGCTGCGCCGCCAGAGGTCATCGCCCATCCCCTGCTGGTAGACGCGCGTGTTCGACTGGAGCATGGCGACCTCCTGCCAGAGGCCTTCGGGCTGGTACGGCTTGACGCTCGGACCGCCGGGCTTCTCGACGAGGAGGCCCGCGACGTACAGCGCCTGGTCGCGGATCTGCTCGGCGGCGAGGCGCTGGCGCGGGTAGTGGCTCAGGAGCCGGTTGCCGGGATCGGCCGACGCCACTTCGGTGCGCACGCGCGAGCTCTGGCGGTAGGTCGCGCTGGTGACGATGTCGCGCACGAGTGCACGCAGGTCCCAGCCGCCCTCGCGGAAGCGCACGGCCAGCGTGTCGAGCAGCTCGGGATGCGTCGGCCACTCGCCCTGCAGGCCAAAGTCGTCGCTCGTCCGCACGAGGCCGTTCCCGAAGAACTGCTCCCACACGCGGTTCACGACCACGCGCGCGGTGATCGGGTTCTCGTCGGACACGATCCACTGCGCGAGGCCCAGGCGGTTGCGGGGTGCATCCGGGGGCAGCGCGCCGAGCACCTTGGGAATGGCGCGCTCCACGCGGCGGTTCCGATCGGGCTGGTCGTACGCGCCACGCATGTGCACGAAGGTCTCGCGCGGCGTGGCCATCTCGCGCATGACCATGGTCTTGGGCGTCGACGCGAGCAGTTGCGCGCGCTCGGCGGCCACGCGCTCGATCTCCTTCTGGGCGGCAAGGAAGCTCGGCGAGAAGCGCGCCCGCCACGCGTTGCGCGCGCTCTCGGCGGCGGCGGGGCGAACGTGGGCGTCGCCGGCGACGAGCGCCAGCATCTCGCGCGCAAACTCGCCCTCGGCCGGCACCATGCGGCTGTAGAAACCCGCACCACCGCCCGTGTTGACCACCTTGCAGACGAGGAAGTTCTCGCCCGCAGCGAGATCGAGCGACACGCGGTCCTGGTCGGGCGCCGGCGCGCGGTCGGACTGGTTCTCGTGCACCTTGCGCCCGTTGAGGTACATGACGATGCCGTCGTCGGAGCCCATCGAGAGCTCGATCCGGCGGGCAGTCGGCGAGTAGATCTGCCGCGCGATGAACTCGGAACCGACCGACGCGGCGAGACCCACGACCTGTCCGTCGATCACGCCCGGCGCGTAGCGCCAGCCGTCCTCCTGCTCGCCTGCGCGGAAGCGCGCGCCGCGACGGAACGCCGTCTCCTTCTCGGGGCCGTACTCGACGCCATAGCCCGCGCGCGGTTCGCCAAAGAACGGACCCGCGATGTACCAGCCGCTGACGGCGGTCGGCAGCTGCGCCAGCGCCGCGTCGCTCGCCTGCATGGGGGTGAGCCGCACGCGGCCGAAGATGTGCTGCGCGTAGGGCGAGTGGTAGTGCAGCGTGATGCGCAGCTCGGTGCCGCCGGCAAAGCCGAACGGCTTGGCCGTCGCAAAGAGCGCGGTGCGCATGCCGTCGACCTCGTGCGAGCGGACCGCCCACTGGCGGCCCTCGGCCTTGGTCAGCGCGTTGACGACGCGGTAGTCGCCGTTCTCCTGCTCGTAGTCGGCCCACGCCCAGGCAAGGCCGACCGTCTCGCGGCGCGCCGGATCGGCGACCGACACCGCCTCGACGGCGATATGGTCGAGCACCGCGTTGCCGTTGTACGCGCGACCCGTGCGGCCGGCGCCGAGCGACGGATCGACGAGCGCCTCGAGCCTGAGCAGGCGCATGTCCGTCGCGTCGGTGCGCAGGACGATGGTGTGGACGTCGTTGGCGGGGTTCTCGCCGCCGGCCAACACCGAGCCGTCCGGCTGCAGGGTCATCGTGGCGCCCGCGGCGCTCGAGGCGGAGACAACCGCCGCCGGCACGGCGTTGAAGCCCTCGCGGACACCCGCCACGAACGCGTCGAGCTCCGCCTTCTCAGCCTCGCCTGCACTCGCCTGCTGCTCGCGGGCGCGCCGCTCCGCCTCGGCCAGGATCGAGAGCCTGCCCTCGTCGTCCTTGCGCGGCACCTCGATGAACGGCTCGAAGGCGCGGTTCGGGTCGGGCTGCTGCGAGTAGAGACCGGGCTCCTCGTTCGAGTTGAAGAACGCGATGAGCGAGTAGAAGTCATCGATCGTGACAGGATCGAACTTGTGGTCGTGGCAGCGCGCGCAGCCGACCGAGAGGCCGAGGAATGCCGAACCCGTCGTGTTCACGCGGTCCACGGCGTACTCGAGCAGGTACTCCTCGTTGATCGCGCCGCCCTCGTCGGTGGTCACGTGGTTGCGGTTGAAGCCGGAGGCGATGACCTGCTCGATCGTGGCATTCGGAATCAGGTCGCCGGCAAGCTGCTCGACGATGAAGTCGTCGTAGGGCTTGTTCTGGCGGAAGGCCTCGATGGTCCAGTCGCGCCACAGCCACATCTGCCGCCCCGCGTCCATGTGGATGCCGCTCGTGTCGGCGTAGCGGGCGATGTCGAGCCACGGCACCGACATGCGCTCGGCGTAGCGCATGCGGTACGGCTCCTCGGTGGTCAGGCGGTCGAAGAGCCGCTCGAACCGGTCGGGGCGCGGGTCGGCGAGGTACGCGGAGGTCTCCTCGGGCGTCGGCGGGAGGCCCGTCAGGTCGAGGTAGGCGCGGCGGACGAGGTCCTCGGCCTCGGCCTCGGGGCTCGGACCTGTACCCGCGCGCTCCATGCGGGCGAGGACGAAGCGGTCGATGTCGTTGCGAGGCCACGCGG
>JBIIRG010000350.1:0-2699 GCA_044341665.1 Phycisphaerales bacterium | reverse complement strand
CGAGCAGCTGGTCGACGACGTCGATCGCCATGTAGACGCCGGCGCAGAAGCCGCGGGGGTTGGCGAGCAGGATCTTCATCAGGGCGAAGATGATACGCGCGACCTGCCCCCCTCGCGCCCCGCGTGCGGTACCTTTCTCGCTCGAATGGGCGCAGGCAGCATCATCCGCGACGATCTCCCGCGATTCGGCCCCGATCAGGCCGCGGCGGTGTCGCTCGACGAGGCGCGCGCGTACTGCAGGCGCCTTGCGGGCGCGCACTACGAGAACTTCTCGGTGCTGTCGCCGCTGGTGCCCGAGCGGGCGCAGGCCGATTTCGCGGCGGTGTACGCGTTCTGCCGCTGGGCGGACGACCTTGGCGACGAGGCGGGAAGCGCGGAGCGCTCGCTTGAGCTCCTCGCGTGGTGGCGGCGCGAGCTCGACGCGCTGGCGGCGGGTGAGGCGCGGCATCCCGTGTTCGTCGCGCTGCGCGAGACCTTCGCGCGCTGCGGGCTGTCGGCCGAGCCGTTCGCGGATCTCATCGGTGCGTTCGAGCTCGACCAGGTGAAGACGCGCTACGCGACGTGGGACGAGGTGCTCGGCTACTGCAGGCTGAGCGCGAATCCCGTCGGGCGGATCGTGCTCAAGGTGCTTGGCGAGCGCTGCGACGATGCGCAACTCGCGGCGAGCGACGCGCTGTGCACGGCGCTGCAGCTGACGAACCACTGGCAGGACATCCGGCGCGACTGGACCGAGCGCCGGCGGATCTACGTGCCCGCCGACATGCACGACATCGCGGACTTCGAGGCGCGGCTTGCCGAGACGATCGCGCGCGGATTCGCGGCCGACGGCGAGTTCTGGACCGACGCGCGGCGGCTCGTGCGGCGGCTGGTCGCGCGGACATGGGATGTGTACGAGCGCGCTGCGCCGCTGGTGCCGTCGGCGTCGCGCGAGGTGCAGCCGCTGCTCTGGCTGTTCGCGGCGGGCGGGCGCACCGTGCTCTGGAACATCGAGCGATGGAACTGCGAGACCGTCCTCGAACGCCCCACGCTGAGCGCGCCGCGCAAGGCGATGCTCGTGATGCGAGCGGTGGCGATGCGGCGGTTCGCGTCGTATCGGCCCGCGCTGCCGGGACCGAGCCAGTGGATCATCGATCCCGAGCCTGATCCCGATGCGGCGCGCTTCCCGATGCGCGCGGTAGAGGATTCTCGCGCCGCTTCGCCGACCGATGCGTCGTCGCCCGACGCGGTGCCTGCGCCATGACCGGCGGGAACGCCGACGGACCGAACGATTCGCGCACCGCGGGCGAGGTTCCCGTGCCGGGCGCGGAGCCCGTGCCGCACGAACTCGGCGTCGCCGTCGAGTTCGCGATCCAGGACGCGTGGCGGCTGTGCGAGTCAATCACGCGGCGCGAGGCGCGCAACTTCTACCACGGGCTTCGGCTCTTGCCGAGGCGCGAGCGGCTTGCGCTGTATGTCGTGTACGCGTGGATGCGCGTGGTCGACGACATCGCCGACGACGGCACGGCGACCGAGGACGAGCGGCGTCGCCTGCTCGACTGGTTCGAGGCGCGCACTCGCGCCGCGTTCGGCCGCGAATGGCACCGCGATGCCGCGCGTGTGATCGCGGAGGGCGGCGAATCAGGGCTCTCGCGCGAGGAACTCGTGTGCCTTGCGCTTGCGCAGGAGCGGGTGGCGTTCAGCCTGGGAATCGACGACTTCCTGCACGCGATCGAGGGGCAGCGCATGGATCTCGCGCCGCGCGTCTACGCGGACTTCGCGGAGACCGCGCTCTACTGCGACCGCGTGGCCTCGACGGTGGGGCGGATCTGCCTCGATGTGTGGGGTGTGCGCGATGGCGCGGACCGCGCGCGCGCGCGCGAACTCTCGACCGCGCGCGGCATCGCATTCCAGTTGACGAACATCCTGCGCGACCTCCGCGAGGACTCCGCGCGCGGCCGCTGCTACCTGCCGGCGGACGAGCTCGCGGCCGCGGGGCTCGCGGTCGAGGATCTCCTCGCGTGGCGCGACGACGCTCGATGCGCGGCGTTCCTGCGCAGCCAGTGCGCGCGCGCCGCGCGGTACTTCGACGAGAGCGCAGCGCTCGAGGGGCTCGTCGCGCCGAATGCCGTGCCGACGCTCCTGGCGATGAGCGTGATCTACCGCAGGATTCTCGCGAAGATCGAGGCGGATCCGCGCGGTGCGATCGCGCGGCGCGTGTCGCTGTCGGCGTTCGAGAAGGTCTCGATCGGCCTGCGTGCGCGGCTTGGCCTGCTGCGCGCGCCGTCGGCAGGCGGAGGCGCCGCATGAGCGTGCAGCGGACCGTCGCGGTCGTTGGCGGCGGCGTCGCGGGCATCGCCGCGGCGGTGCGCGCCGCCGATGCAGGCTGGCGGCCCGTGCTCATCGAGACGCGCACGAAGCTCGGCGGGCGCGCGACGAGCTTCGACGACGTCCGCAGCGGCGTCGAGCTCGACAACTGCCAGCACGTCGTGATGGGCTGCTGCACGAACATCCTCGAGCTCTACGACCGCCTTGGCGTCCTCGGCGAGCTCGACTGGCACGAGACGCTGTGGTTTGCCCGAGAAAACGGCGCGCGCGACGCGCTCGCGATCGCGCCCGTGCTCCCGGCGCCGCTTCACTACGCGCCGAGCTTCCTGCGCATGAGGCTCTTCTCGTTTGCCGAGAAGCGCGCCATCGCACGGGCGTTCCTCGCGATCCTGCGC
>JBIIRG010000349.1:0-2718 GCA_044341665.1 Phycisphaerales bacterium | reverse complement strand
GGGCTCTGCGAGCCGCCGACCGAGTACGCGAGGCCCGTGCCCACGCCGCCCACGAGGCCGAAGGAGACGAGGTTCGACTCACCGCACGACTCGACGCCCCTGGCGGCGAAGACGATGTCGACGAGCGCCGAGGCCGCCTGCGTCGCCGACTGGCCGGAGCCGAGCGAGAGCTGGTAGCGGATCAGGCCGCTCGTGTTGTCGAAGCCGACGGTCGATCCCGAGGAGAACGGCCCGCCCGCGACGGGCGCGGCCGAGACGTACTGGAGCTTGCTCGCGTCGAACACGATCCCGAGGCTTGCGCCCGCGATCGAGTAGACCGGCGACGCCGACATCGAGACGCGCACGGTGAGCGTGCCCGAGGGACCGATGTGGGTCGAGAGCGCCGACATCGAGAGCGAGACGTCGGCGCAGTCGGGCGTGCCCGAGTTGTTCGCGTCGGTGTCGGCCGTGCCGCAGCCGCAGACGCCGGCCGACTGCTTGTTCGCGTCGGTCGGGCAGCCGTCGGTGTTGTTCGACACGCCGCAGGCCGCCGGAGCGCCCGCGCCGAAGCCGTCGCCGTCGCTGTCGACATAGCGGAGCTGGGTGTCGTCGCAGTCGAGGTTGTTGAGCACACGGCCCGCGATCGCCGTGCACGACATCGTGGCTGTGCCGGTGCCGAAGCTGTCCTGGTCGGCGTCGGTGTAGTAGGCCACGCTGTTCACGGCTTCGGCGTCATCGTCGGCCTCGCCATCGCAGTCGTTGTCGACTCCGTCATTGGCGCAGTTCTCGACGGCGCCGGGGTAGATCGCCGCATCGTTGTCGTTGCAGTCGCCCTCGGGCGACGCCTCGTACCCGCTCGGCAGGTCGCAGAAGCGGCTCGCCGTGTTGGTCGTGCGACCGTCGTTGTCCTGGTCGCGGTAGAAGTTCGTCTTGCCCGCGTCCGCTGCGCCGCTGTCGGCGTTGTCGGCAACGCCGTTGCAGTTCTCGTCGACGTTGCCGCTGTCGCAGATCTCGGTCGCGGTCGGCTTGATCGCGCTGTCGCCGTCGTTGCAGTCGGTGTTGTTGGTCACCTTGCCCGTAACCGCCGTGCAGCTCAGCTGGCCAGTCGCCGTCGTCGCGCCGAAGGTGTCGGAGTCCGCGTCGGTGTAGTAGTTCACGCTGTCGACGGCCTCGCTGTCGGCGTTGGCCTCGCCGTCGCAGTCGTTGTCCACGCCGTCGTTGGCGCAGTTCTCGACGGCGCCAGGGTAGATCGCCGCGTTGCCGTCGTTGCAGTCGACCGGGTCCGAGAGCGCCGCGCGGTAGCCAGACGGCAGGTCGCAGAAGGCACCGGTCGCACTCGTCGTGTGGGTGTCACCGTCGGCGTCGACGTAGAACGTCGTCTTGCCGCCGGCAGCCGCGCCGCTGTCGGCGTTGTCGGCCAGGCCGTTGCAGTTCTCGTCGACGTTGTTGACGTCGCAGACTTCCGTCGCAGCTGGATTGATCGCGCTGTTCGCGTCGTTGCAGTCGGTGTTGTTGGTCACCTTGCCAGAGACCGCGGTGCAGCTCAGCTGACCAGTCGCCGTCGTCGCGCCGAAGGTGTCGGAGTCCGCGTCGGTGTAGTAGTTCACGCTGTCGACGGCCTCGCTGTCGGCGTTGGCCTCGCCGTCGCAGTCGTTGTCCACGCCGTCGTTGGCGCAGTTCTCGACGGCGCCGGGGTAGATGGCCGCGTTGCCGTCATTGCAGTCGACCGGGTCCGAGAGCGCGGCGCGGTAGCCGCTCGGCAGGTCGCAGAAGGCACCGGTCGCGCTCGTCGTGTGCGTATCACCGTCGGCGTCGACGTAGAACGTCGTCTTCGTGCCGCTCGATGCGCTCGGGTCGTTGTTGTCGGCGAGGCCATCGCAGTCCTCGTCGCGGTCCGATGCGTCGCAGACTTCCTGCGCCGCCGGGTTCACGCCCGCGCGGGTGTCGTCGCAGTCGGTGTTGTTGGTCACCTTGCCAGAGACCGCGGTGCAGCTCAGCTGACCAGTCGCCGTCGTCGCGCCGAAGGTGTCGGAGTCCGCATCGGTGTAGTAGTTCACGCTGTCGACGGCCTCGCTGTCGGCGTTGGCCTCGCCGTCGCAGTCGTTGTCCACGCCGTCGTTCGCGCAGTTCTCGACAGCGCCGGGGTAGATCGCCGCGTTGCCGTCATTGCAGTCGACCGGGTCCGAGAGCGCCGCGCGGTAGCCGCTCGGCAGGTCGCAGAAGGCACCGGTCGCGCTCGTCGTGTGCGTATCACCGTCGGCGTCGACGTAGAACGTCGTCTTCGTGCCGCTCGATGCGCTTGGGTCGTTGTTGTCGGCGAGGCCATCGCAGTCCTCGTCGCGGTCCGATGCGTCGCAGACTTCCTGCGCCGCCGGGTTCACGCCCGCGCGGGTGTCGTCGCAGTCGGTGTTGTTCGTGACGCTTCCCGCGATCGCCGTGCACGACTTCACTGCCGTCGCAACCGACGAGCCGTAGGTGTCGGTGTCGGAGTCGACGTAGTAGTTCAAGCTGTCGATCGCCTCGCTATCGGCGTTCGCCTCGCCGTCGCAGTCGTTGTCCACGCCGTCGTTGTTGCAGTTCTCGACGGCGCCGGGGTAGATCGCGTTGTTCGTGTCGACACAGTCCACCGGGCTCGAGAGCGTCGCCTTGTAGCCCGAGGGCAGGTCGCAGAACTGCGCCGTCGTGTTGATCGAGTGCGTGTCGTTGTCCTGGTCGCGGTAGAAGGTCGTCTTGCCCGTC
>JBIIRG010000173.1:0-6518 GCA_044341665.1 Phycisphaerales bacterium | reverse complement strand
GCATGGCCGCGACCGTAGTCGCGGCCGACGGCGCAGTCCGACGGGAAGGATCCGCAGGCGGAGGCGCATCGCCGAAAAAGGGCGAACCCCGCGGCAGCCGCGGGGTTCGCGCGATGGTTCGTGTCGCCAGGCGCGTCGCGCCGGATCAGTTCTTGTCCGACTTGCCGCCGCCAGCGGTGGCGAGCGCATCCACCTTGGCGATGGAGGCCTTGGGATCGGCCTTCACCTTGACTGCGCACTTGGGGCAGCACGTGCGCACGAGGCGGCCGCCCACGACCACGTCGGTCGAATCGGGGGTGATGTCGGCGCCGCTGATCGGGCACTTGGTCGCCTTGTAGGTCGGCTTCTGCTTGGCCACGATCGCGGCCTCGTAGGCCTTCTCGTACTTGGAGGGATCGGCGTTGAAGCGGCTGACGCACTTCTTGCAGCACAGCTTGTAGACGCGGTTGTGGTAGACGACCGTCTTCGCGTCGGCGTCCACGCCCTCGTCGCTCATCACGAGGCAGGTTCCGAGCGCGTAGGGCGCCGCGGCCTTCGCGATCTCTTCCTCGACCTTGGGCATGAACTTGGAGGGGTCGGCCTTGAACGACGCCTCGCACTTGGCGCAGCAGAACTTCATCTGCGTGCCGTCGAGCTTCTTGTCGGTCATGCCCGACAGGACCGCGGTGACCGCGTCCTTGCCCAGCTTCTCGCCCGACACCGGGCAGGTCTCGAGCGGGTAGGCGTCGCCGCCGAAGGTGTCGTTGGCGGCAGGCGCGGCGGTGAAGGCCAGGCCTGCGATCGAGGCGAGCAGGGCGCAGGTCGAGAGGACGGTTCGGGTGATGCTCATGCAAAACTCCAGGGTTCGAACGGAGGGGTAGAACGTGGATATCAGGACTGTCCGTGAAACGCGGCGCCTCGCGGCGCGCGGACTGAGGATATCGGCGTGCGACTTGTTGCGTCGACACTTGCCTGCGAGAACTTCACCGCGTATTCTCCCTTTCATCCGGATGAACGGATGAACGGTTATGACGCCGTCCCCGTCTCCTGCGGATGCTGATTCGAGAACCACCATGCCGACCGTCTCTCCGACCGCTCCAACCTCCAAGCCGAAGTCCATGAAGACCAAGCCCGCCTCGACCACGACGACCAAGAACACCGCGAGCACCGCGGCTGCCAAGACCTTCCTCGACACCGGACTCGAGCTCCTCTCGAATCCGCCGTACAAGGTCAAGTGCACGGCGCCCGACACCGTCCGCTTCGGACGCAAGGAGATCGAGCTCGCCGAGCACGAGATGCCCGGCCTGATGGCGATCCGCGAGGAGTACAAGGGCCGCAAGCCGCTCAAGGGTGCGCGCATCTCGGGCTCGCTGCACATGACGATCCAGACGGCCGTCCTCATCGAGACGCTCGTCGAGCTCGGCGCCGAGGTGCGCTGGGCGTCGTGCAACATCTTCTCGACGCAGGACCACGCCGCCGCCGCGGTCGCGATCGGCAAGAACGGAACCCCTGAGAATCCGAAGGGCGTGCCCGTCTTCGCCTGGAAGGGCGAGACGCTGCCCGAGTACTGGTGGTGCACCTATCAGGCGATGAACTGGCCCGATGGCCAGGGCCCCAACATGATCCTCGACGACGGCGGCGACCTCACGCTCCTCGTCCACAAGGGCTTCGAGTGGGAGAAGGCCGGCAAGGTCCCCGCGGCCAAGCCCGCCGACAGCGACGAGTACAAGGTGATCCTCGCGCTCGCCGCCGAGCTGGTGCGCGACGCGAAGGGCCTCTTTGCCCGCATCGTCCCGAACATCAAGGGCGTGAGCGAGGAGACGACCACCGGCGTCCACCGCCTCTACCAGATGCAGGAGCTCGGGCAGTTGCTCTTCCCGGCGATCAACGTCAACGACGCCGTCACCAAGAGCAAGTTCGACAACCTCTACGGCTGCCGCCACTCGCTCGTCGACGGCATCATGCGCGCCACCGACATCATGCTCGCCGGCAAGACCGCGCTCGTGCTCGGCTACGGCGACGTGGGCAAGGGCTCCGCGCAGAGCCTGCGCGTGCAGGGCTGCCGCGTGCGCATCGCCGAGGTCGACCCGATCTGCGCGCTGCAGGCGTGCATGGAGGGCTACGAGGTCGTGACCCTCGACGACGTGCTCGAGACGACCGACATCTTCGTGACCGCCACCGGCAACTGCGACATCATCACCGCAGAGCACATGAAGAAGATGAAGGACAAGGCGATCGTCGGCAACATCGGCCACTTCGACAACGAGATCGACATGTCGGGCCTCGCCAAGGTCAAGGGCGTGCGCCGCGTGAACATCAAGCCACAGGTCGACGAGTGGGTGTTCGCCGACGGCAAGTCGATCATCATCCTCGCCGAGGGACGCCTGCTCAATCTCGGCTGCGCGACGGGTCACCCGTCGTTCGTCATGAGCGCGAGCTTCACCAACCAGGTCATGGCGCAGATCGAGCTCTTCAAGAACTCGAAGCACTACGGCAAGACCGTCACGACCCTGCCCAAGCACCTCGACGAGAAGGTCGCGCGCCTGCACCTCGCCAAGCTCGGCGCGAAGCTGACGAAGCTCTCCAAGAAGCAGGCCGAGTACATCGGCGTTCCCATGGAAGGCCCGTACAAGCCCGACCACTACCGCTACTGATCGGTCGCGCCCGACCGCAATCCCACGCAGTTCCACGACGGCCCCCGCATCCGCGGGGGCCGTCTGCTTTCGCTGACGGCCAGTGCACGGCACGTGCCGTGCACCGATCAGGGCTTCCAGAGAGCGAGCAGTTCGGTCTCGCGGGCCTCGCTGATGCCTGGTGCGCGGCCGGAACCCCAGGCGAAGTCGGCGGGGCGCTCGGCCTTGGTGGCCTCGAAGTCGGCGAGGGTGTCGCGGGCGGTCTCTGCAAGCGGGCGGCAGCGGAGTCCGTGCGCCAGCGCCTTCGAGATGTTCGCGCGGCCGGCTCCGGCGGTGCTCGCGTCCTGCGGAATCCACAGCGGCAGGCCCATCCAGGGCTGCACCTGCTTCTCCATGAGCCACGCCTCGTCGACCCAGACGAACTCGACGGGGTTCGAGACGGCGGCCTTGATGCCCGCGAGCATCTCCATCATGGTCAGCGGGCCCTCGGGACCGTTGGCGATGTAGGTGCCGTGGTGGCCGTCCTCGACCAGCTTGAGCTGGAACGCGGCGAGGTCGCGCACATCGATGAACTGGACGTTCACCTCCTCCGGCTTCGGCGCGCGCGGCGCGAGCACCTTGCCGCCGCGCGCGATGCGCACCGGCCAGTAGGTGAACCGGCACGTGTCGTCGCCAGGGCCGACGATGAGCCCGGGACGCACGATGCACGCCTTGCCCGGGCACGCTGCTTCCGCGGCCTTCTCGCAGAGGGCCTTGAGCGGCCCGTAGGTCATCCCCGTGATCTGCTCGACCGTCTCGTCCTCCATGGTCGCCACGGGAGTCGACTCGTCGGGGGCGATGGAGTTGTCCATCCACACCGAGATCGTCGAGACCAGCTGGTACATCTGCGTGACGGGCGCGAGGAGCTCAGCCGACGCCTTGGTGACGCGCGGGAAGTACGAGGAGTTGTCGATCACGGCATCGAACTTCTCGCCCGCCGACTTCATGGCCGCCGCGAGTTCCTCGAGGGCCTTGAGGCCGTCGCCCTTCTTCGGGTCGCGGTCGCCTCGGAGCTGGCGGACGGCGGCATATCGCTCGCCCGCGAGTCGCTTGGGGTCGGTCTTCCCGCGGTTGAAGGTCGTCACATCCCAGCCCTTGGCGAGTGCCTGGTCGACAAGATGTGGTCCGAGGAAGCCCGTGCCGCCGAGAATGAGGATTCGCATGGTGGCGAGCGTACAGTCATGCGAGGCGCGCGCCGCAGGGCGAACGGCCGTTTGACGCGGAATTCCCAAGTAGGATTGCAGCCGATGGCGAAGGAACGCCCGAACTCAACATCCACGTCGACCTTCCTGGTGGCTGCAGCCGTCGTGCTCGCGGGCCTCGGCGTCTGGTTCAACCTGCGCCCGACGGGCGGCGCCGAGGGCGAGGGAAAGGCTGCCGGTCCCGCGCGCGAGGGCTTGCCGGCCAAGGGCGTGGCCCCGCGTGGCGAGGCGGACGGCGGGGGGGTGCGGCGCCTGCGCATCTCGCCCGAGAAGCTCGATCTCGGCGCGATCTCGCAGTGTGGTCCTGGGAGCGACTACGAGATCGTGCTCAGCAACGACGGCACGGAACCGATCAAGATCACGGGCTGGATCGCCACGTCCTCCTGCGTGCGTCCCGCGCTTGCCGAGAACGCGACGATCGCGCCTGGCGCGCTGCTCAAGGTGCCCGTGCGCATCGATCCACTCGGATTCGGCGCAAAGAGCCAGCGCCTCGACTTCCGCATCGACGGCAACGCCCGGGGCGGCAGCGTGCGGATCGAGTACGACGTCGCGAGCGCGATCGTGCCCATGCCCGTGCTGGTCGTGCGCCCTGAGGTCTTCGACACGAAGACCGTGGATCTCGAGCGCGTCGACGCGTCGGGCGGGGCGCTCGCCGAGAAGTTCACCGTGACCGGCTTCGAGCCGCCCGTCGCCCGCGTCGTCGGGTCGGCGGGCGACGGACACGTTGCGTTCGAGATCGACTTCAAGGCGATCGACGCGCTGGCGGCGGACAATCCCGGCAGCCCGCTCTTCGAGTGGGACGCACGCGGAGCGGCCCGCCGCTGGAAGGCGTTCGACCTCGAGATCGCGACCGACAGCACTGCGTGTCCGCAGCTGCGGCTCCGCGTGCGCAACAAGTAGCGCGGTGTGGCCGTCGCCCGCGGCGTGCACGCCGGCAACGGGCCATGCGCCGTGCGATCAGCACATCTCGACGAGCATCGTCACCGCGTTGCCGCCGCCGAGGCAGAGCGAGCAGATGCCGCGCTTGCCGCCGGTGCGCTTGAGCTGGTGGACGAGCGTGACGAGCACGCGCGCGCCGCTGGCGCCGATCGGGTGGCCGAGGGCGACGCCGCCGCCGCAGATGTTCAGCTTCGACTCGGGGATCCCAAGCGGCTTGATGTCGGCGAGGACCTGCGCCGCAAACGCCTCGTTGATCTCGAAGAGGTCGATGTCGGCCACGGTGAGCCCGTTCTTCGCAAGGATCCGCTCGATGCCGAGCTTCGGCGCGAAGAAGAGCTCCTTCGGCGCCACGCCCGCGGTGTTCGAGTCGACGATCTTCGCGATGGCGGTCGCGCCCGTCTTCTTGAGGCCTTCCTCGCTCATGACGAGGACCGCCGCGGCGCCGTCGGAGATCTGGCTGGCGTTGCCGGCGGTCGCGGTGCCGTCCTTGCCGAAGGCGGGCTTGAGCTTCGCGAGGCCGTCGGCGGTCGAGTCGCCGCGGATGCCCTCGTCGGCGTCGACGCCGACCTTGGCCATGCACTGCTCGGGCGACAGCGCCACGATCTCGGCCTTGAAGTGGCCCGCCGCGGTCGCGGCCGCCGCGCGCTGGTGGCTCTGCGCCGAGAAGCGGTCCTGCTCGGCGCGGCTGACGTCGTGCTTGGTCGCGATGAAGTCGGCGGCGCAGCCCATCGCCCACTTCTCGAAGGCGCAGGTGAGGCCGTCGGCCGCCATGTGGTCCTGCATGGTGGCGGGGCCGTACTTCACGCCGCCGCGCATCTGCATCATGTGGGGCGCGAGGTCCATGTTCTCGATGCCGCCGGCGAGGACGACGTGGTTGTCGCCCGCGCGGATGGAGCGGGCGGCCTGCATGACCGCCTCGAGGCCCGATCCGCAGACCTTGTTCACGGTGACCGCGCTGATCGTCTCGGGCAGGCCCGAGAGGAGGGCGACCTGGCGCGCGGGGTTCTGGCCGACACCCGCCTGCAGGACGTTGCCCATGATGCACTCGTCGACATGCGCCGCGGCGCCGGGGCAGTCGGCGAACATCGCCTTGGCGACGTACGAGCCGAGGACGGGCGCGGGGACCTTCGCGAGTCCGCCCATGAACTTTCCGATCGGGGTGCGGCGGGCGGCGACGATGTAGGCGGTGGGCATCGGACGGTCCTTCTCGTTGTGCGGGGTTCTGGAACAGGAATCCGCCGACTGCACAAGCCTCGGCGGGGGGGACGATGATAGCGTCACGGTCGGACCTCCTGACCCCTGCGAAACACGACCTTTTGGCGCCCTCCCCAATGCCCATGCGACACGACTTCTCCGAGAACCTGATGAGCCTCCAGAGCCACATCCTGCTCGAGGAGGCCAAGCACCCCTCGGCGAGCGGCGACTTCACCTGGATCGTGAGCGCCATCAGCCTCGCCGCGAAGTCGATCGCCAACCACGTGCGCCGCGCGCGACTCTCGGGCGCGATCGGCAAGTTCGGCGACACCAACGTCCAGGGCGAGGAGCAGCAGAAGCTCGACGTGATCGCGAACGAGGCGCTCATGCGCTGCCTCGGCACCCGCGCGTCGGTCGCCGTCCTCGCGAGCGAGGAGGACGACGAGCCCACCATCCTGCGCCGCGGCAACGACGGGGGCAAGTACTGCGTACTCTTCGACCCGCTCGACGGCAGCTCGAACCTCGACACGGG
>JBIIRG010000351.1:0-2697 GCA_044341665.1 Phycisphaerales bacterium | reverse complement strand
GGGCACGATCTTCTCGATCCTCCGCAACGACCCGAACATCCACGACGCGCAGGAGACCGTCTGCCAGCCCGGCGCGCAGCAGGTCGCGGCGGGGTATGTGCTCTACGGCTCGTCGACGATCTTCGTCATCACCACCGGCAACGGCGTGTCGCTGTTCGAGCTCGATCCGTTCATCGGGTCGTTCCTGCTCGTCAAGGACAAGGTGCGGATCCCGACCGCGAACAAGGTCTACTCGGTGAACGAGGCGTATGCGTCGACCTTCCCCGACGGCTACCAGCGCTACCTCGCGTGGGCGCACGCGAACGGCTACTCGTCGCGCTACATCGGGTCGATGGTCGCCGACGTGCACCGCACGCTGCTCACGGGCGGCGTGTTCATGTACCCGCCGACCAAGAAGAACCCCGAGGGCAAGCTGCGCTACCTGTACGAGGCGAGCCCGATGGCGTTCATCATCGAACAGGCGGGGGGCTTGGCCTACTCGGGCGAGCGCCGCACGCTGGACCACGAGCCGCGCAGGGTGCATGAGCGGGTGCCCGTGCTGCTCGGGTCGCAGGGCGAGGTCGAGAAGGTGCGCGAGTTCGTCGCGTAGGCGACTGCGTTGACCGCCGGCGCGTGCTGCGGACGGCAAGAATTTGGTCAATGCATCGATTTTTCGCTTGCGAGTACGGGGATTTCCGATTCTCCTGCGGTGCCTCGCGCGGCGGGCCGTCTGTCGGGCCCGATCGGTGACCGCGTGCGGCGTAGCCATGTGCTGATGCTCGGATTGGGTGCTGATGCTCGGATTGGATTCAACGCGCAGGCGCCACGCATCGTCGTGACGATGCACGGTGCAGCGCGTTCTCGGCTGACAACCGCAGGAGGTCCCGATGGCAAGGATGCAGTCGTTCGCGAAGGTGCGCGCGCGCGCGGGGGAGTCGCTGCTTGGGGCGGATGATCCGGATGGCGGAGATGGCGGCCGGATTCCCAAGCCGCCGCGCATCCGTTCGCGCGTCGAGCGTGCGAGCGACGACGGGGTTTGGACAGCGGCGTTGTTCCTCGCGCTCGTGGCGTTCCTCATTCCGCTGTGGTTCCTGGCGGTCGGCATGGCACTGACGACCGACCCGGCCGCGGCGAACGGCAGCCGAATACCGCAGTTCCTCTTCCTTGCGCTCGGTTGCATCGCGATTGCATTCGCCGTCTGGAGCGCGATCAGCCTTGCGCGCGCGCCTCGGCTCGGGCGCGGGCGTCATCGCGCGACGCTCCGGCGCCTCGCGATCGTCGCGGGAGTCCTGGCGTGCGTGTTCCTGCATCGCTTCATCTCGAACGCAGCGGGGCTCGCGGGCGACATCCTCGCGTTCGCAGGCGCCGTCGCGCCGGCGGTGCTGCTTGCGGAGCTCTCGTTCGCCCTGCCTGCGATCGCGAAGCATCGGTACGGAACCGAGATCGGGTCGACCGGCGGCGTCGCGTGGGTGGCGGTGGCGGCGACCGTGGTCGCGATCGGCTTCGCGCCGCTGTTTTGGTGGCTACCCACGGTGATCGCGCTCGTCGGGTCCGCATGCACCGGCACGGCTGCGGTACGCCTCTGGCGCAGGTACGAGGGCAGGATCGTGTCGGCTGCGTGATAGGCTGCGCGGGTGGTGAACTCCGCTTCATTGCAGCCGCCGGGCGCCCTGCATCCGCGCGTGCATGTGGTCGGTTCGATGATGATCGACCGCGTGGTGCGCGTGCACGCCGTGCCGCGGGCGGGTGAGACCGTGGCGGCACGCTCGACTGCGACCTTCGCAGGTGGAAAGGGCGCGAACCAGGCTGCCGCGGCCGCGAAGTGCGGGGCGCGGGTGCGCATGCTCGGGCGCACGGGCGCGGAAGGGCGCTTCATCGTGGATGCGCTCCGCGCGGCGGGCGTCGATGTGCGTGCGATCGTGGTCGATGATCCCGCTGCCGGGGCTGCGACGGTGATGGTCGCCGACAACGGCGAGAACGCGATCGTCATCGCGCCCGAGTCGAACAGGCGGGTCACGCCTGCCGACATCGAACGGTTCCTGGTCAAGGTGCAGCCCGGCGACCTGGTGCTCTTTCAGAACGAGTGCTCGGCGCTACACGAGGGCATCTCGCTCGCGGCCGCGCGGGCGGCGCGCGTGTGGCTGAACGCGGCGCCAGCGGATGGCGGACTGTGCGGGCTGCGATTCGAGAAGCTCGCGGGGCTTGTGGTGAACGAGACCGAGGCCGAGGCGATGACGGGCGAGGCCGATCCGCGGCGCGCGCTCGAGTCGCTCGCGGCGCGGATGCCGGGCGGCACGGTGATCGTCACGCTCGGTGCGCAGGGTGCGATCGCGGCGTGTGGCAGCATGCGCTGCGTGCATCGCGGCTTCGTCGTCGACGCGGTCGATACCGTCGGCTGCGGCGATGCGTTCGTGGGTGCGGCCCTGGCGGGACTCGCGGCGGGCTGCGACCTGCAGCAGGCGCTCGTGCGCGGGAATGCGGCGGGTGCGCTGGCCGCGATGCGCGAGGGTGCGATGCCGGCGCTGCCCGACCAGTCGGAGGTCGACGCGGCGGCGGCGCGTCCCGAGGGTAGTCGTCTCGAGCGTGGCGCCACCATGGCGATCGGCGCAAAGCCGCCGCGCTGCGAGGCCTGCGGCTATGACCTCGCGGCCAACGCGCTCGGGGACTCGTGCCCCGAGTGCGGCCGAGTGGTGGCGCCTTCGTGCTTCGGCGGGCGCT
>JBIIRG010000348.1:0-2734 GCA_044341665.1 Phycisphaerales bacterium | reverse complement strand
CACGGTCCATGCGTAGGTCTCGACCTCGAAGCACGGCGGATCGTCCTTCGATGCGGCGGCGAGGGCCAGCGGGATCTGCCGCGCGGTCGTGTGCAGTCGGCCGATGTCGTCGAGATGGACGGGAACATGGAAGTGCGTGCGGTAGGGCCCGTCGGGCATCGCGTCGAGCGCGAGGTCGAGGTCCTCGAAGAAGCGCACCTCGCCGTTGCCCGCGAGCACGCAGGTCTGGTGGAGGTAGCGCGGCTCGCTGAACTCGGCGAGCTCCGCGAGCTCCTTCGGCGCGCCCGAGCAGGCGAGCGCCGCGCTCACCTGGATCTTGCCGACGCGGATCTCGGCGCGCATGTACGCCTCGAGCGCGTCGTCCTGCTCCTCGAACATCACGGCGCTGTGGCAGATGTCGTGGCAGACGCCGAGGTGGCGGCGCGCCTCGTCGCCCTGGAAGCACTGGTCGAAGAGCGCGACGACATGCTCGGCGCGGTCGAGCAGGCAGCCGGGCTCGGGCTCGAGGTCGACGGTGATGCGGATGCCGGTCGCTTCCTCGAGCTCGGCGAGCTTGCCGGCGATCCACTCGAGCTGCGCGGCGGCGAGGCCGACGCTGGCGCCGCAGCCTTCGTTCGAGAAGTCGGGCCGCCAGCCGATGGGCACGGTGGAGATCGACGCGGTGCGCGTGCCCGGCTCGACGAGCTGCGCGAGGATGCGCGCGAGATCGAGCGTGAACATCGAGCGGTTCGGGTCGGCCCAGTGCGGGTGGTACACGCGGGTCTTGACCGTCTCGCCGTGGAAATCGCCGTAGGGGAAGCCGTTGATGGTGCGCACGGCGAGACCACGCGCGCGGAGCCAGTCTGCGAAGCGCGCGGTGCCGTCGGGTTCGGCGAGCAGTTCGCGTGCGCTCTGGGCCGAGAGCCAGAGGCCGATCCCGAGCGGCGCGTCGGGGCAGGCGAGCGCGCGCACGCGCACCGCGTGCTGCTCGAGCATCGACTTCGTGCGGGCGAGCGTGTCGCCTGGGTGCACGTTGGTGCAGTACGCAAGTTGGGCGAGGGGGCGCGTCACGGCTTCCATTGTGGCAGAGTTCGTGCGACGATTGGCGGCATGCACATGGGAACCGCGTTCATCGTCGGGCTCTCGCTCGTCTCCGGCCTGGCCTTCGTGGTGCCTGCGAGCCGCGATGGCGGTGCGGATGGCGAGAGGGTGCGCGCCAAGGCGGGTGCGTTCGTTCGATCGCTTTCCGAGACGGAGCGGAGCAAGTCGCTGCGGCCGCTCGACGACGCAGCGCGGACCTCGTGGTACTTCGCACGCGGGGATCGCCCCGGGCTCTTCCTGCGCGACATGGATGCCGAGACGCGCGCTGCGGCGCTTGCGCTCGTCGACGCGGCGCTCTCGCAGGCGGGGCGCGAGCAGTGGAGGCTGATCCGCGCGACCGAGGCGCTGAACGCGATCGACGAGAAGGCCGCGGGAATCTCGCCGCCCACGTATGGCGACGATCTCTATGCGGTGCATTTCTTCGGTGCGCCCGAAGACGCGGCGTGGGCGTTCGAGATCGAGGGGCACCACTTCGTGCTGCACGCGGCCTGCGTCGCCGACACGATGACGGTCACGCCGATGTTCACGGGGGCGTTTCCCGCAGCGGTGCAGCGCGGTCCCGATGCGGGCAAGCGTCCGCTTGGCGCTGCGGTCGAGGTGGCGTTCGAGCTCGCGCGGTCGCTCGATGGAACGCAGCGGGCAGAGGCGCGCATCATGGACCGGCCGCCGGCGGACGTGCTGTGGGCCGTGGGTGCCGACGCGAATGCGCCTGAGATGAAGGGTGTCTCGCGGGCTTCGATGAGCGCTGCGCAGAAGGCGCTCGTGGACCGCCTGCTCGCGACGCACGCGTCGCTGCTCGACGAGGATGTCGCTGCGGCGCAGCTCCGCGCGTGGCGCACCGAGCACGCGGGCGCGCTGACGTTCGCCTTCGTCGGCGAAACCGATCTCACGAAGCCGCACTACTACCGCATCGCCACGCCATGCTTCACCATCGAGTACGACTCGACCAATGCCGACGCCTCGCATGTGCACTGCGTGTGGAGCGATCCCGCGTGCAACTTCGGCGGCGATGCGCTGCGCGCGCACCTGAAGTCGGAGCATGGTGCGTCACAGCCGGTCGAACTGAAGCGCTGACACCGCGAGCGAGAGCAGCGTGGCGATGGCGGTGCACGCGAGTGCCACGGGCCATGCGCGCGGAAGGCGCAGGTAGCGCGCCACGATCGCGGCGAGCCACGGGAGCGTGACGAGCGCCGCCGCGATGGTCAGGACATGAGGCCGCATGCGCCCGATCCAGTCCTGCGTGCCGATGTAGAGGTGCCAGTTGGCGATGCACGCGTACAGCGCGAGCGCGAACAGCGGCACGAGCAGCGCCAGCGAGTAGATCGCCGCGCGCGCGATGTGCCGAAAGCGCACCCGCGCGCGGCGCATCGAGATCGGCAGGAGCAGCAGCATGCATGGCGCAAGCACGGGCACGAGCGCAGCGGAGGCGAGCCGGGACGTCGTGACCGGATCGACGATCTGGGGCGCGAATGGATGGAGGCCCGGTCGCGGCGGTACGAGGCCCGTGAAGTCGATCGAGTAGACGAATCCGTGCGCAATCCGGATGGTGCGCTCCCACGCGCTCGACGGTGGGTCGGGCAGGCGCGCGGAGATCATGATCGAGGTGCCGTAGTAGCGGTTGAGCGGCGTCACGACCGCAACGATGTGATCGACC
>JBIIRG010000347.1:0-2737 GCA_044341665.1 Phycisphaerales bacterium | reverse complement strand
GACGGTGCGGAAGCCGCCGTCGGTGAGCGGAACGCTCTTGATGGTGAAGGTCACAGTGCCGGTATTCGGGATCGTGCTCATGCGAGGCTCGCTTTGAAGAGTCGGGAAATGTACACGAAGCCCGACGAGACGGCAACCCCTGCGGCGACAACGTCCTGCCGCTTATCGGTCGCGGTAGAGAAGATACACCCCCTGCGTGCCCTTCCGACCGTGGCCGGCGGCGACAAGCGCCTCGTACCGCGCGAGGCAGAGGTCGACGAGGGGCAGCAGTTCGCCCAGTTCATGGGCGTCGTCACGGGCGATCCGCAGGTCCTTGACCAGGTGCTCGACGATGAAGCCGGGTTCGAAGTCGCCCTTGAGGACGCGCGGCGCGAGCACCTGGATCGACCAGGACGCAGCCGCACCGCCGCCGACGGCCTCGAGCACGCGCTGGGTGTCGAGCCCGGCGCGCTCGGCGAAGTGGAGCGCCTCGCACATGCTCAGCGTGTTGGCGGCGACGAGGATCTGGTTGACGATCTTGGTGCGCTGCCCCGACCCCGCAGGCCCCTGATGCACGATCGACTTGCCGAGCCTCGAGAGGACAGGCATGGCCCGCGCGATCGCCTCGGGCTCGCCGCCGGCCATGATCGAGAGCGTGGCGTTGCGCGCGCCGATGTCGCCGCCCGAGACGGGCGCGTCGACGCTGTGCGCGCCTTTCGCGGCGGCGGCGGCGGCAACGCGCCGCGCGAAATCGGGCGGCGAGGTGCCGAAGTCGATGAAGATCTGCCCCGCCTCGGCCGCCGCAAGAACGCCGCGGCCGCCGAAGTAGACCTCCTCCACCTCAGCGGGCAGGCCGACGTTGCTGCAGACGACCTGCGCGCCCAAGGCGGCCTCTGCGGGGGAGCCGGCCCACGTGGCGCCGGCGGCGAGCAGCGGCTCTGCCTTGGCGCGGGTGCGCGTGTGCACGCGCACCGCGTGGCCTGCGCGCAGGAGGTGCCCGACCATCGAGGAACCCATGATTCCCGCGCCGATCCACCCGATGCGCAGGGGCTCGGCCTGGGTGCCGTTCGACTCGTTCTGCTGCTGGTCTGCCACGGAAGGTCCCCGTCAAAAAGCCTGGCGCGCGTGCGCGCTGATCCACCGCGCGCGGACGGAGGAACGCCCCCGCTGCATCCGACGCGTACGGCGCGGTATACCACGGTCCGCATCGTCCCGCCCGACCGTCGGCGCCGCCGCGCTTCCCGTACCCTTCCGATCCGTTTCCTTTCCGCCGCGTGCCGCGCGCGCAATCGATTGAACGAAGCCGAGAGCAAGACGTCCATGGCAACTGCATCACGAGACATCGCCGCGATCGAACGCGAAGTGACCGAGAAGAGCCGACCGTTCCGCCTGCTGCGGGACGAGATCCACCGCGTGATCGTCGGTCAGGACGAGCTGGTGCACGGCCTGCTGCTCGGCCTGCTTGCAAACGGCCACATCCTCATCGAGGGCGTGCCGGGTCTTGCCAAGACGACCGCGGTCGCGTGCCTTGCGAGCGGACTGCAGACGGCCTTCCAGCGCATCCAGTTCACGCCCGACCTCCTGCCGGCGGACCTCGTGGGCACGATGATCTACCGGCCCGGCACCGCCGACTTCGCGGTCAAGAAGGGACCGATCTTCACCAACATCGTGCTTGCCGACGAGATCAACCGCGCGCCCGCCAAGGTGCAGTCGGCGCTGCTCGAGGCGATGCAGGAGCGGCAGGTGACGATCGGCAGCGAGACGTTCCGTCTGCCCGAGCCGTTCCTCGTGCTCGCGACGCAGAATCCCGTGGAGCAGGAAGGCACCTATCCGCTGCCCGAGGCGCAGGTCGACCGCTTCATGCTCAAGATCCTCGTGCGCTACCCGACGCAGCGCGAGGAGCGGCAGATCCTCGACCGCATGTCGCGTGCGAGCGCCCCCACGACGGTTGCGCCCGTGATGAAGCCGGAGGAGATCGCGGCTGCGCGCGGCGTGGTCGACGAGATCGTGATGGACGACCGGCTGAAGGACTACATCGTGAGCCTCGTGGTCGCGTCGCGCGACCCGAAGTCGGCGAAGGTGCCGCTCGACGGGCTCGTTGCGTTCGGGGCGTCGCCGCGCGCCACGCTCGCGCTCTCGCGCGCGGCGCGGGCGCAGGCATTCCTCGATGGCCGAGGCTATGTCGTGCCGCAGGATGTGAAGGACGTGGCGCCGCTCGTCCTGCGCCACCGCGTGGTGCCGAGCTTCGAGGCCGAGGCGGAGGAGAAGACGGGTGACGACCTCGTGCGGATCCTGCTCGAGCATGTGCCCGTGCCCTGATGCGCCCCGTACCCGCGCAGAATCCCATCCATGCTGTCGCCTGAGATCCGCAAGAAGATCCGCTCGATCGAGATCCGAACGAGCCGCATGGTGAGCGACGTGCTCGCCGGGCAGTATCGTTCTGCGTTCAAGGGGCGCGGCATGGAGTTCGAGGAGGTGCGGCCGTACCTCTTCGGCGATGACGTGCGCTCGATCGACTGGAACGTGAGCGCGCGCGTGGGCGAGCCGCATGTGAAGGTCTTTCGCGAGGAGCGCGAGCTCACGGTCATGCTCGCGGTCGACCTCTCGGGATCGCTTTCGTTCGGCACGCGCGGGCAGCTCAAGCGCGAGCTGGTGGCCGAGATCGCGGCGACGCTCGCCTTCTCGGCGATCCGCTCGAACGACCGCGTGGGCATGCTGCTCTTCACCGACCGCATCGAGGCGATCGTGCCGCCGCGCA
>JBIIRG010000346.1:0-2752 GCA_044341665.1 Phycisphaerales bacterium | reverse complement strand
CTCCATGGCGCGGGTAATGTTGAACCACGCGGCACCGACGACGGGATCCTTTGGCATCGCGGCGAGCGCGGCCGCGTACTGGGCATCGCCCGCGAGGCCAGCCTCGCCCTTCGCATCGACCGAGCGGAGGGCCTGCTCGACCTGCTTCACCTCGCCGATGACCATGTAGCCGCCGCCGATACCGACCGCGACCGGCGCGAACTCGTCGGACAGGATCGTCATGCCGTTGAAGTCGCGCGACTGGAGCCCGAGCGGGAACAGGTTGATGAGGTCGCTCACCGCCGCCGCAGAGTCCTTGTCGTTCTTCATGGCGATCGCGAACACTGGCGCGGGGGCCTCGATCGCACCTGCCTCGGGCGCGATCGACCAGATGTGCATCTCGGGACCCATCGCGGCAAAGGCGGCCGTCATCGCGGGGCGGTAGATGTCGAGCTGCGGCTTGATCATGTCGCCCTGCTCGGCAGGAAGGCCGCCGATGATCTCGTCGAGCATGCTCACGATCTTGTCGAAGCGCAGGTTCATGCGGCCGTAGCTGAGCGCGTCGGACGGCACGATCGACGGCGCAGGCTTGAGCTCGGAGGAGCTCTCGATCAGCGAGAGCAGCCCAGCCTTGCCGGCCGGCACGTAGATGCCGGACGTCGACTCGAGCACGCCGTCCTTGGCATGGAAGCCGAAGCTCCACGCCTTGATGTCGCCGAAGAGCTTCTGCACGAACGGCTCGACCAGCACGTACTGCGGCAACGCCGAGAGCAGCGGCTTGGCCGCATCGGTCGTGAGCACGGCGTAGACGTCCTGCGTGCCACCCGAAAGCTCCACGGCCTCCTTGAACGTGGTCTCGTCGCCGATCGACTTCGCGCGATCGCCATCGACGCGGCCGAGGAGCATGTCCATCGACTCCTTCGAGCTCGATGCGAACAAGCGTCCCTTGTCCGACGTGATCACGAAACCCTTCGGGCCGAAGTCGGGCATCGGGCCGAAGGGGCTGAAGTCCTCCTCGAACTCGCCGTCCATCCCGTCGCCTGCGTCGTCCGCGGCTGCATCGTCGCCCGCGGCGGACGAGATGAGCACCCGCCGGCCGCGGATCTCGTCGGCCTTCATCTCGTTGCCGGCGTCCTTGGCGTCGCGCTGCATCTTCTCGACGATCGCATCGCACAGCTTCGCAGCCTTCTCGGCCTCGGCGCTCCAGTCGAAGAAGAACACGAACTCGACGCTCGGAAGGCCGAGCTCTTCGTCCACATCGGTCAGCACGGCGAGGCCGGCGCTCGACGGCCACGTGATGTCCTCACGCGCGATGCCCGCCTCCGCGGCTGCCTCCACGATGCCCTTCTCGAACTCCTCCTTGAGCTTCTTGACGTCTTCCGCGAGCGCGGGGTCGGCCCACATGCGGCCGAACGCGGTCGGCCCGAGCCGGTCGATCGAACCGCGGATGTCGTCGGCGCCCAGCACCAGCAGTGCGTTGCTCGGGGCGATGTCGCGGATCGAGAGCGCGTCGGCCGCGAGCGCAACACTCGCGATTCCGGAGGCAAACGAGGCGGAGAGGGTGAACGCGATCGGTGCAAGACGCTGCAAGGGTTGGTCCTTTGTGACGAGGCGGCGGATGCCGCGTGGGATCTGTCTGTTGGTTGGCGCCCTGCTTGGGCGTGCGGTGGCCATGATTTCGACGCGACGCGCGGACGCTCAGGCGTCTGGCTTCGGGCTGACGTCGCTCGAGCTGAGGTTCTTGGAACTTCCGTCCTTCAGCGTCGGCGGCGCGCCCTCGCGGGTCCGCGATGGTGGCTTCTGGTAGTTGTGGCCCGAATTCGGGTTGTTGCGGTCGTAGGCGAATGCCTCGCGGTTGCGGATGAAGTCCTTGACGTAGCGCGCGGGGATCGCGAAGCCGAGCGCCTCGCCGCCGCGGATGCCCATGTTGGTGATGCCGATGACCTCGCCCTTCGTGTTGAAGAGCGGGCCGCCCGAGTTGCCGGGGTTGATCGGCGTGTCGGTCTGGATGTAGGTCAGGCCGTCGAAGTTGCGCTGCGTGGTCGAGACAACGCCCTGCGTGAGCGTGCGCTCGAGCCCGAGCGGATTGCCGATGGCGAAGACGTTCTGGCCGATCTCGAGCTTCTCGGCGTCCTGCACGGGGGCGAAGAGGAAGTCCTTGCCCTCGGGGTGCTTGAGCTTGACGAGCGCGAGATCGATGTGGTTGTTGAGGGCGACGAGCTCGACGTCGTCGATGTCGGTGCGCTTGAGCGTTCCGTCGGGTTGCGCGAACCACACGGTGGCGCGCAGGTTCGTCTCGCCTTGCACCACGTGGGCGTTGGTGATCGCGTAGCCGTCGCGCGACAGGATGACGCCGGAGCCCAGTCCGCCGGGCGTGGAGACCTTGATCACGGCAGGACCGAGGATCTTGGCCTGCTCGCGCGGGGGCAGTTCGGCGAGACCGCTCGCGGTCGAGAAGAGCGTGTCCTGCTTGGTCTCGACGTTCGCCGCAGCGCTCGTCGAGTCGACGCTGGCCACATCGTCCATCGAGAAGCTCAGGACATCGGCGCCCACGTCGATCCAGATGCGGCGCTCGGTGCGCTTGAGCACGGTGCCGTCGATCGAGGCGCCGCTCTTCAGCCGAACGACGTCGGCAAGGGCTGCGCTTGCGAGCATCGATGCGGCCAGGGCCGAGGCGATGGCTGCGGGCCAACGGACAACCGAGGCGCGCGCCGCGGGATTCTGTGCGGTTCTGTTCACAATCAACCTCGTCAGTGCGGTGCGGGAGGGCGTA
>JBIIRG010000345.1:0-2754 GCA_044341665.1 Phycisphaerales bacterium | reverse complement strand
AGGCCGACCCCGACGGCTGCGACATCTACATCTCGACCTCGTCGGCCGGCGGCGGCCTGCAGATGGTGGTCGCGGGCGTGGTCGCGCAGATGACCGCCGCGAGCGCCAAGCGCGCCGCCCTCGGCGCGGGCGCGATCGTGATGGACACCATCGCCTCGAACGACAAGCGCAAGCCGCACGAGCGCATCCAGCGCATCCGCGAGCTGCGCCCCGACATGGTGCTCATCTCGGGCGGCACCGACGGCGGCAACGTGCAGCAGGTCGTGCAGATCGCCGAGCAGATCGCGCCCGCCAAGCCGCGCCCGCGCTTCGGCGGCGAGTACGAGCTGCCCGTCATCTACGCGGGCAACAAGGACGCCGCGCCGCAGGTGCGCGCGATCTTCGGCGATCCGAAGTACGGCGGCTTCGACCTCGCGGTCGTCGACAACCTCCGCCCCACGCTCGAGCAGGAGAACCTCGGTCCCGCCCGCGACAAGATCCACGACGTGTTCCTCGAGCACGTGATGGCGCATGCGCCCGGCTACGACCGCCTGATCGCGTGGTCCGACGCGCCGATCATGCCCACGCCCGGCGCCGTCGGCGACATCCTGCAGCGGATCGCCGCGCGCGACGGCCTCAACGCCGTGTGCGTCGACATCGGCGGCGCGACCACCGACGTCTTCAGCGTCTTCGGCGGCACCTTCAACCGCACGGTGAGCGCGAACCTCGGCATGAGCTACTCGATCTCCAACGTGTGCGCCGAGGCGGGCATGGACAACGTGCTCCGCTGGGTGCACATCGACATGGACGAGCGCGAGCTGCGCAACCGCGTCAAGAACAAGATGATCCGCCCGACGACCATCCCGCAGTCGGCGGAGGCGCTGGTGTTCGAGCAGGCGGTCGCGCGCGAGGCGCTGCGGCTTGCGTACGTGCAGCACAAGGAGTTCGCGACGACGCTCAAGGGCGTGCAGCAGCAGCGCACCGTGGGCGACCTCTTTGCGCAGCAGGCGAGCGGGCAGACGATCGTCGACGACATGAAGCTCGACCTGCTCGTCGCGTCGGGCGGCGTGCTCAGCCACGCGCCGAGGATGGAGCAGACCGCAGCGATGCTCGTCGACAGCTTCGAGCCGCGCGGATTCACGCAGCTCGCCAAGGACTCGATCTTCATGATGCCGCACCTCGGCGTGCTCGCGAGCGTGCACCCCGCGGCCGCGATGGAGGTCTTCGAGCGCGACTGCCTCGTGCGCCTCGGCTGGTCGGTCGCGGCCGCCGGCGAGGGCAAGTGGGGCCGGAAGTGCTTCGCGTACCGCGTGTCGGGTGCGGTCAACGCCTCGGGCGAGCTTGCCTGCGGCGACGTGGCGCTCGTGCGCGTCGGACCCGAGCAGGAGGTCGAGGTCGTGGTCGAGCCGACGAAGGAGTTCGACCTCGGCGCCGGCCCGGGCAAGCCGGTCGCGCGCCGCGTGAAGGGCGGCACGGTCGGCATCCTGTTCGACGCGCGCGGCCGTCCGCTGGTGCTGCCCGAGAGCGCGTCCGACCGCAAGGCGGCGGTGGCGCGGTGGGCGAAGGTGTGGGGCGTCTAGGCACGGCGCCGAGGAAGCACTTCTCGTGCGGTGCGCCGACGCCCGACCGAGCCTGAAACGTCCGCGGAATCTGCGGCGATCGAACTGTCCAATCGACACATTCGCGTGCATGAAGGGACGGCTCCTTGAAGTCGGGTCCGGGCGCAGACATGCTGAGGTCATGACGAAGCCGAGACCAGGCGTCGCACGACACGCTCCGCTGCGTATCCGCACGCGGTTCGCCGCGTTCATCGCGTGTGCGGTTGCGCCGACGATCGTTGCGGTCAACGCCCCCGCCGGCGACGGTCCGGTGGTCCTTGGCTGGGGAAGCCGCGCCTTCCGCGGCACGCGTGACGGTCTGGTCGGCGTTGCCGAGGTCTCCGCGGGCTCGGCGCACTCGGCGGTGCGCCGCGCCGACGGGTCCTTTGCGGTCTTCGGCTCCAACACCCTGCGGCAATGCGACGCGCCGGCCGACCTGCGTCGTGTCCGATCGATCGCCGCCGGACGCACCGTCACCGCGGCGATCGACGACGCAGGGTTTTGCCGCGTCTGGGGTGCGGCGCCCGTTTCGCCCGTGGTGCCTCCCGCCGACCTCGGCGCCGTGACCCGCATCGCGGTGGGCGGCGAGCATGTGCTGGCGATCACGACCGCGGGCGTGCTGCGTGCCTTTGGCGTCGACGACTCGGGCCAGACGGTCGTTCCGAGCGATGTCGTGAACGGCGCGCTCGACATCTCGGCCGGCGAGGACCATTCGCTCGCGATCCGCGCCGACGGCATCGTGCGCTGCTTCGGCGCCAACAACCATGGGCAGAGCTCGGTTCCGAACTGGATCGGATCCACCACGCTGGCCGCCTGCGGTGCGTTTCACTCGATGGCCCGCAGCTCGACGGGTGCATTGGTGTGCTGGGGACTCAACTCCGATGGACAGACCACGGTGCCTCCCGACCTCGGTGCCGTCATCGATGTCAGCGGCGGTATCCGTCATACGGCGGCCGTGCGCACCGACGGCTCCGTACTCGTCTGGGGCGACAACGCCTTCGGTCAGACCAACACGCCGAAGGGGCTCGCGGGCGTCATCGCCCTCGACTGCGGCGACCACCACACGGTGGCGCTCCGTGCCGATGGACGCGTGCTGTCGTGGGGTGCGGAGACCGAGTGGCAGTGCCTCGAAGCCCCCGAATACACGCCCATCCGAACCGTGGCGCTCGGGCCGAGA
>JBIIRG010000011.1:0-26635 GCA_044341665.1 Phycisphaerales bacterium | reverse complement strand
GCGCCGCTTCGCCGCCGGACGCTCCATCAACCTCGCGATCAGCGCCCGCGGCATCAAGGCCCTGCGTCGCGCGGGCCTCGAGGATGCCGTGATGAAGGACGCGATCCGCATGGGCGGACGCATGGTGCATCCCGTGGAGGGTGCCGCGGGATACCAGCCCTACTCGGCTGATCCGACGCGCGCGATCAACTCGGTGTCGCGAAGCGCCCTCAACCTCGCGCTGCTCGACGCGGCCGCGGCCGAGCCGAACGTGACCGTCGCCTTCGACGAGCGCTGCGCGGGCGTCGACTTCGCCAAGGGCGAGGTGACCTTCGTGAACGATGCGACGGGCGCGACGCGCACCGCGACCGCCGATCTCATCGTGGGCGCCGATGGCGCGTACTCCGCCGTGCGCGGCGCCATGCAGAAGACCGAGCGCTTCAACTACTCGCAGGATTTCCTCGGCCACGGATACAAGGAGCTCCACATTCCGCCTGTGTCCGCGGGCTCCCATGCGCCTTTCGCGATGGAGCCGAACGCGCTCCACATCTGGCCGCGCGGCGAGAGCATGATGATCGCGCTGCCGAACCCCGACGGCTCGTTCACCTGCACGCTCTTCTGGCGCCACGACGGCGCAGGCTCGAGCTTCGCCGCCGTCAAGTCGGGCGCCGACGCGCTCGCGCACTTCAAGAAGGTCTACCCCGACGCGGTCCCGCTCATGCCGACGCTCGCCGAGGACTTCGCGAGGAATCCCGTCGGCGTCATGGTGACCGTGCGCTGCAGCCCGTGGACGCGCGGACGCGTCACCCTGCTTGGCGATGCGGCGCATGCGATCGTTCCCTTCTACGGCCAAGGCGCGAACGCGAGCTTCGAGGACTGCGAGGCGCTCGCCGACGCGCTCGCCTCGAGCCCGACGATCGACGACGCGCTGCGCGCCTACGAGTCGGCGCGCATCGCCAACGCGAACGCCATCGCCGACATGGCGCTGCGCAACTTCATCGAGATGCGCGATCTCACGGGCCGCGCGAGCTTCAAGTGGAAGAAGAAGATCGAGCACGCGCTCAACCGCGTGATGCCCGCGACCTTCGTGCCGCTCTACGACCTGGTGAGCTTCTCGACCGTGCCCTACAGCGAGGCAAAGGCGCGCGGCGCGGCGAATGACCGCGCGATCCGGACCGCCGTCGGCGTGGGCGCGTCGCTTGCGGTCGCTGCGGTCGCCGTCGCGGTCCTGCTTGCGACCAAGGCGACTCCATGAACGCGCTTCCTTCTGGAACACAGCTCCCGAAGCCATACTGCGCTGCGTGCGGGCATGACCTGACCGGCGCGGTGCAGAGCGCCTCGTGCCCCGAGTGCGGTCGTCCGCTCGTCGAGGTGCTTGTGCGCGAGCGACGCCTCGGTGGGATGTACGGCAAGCCGACGCGTCGATACACGTCGCCGCAGCGCGTCCTCGGCATGCCGCTCGTGTCGATCGCGCTCGGGCCCGATGCACGCGGAAAGATGGGGCACGCGAAGGGTTACTTCGCGCTCGGCGATGTGGCGACCGGCGTGTTCGCCTTCGGTGGCGTCGCGCGGGGGCTCGTGGCGTTCGGCGGGATGTCCTTCGGCGGCGTGACATTCGGTGGACTCTCGATCGGCACGTTCGCGGCCCTCGGCGGAGGTGCCGTCGCATGGCTCGGAAGCGCGGTCGGCGGCTTCGCGATCGGGCTCATGGCCAACGGAGGCGGCGCGATCGGCGGCATCGCGCAAGGCGGCCTCGCGATCGGTTGGCTCGCGCGCGGCGGCGATGCGCGGGGCGTGCACGTCTGGTCGCCCGCGGTGCAGCCTGACGACGCGACGCGCGCGCTGTTCGAGCAGTTCGCGTGGCTCGTGGGGCCGAGTTCTGCGGGACCTGCCATTCACTACGGACTCGCGTGGACGGTTGGGATCGCCATCGTGATCGCCGTGCTCGCGCTTCTGCCCGTGGCGCTCGCGCGCCGTGCGCGTGACCCGATCGCCGAGGAGCTCAGCCGATGAACACGCGCACGTTGATCGACATCACGCCCGCGATCACGCCGGACATCGCGGTCTGGCCGGGCGACACGCCCGTCTCGCGCGAGGTGCTCTGCGAGATCGAGAACGGCGCGACGGTCACGCTTTCGACGCTGCGCGCAACGGTGCACCTCGGTGCGCATGCCGATGGCGCGAATCACTACGGCGCGGGCGCAGCGTCGATCGACGGGATGCCGCTCGAGCGCTACATCGGGCCATGCCATGTGGTGCGCGCGCGTGCCGAGCGCCGCGCGGGCGGCATGCGCGTGGGGATCGCCGATATCGATTTCGATATCAACGCCGTCCGCCACCCGCGCGTCCTTCTCCACACGGGCACCTTTCCCGACTTCACTCGGTGGAACAGCGACTTCGCGGGTCTCGAGCCCGCGCTCGTCGATCTCCTCGCCGACCGCGGCGTCACGCTCATCGGCACCGACGCGCCGAGCGTCGACGTGCAGGAATCGAAGGATCTGCCCGCGCACAAGCGCTTCCTCGCGCGGGGCGTGTCGATCCTCGAGGGCCTGCGCCTCGCGCATGTCGCGCCAGGCGAATACGAGCTCGTCGCGCTTCCCCTGCCGCTCGTCGGCTTCGATGCAAGTCCCGTGCGCGCCGTGCTACGCTCTCTGGCATGAGCCAGAGCGAAGGCACCGTCGTTTCATCGCGCGCACCCGAGCCCGTTGGCGCGTATCCGCACGCCAAGCGCGCGGGCAACCTGCTGTTTCTCTCTGGCGTCGGCCCGCGCAAGCGCGGATCCAAGGAGATCCCCGGCGTCACGCTCGGCTCCGATGGGAGAATCGTCGCGAAGGACATCGAGGCGCAGTGCCGCTCGTGCTTCGACAACGTCAAGGCCGTGATGGAGGACGCGGGCGTCCCGTGGGAGAACCTCGTCGATGTGACGGTGTTCCTCACCGACATGACGAACGACTTTCCGATCTACAACAAGGTCTACGCCGAGTACTTCGCGGGCCCGGGGAATCCGAATCCGACGCGCACGACACTTGCGATCACGGCGCTTCCGACCCCGATCGCCGTCGAAGTCAAGGCCATCGCGCTGGTGCCAGGCACCAACCTGGCACCAACCTGACACCAACCGCGTACCGACCAGACGAACCCGGCACCTCCCGTGTACCGGCAGATCCCACCCCAAGCCGAGTGGAGACCTCTCGTTGCACAACAACACCGCGGCGCATGGCACGTGCCGCGGTGACCAGTCACCCTTGCGCGTGACACGCGGTTGGTGCCAGGCACCTACCTGGCACGGTCGAGATACCGCCGGATCTCGGCGGCGGCCGCCGGGAGCACGCGCACCGCGGCGTCGCATACAAGCTCGTCGTCGACCCTGTGATAGCCGTGGATGAGCACATCCCGCATACCAGCCATCTCGGCGAATGGAATCGCGCGCATCTCATTGCGGAGCTGGTCATCGACAGCACGAGCCGCCTCCCCGATCACTTCGAGATTTCGCACGACCGCATCGACCGTGCGCCTGTCCGACACAAACCGCTCGAAGCTCATGCCGTCGATGTATCCAGCGATTCGCGCCGCAGCGTCGAGCATGTCCTGAAGCCTGATCCGCATGTCACGCGGCACGGATCCACTCGCTTTCGATGCCACTTCGCATCGCCGGGTGGATGGCCTTCATCGAAACAAGGTCCACGCGCCGCCCGAGGCGCCGCTCGAGCGCGATCTTGAAACCAACGAATGCGAGCATCGTGACGGGACCATCGAATGTCACGCACACGTCGACGTCACTCGAAGGTCCGGCACTGTTCCGCGCGAATGATCCGAAGAGATATGCCTCCCGCACGCCGTAGGCCGGCGCACACTCGCGAATCGCCTCGATGACCTCCGCTTGCGTCATGCGCGGAGTCTACCGTGCCAGGCACCTACCTGGCACGCCATCCGAGGGTGACGACCGAGCGCCGCACGCCCTCGAACTCGCACGCGTCGGGAAAGCGCCCCCACTCCGTGAATCCGCGCGACCGAAAGAGCCGCAGGCTCGCCTCGTTGTGATCGAAGCACAGCGCAAGGATGCGGTCGATCCCGCACGCAGGCGCCCGCTCGAGCAGCGCATCGAGAAGCGCCCGTCCGACGCCACGCCCCACCGCCCGGTCGGCCACGTACACCGACACCTCCGCCGTCGGCGCGTAGGCCTTCCGGTCCTTGAAGTTCGTGAAGCTGCCCCAGCCGCACACGCCGTGCGCATCTGCAGCGACCAGCACCGGCCGCACCGCGTGGTCGCGGTTCACGAACCACGCCCGCCGCGCCTCGAGCGGCTGCGGCTCGGTGTCCGCCGTCGCGATCCGCTTGGGGATCGACTCGTTGTAGATCGCGCGGATCGCCTCGAGATCCGCTTCGGTCGCAGCACGGATGTTCATGCCGGCTCCCCCGTCGCGATGCAGACGTTCGACACATCGCTGAAGAACCGCAGCGCCTCGTGGCCGCCCTCACGGCCGATGCCCGAGTCCTTCACGCCGCCGAACGGCACGCGCAGGTCGCGCAGCATCCAGCAGTTCACCCACACCGTGCCCGCGTCGAGCTTTGCCGCGATCCGGTGTGCGCGCGATAGATCGCGCGTCCATACGCTCGCCGCCAGACCGTAGCGCGTCGCATTCGCCATCGCGACCGCGTCGCGGTGCCGGTCGAAACCGTGCACCGTCACCACGGGGCCAAACGTCTCCTCCTGCACGCACGCGCTCTCCTGCGGCACGCCGAGGATCACCGTCGGCCGAAGGAATGCACCATTCGCCACGCGCGCAGGCAGGCTCCGCGGAATCTCGCCGCCGCACGCCACTACGCCGCCATCCTGTACGCCGCGCTCGATCGCGGCCATCACCTTCTCGCGGTGCGCCTTCGAGATCAGCGATCCGAGGTCCGTCTCCGCGCTCATTGGGTCACCGACATTCATCGCGCGCGCCGACTCGGTGAACCGCTCGGTGAACTCCTTCATCCGCGTGCGATGCACCAGGATCCGCGACGAACACAGGCAGATCTCGCCCTGGTTCAGGAAGGCGCTCCGCAGGATCTCGGGCACGGCGACCGCGAGATCAGCGTCCTCGCACACGATCGCCGCGTTCTTGCCGCCGAGCTCGAGCGACGCGGGAATCAGCCGCTCGCCGCACCGCGCAGCGAGCCGCCGTCCCGTGACCGTTCCACCCGTGAAGCTCACCGCGCGCACCGCAGGGCAATCGACGATCGCCTGCCCAGCCTCGGCGCCCAGCCCGTGCACGATGTTCAGCACGCCCGCAGGCAGGCCCGCGTCGCGCGCGATCTCGCCGAGCACCGCCGCCGTCGTCGGCGTCAGCTCGCTTGGCTTCGCGATCACGCAGTTTCCCGCGGCAATCGCGGGCGCAATCTTCCATGTGAAGAGATAGAGCGGCAGGTTCCACGGCGAGATGCAGCCGACCACGCCGAGCGGCTTCCGCAGCACGTAGTTGATCGCGCGCGCAGGCCGCTCGGTCGCGAAGCTCTCGCTCGCCTCGTGCAGGATCGCCGTCGCGAAGAAGCGGAAGTTCGCCGCCGCGCGCGGAATGTCGAGGCTGCGTGCAAGCGACAGCGGCTTGCCCGTGTCCTCGCACTCGATCTTCGCGAGCTCCTCGAGCCGCGCGTCGATTCCCGCGGCGATCGCGAGCATGATGCGCGAGCGCTCGGTGGCAGGCGTCCGGCCCCACGTCAGAAACGCACGCGACGCCGCGTCCGCCGCCCGCGCGACATCCGCGGCATCGCCCCGCGCGATCGCACGCAGCGGCTCCGACGTCGCGGGATTCTCGCGCGCGATCCGCGCGCCCGATTGCGCCGCCACGTACGAGCCATTGATGAAGTGATCGACCTCGCGCATCGGAACCTCGCTCCTTCGTCCCCATCACTGCGCGGCAAGCCGCCCGCCGTCGACCGGGAAGTTCACGCCGTTCACGTAGCTCGCGGCAGGGCTCGCCAGGAACAGCATCGCCAGCGCAAGTTCGCGCGGTTCACCAAGCCTGCCCGCGGGAATCGTCGCGATCGCATCGCGCTCGACCTCGTCGACCGTCGTGCCGCCGCGCGACGCCTTGCCCTTGAAGAGCGCCTCGAGCCGCGCCGTCTTCGTGAACCCCGGCATCACGTTGTTCACCGTGATCCCGAACCTCCCGAGCTCGCCCGCGAGCGTCTTCGTCCAGTTCGCCATCGCCGCGCGCACCGAGTTCGACACGCCGAGCCCCTTGATCGGCGTGAACACCGAGGTGCTCGTGACGTTGATGATGCGCCCGTAGCCCGCGGCGCGCATGAGCGGCGCACACGCCTGCGTCCACGCCTGCGCGCACCCGAGGTGCATCGCGAGCGCGTTCACGTAGTCGCGCGGCTTCGCCTCGATCGCGGTGCCGGCCGCGGGTCCGCCCGTGTTGTTCACGAGGATGTGCACTGCGCCAAGCCGCGCCGCAGTCTCATGCGCCACGCGCTCGGTCGCGTCGAGATCGCTGAAGTCCGCCTTCACGGCCTCGTGCGCCAGCGCCGAGATCGCGCGCAGCTCGTCGAGCACCTTCGCGAGGCCATCCTCGTTGCGCCCGACGATCGCCACGCGCGCACCCGCGCGGGCAAACTCGACCGCCGCCGCGCGCCCGATGCCCTGGGTGGCACCGCACACGATCGCCGTCTTGCCTTCAAGGGAAAATGCCGCGAGACCTGCTTGGTTCATCACGCCGCGGAGGATACCGCGCGCCGCTCAACCGAAGTTGTTCAGGAGGACCGCCATGTCGGCCGCATCGGTCGTGCCGTCGCCGTTCAGGTCGGCCACGCCGCCCGATCCCCAGCCGTTCAGCAGCGTGGCAAGGTCCGCTCCGTCGACCACGCCGTTGCCGTCGAAATCACCGGCAATCCCGCACGAGCCGCCGACCACGAACGACTTCACGGGGCTGTTCGCGAAGTTTCCCGACACGTCATGCGCGCGCACGAAGTACTCGACGGTCGCGCACGCGGGAAGTCCCGCAGGAATCACGCCCCGCCACAGGCTGTTGCCCGACCACAGCATCTCGACCGTCTGCTGCTTGTCGCCGTTCACGGTGTACACGAGGAAGACGCCGTCGTCGTCGTAGCCGCGGTCGCTCGTGGTTCCGTCGAACACCTCGGTGCGGATGACCCACGGCCCGAGCGTTCGCGATGGCGCCTGCTCCACCAGTTTGATGGTCGGCTTGACCGTGTCGGCCGGACCCGTGTTGACGTAGATCCGGTTCTGGAACGAGCCCGACTCGCCCTGTGCGGTGATGATGTCGGGCTTGCCGTCGCCGGTCACGTCGCCCACCTTGATGTCGAGCGAGCTGTCGGTGATCGCGGGCAGCACGCCCGTCGTCACCTGCGTGAACGTCCCGAGCCCGTTGTTGCGGTAGATGCGGTCCGGCCCGCCGAGCGCGGCGATCAGCAGGTCGAGGTCGCCGTCGTTGTCGAAGTCGATGAAGCGCGAGTCGTTGTCATCGACCGTCGGATTCGGCGTGATCTGCGACGAGACCGCCGTCCACGAGGTGCCCGCGCCGTTGTTCCGCAGCAGGAGCTCGGTGTTGGTCGCACCTGCGTTCACGCCGATCAGGTCGAGGTCGCCGTCTCCCTCGATGTCGCCAAAGTCGTACGAGTAGCACGTGGCGTCGGTCACGAACGGCGTCAGCCGCGTGAAGCCGCCCGAACCGTTGTTCAGCCACAGCTGGCTCGAGTTCACGCCGCTCGCGCGCGTGCCGACATGGAAATCGAGGTCGAGGTCGTTGTCGACGTCGCCGAACACGCAGTCCATCTGCTCGGCGAGGGCCGTCGAGGGGAACTGCGTCGTGGGCGCGTCGGTGAACACGCCCGTGCCGTCGTTGTTGAAGATGCGCGGCCGGCCCGTCGTCGCAAAGCGGCTCGCGCCCGAATTGCAGATGAGGATGTCGAGGTCGCCGTCGTTGTCGATGTCGCCGAACTGCGCGCGCGCCGAGCCCATCGCGATGTTTGGAAGCCGCGCGACGGTCTGGTCGCTGAACACGCCGCTGCCGTTGTTGATCAGGAGCAACGGCCGGCGGTTGTAGTCCTGCGCGAGGATCAGGTCCCAGTCGCCGTCGCGGTCGACATCGCCCGCCTCGGCGCCGCGGAAGCACCCGGTGATTCCAGCGGCGCGCGCGTCGGTCTCGTCGGCAAACACGCCCGTCCCGTTGTTGATGTAGATGCGCGGCTTGAGCAGCACGCCCAGCGTCGAGTAGCCCTGCCCGTTCGCAAAGACGATGTCCTTGTCGCCGTCGCCGTCGAGGTCGACCAGCGTGCACTGGTTGGTGTACTCGGCGATGGTGGGGAACCGCGTCGAAGTCTGGTCGACGAACTGCTGGCCCCATGCGGGAAGCGCGACCGCCATCGCAAGCACGGAAACGGCGAGATTCTCGGTCTTCACAGGTCGCAGCACGGAGGGCACTCCTGTCGTTCGGGGTCCTGTGAATGTACCCCGCGTTCGCGGAACTACGAAGGCGATCCGTTCATTTCGGGCGCGATTGCGGACCTGCGGTGCGGTCGGAGTACGCTCCTCTCCGTAGGCACGGTCGACCACAATCCACCCATGCTGCGCACCGCATCCATCCTCCTCGTGGCGCTCGCTTCCAGCGCCTTCGCCCAGGTCGCTCCGCCGACTGCGGAGACCGCCAACGACACGCTCGATCGGCTCGCCGCGCAGCTTTCGGCGATGCAGAGGGAACTCGGCAGCGAGGGTGCCGAGTCGGTCGAGCCCTACAACACTCCCAACGAGGCGGCGCGGCAGTGGCTCGATCGCACCCGACCGATCGCCGAGGAACTGCAGCGCGTCACCGCACGCCTCCGCCCGCGTGCGCTCGATCTCTCGCAGGGATTCCGCCTTGTGCTGCCGCATCTCTCGGGACTGCGAGGCGCATCGCGCACGCTCGGCTCACTGGCGTACGACGCGATGCGGCGCGGCGACATGCCGAGCATGGTCGCGATGCTCCGTGCACAGCGCGACATCGTCATGCATACGGCAAGCGACGGCGTCACGATCTCCTCGATCGTGGCCATGTCGCAGGCGGGCCTTGCGCACGGGACGCTCGAAGTCGCCATCGACCGCGGGCTCTTCGACCGCGACACGGCCGCCCAAGCGCTCGCGTACGCGCGTGAGCTCGGCGACGGCGCAAACTACGGGCTGACCAGCGCGATGCGCAGCGAGTCGAGCGCGATGCTCGGCGAACTCGCCAAGCTCGAGGCCGCGCCCGAGGCAGACCGGCTCGGGTTGCTCGGCGAGATCGGCGTTTCCGACACGCCGCCACCCGGCGTGGACCTGACCAGCGATGCGGCGTTGGCGCAGGCGCGGACCGAGACGGCGGCGTACTTCCAGAGCGCCGAGGCCGCGATGGCCAACCCCGACCGCGAGGCTGGTGGCGAGGCGCTTCTCGCGCTCGATGCGTGGATCCATGCGGACGGCCGCAGCCCGCTGCTGCGTGTCGTCGCACCCGCACTCATCCGCGTGCATGAGCGGCTCGCGAAGCTCGAGGCCGATTACGCCACGATCGAGTCGCGGCTCGAGGCCCTCGCCAATGGCTCGCGCACCGCGGCCGACTTCACCAACGCAGCGCCGCACTACCTCGCCGCGGCCAAGATCATGGCGGCGCTCGACGTCGAGTCGCAGCAGCAGATCGAGGCCGCGCGCCTCGCGGGCGCCGAGCTTGCGCTCGAGGACCGCATGCGCGCGCGCCGCATCGTCGACGCACTGCGCGAGCGCGTGATCGACAGGCTGCTCGCGGGCGCAACCTGCGGCCGCTGCGAGTTCGAGAAGGACGAGTGGCCCACACTGCTCTCGCAAGGCGTCATCGGCGCCAACGGCGCCGCGCGGCTTCTGCTCGCGGAACCGCTCGTACCCGGCGACCGCGGCAAGGCGCACTCGCGCGCCGACGCGGTCGTCGCGGTGCTCTCGATGTCGCGGCACTACGCGAGTGCGGGCGGCTTCGGTCGCGCGATCGCCTCGCATGAGCTCGCGCGCGACGCGCAGCGCGAGTTGTCGGCGCTCATCGACGCGAAGCTGCTGGCCGACGAGGACCGCGCCCGCATCGACGCCATGCTCGCGCGCTTCTCGGCCGAGGATCCCTTCGGCTACCGCGCCGCGGGCGCCTACGACCGCGCCATGCTGTCATCGGGGAGCGGCGGCTTTCGCGCCCAGTCGATCCGCGGGCTCGCGCCAAACACCATCGTCTTCCTCGTGGCCCTGTGGACCAGTGGCCACGCCGCCACGGCGCCGCAGCCCTGCGAGTGCCCGCACGACGGACCGCTCCTCTCGATCCGCACGTGGTTCGATCCAAACGCGCTGATCGAGGCGCGCACGCAGCTTCGCGCGCTCCGCGATCGCCCCGACGACAGCGGCCCGCTCGATGGGCTTCGCGTGACCGTGCCTGTCGACATCGATGGACGCACGGCGCAAGGCGACGCAGACTTCGCGCGCCTGCGCGAGTCGGTCGCGCGGACCGCGATTCAACCCTGAGCGCCTGATCGCGCGAGAAACCGTCGGCTCAGCGGATGAACCGCAGCTCGCCGAAGTCGGGCATCACCTTCGGCAAGCCTTCCATCGGGCTCACGGGCGCGGGGAAGTACACGCACCACGCCTTCCCGAGCAGAAGCGGCCGCGGCACGATGAACGGCGCGTCCTCGCCGAACAGCGTCGTCACGATCGGGCTCGGACGACCCCACAGGCGCGAGTCGCGGCTCGCACCGCTGTTGTCGCCGCACATCATGAAGTGGTCCTCGCGCAGCACCGCCGGCTTCGCGAAATCCGTGCCGAACGCGGCGCCCGCGATCGCCGGCCCGTTCGCGCTCGGCTGGTTGCGCTCGCCCGTGTCGAGCATCGCGGGTCGGTAGTAGAGATCGCGGTCCACGCGCACGCGGTGCAGCGTGAGCGGCGAACCCGAGAACGACATCGAAAGCGCAGGCGGCGTCGGCTGCTGCGCCGTCGGCGCACGCAGGTAGTCCTCGACCACGCGGCCGTTGAAGGACGACGTCAGCCGCTCCTCGAGCGAGTCGAACGCGTAGTCGAGTTGCACGACCTCACGGCCATTGACCCACACCGACAGCCGCTGGTCGACATGCCAGAACTCGACGTCGAACGGCGCGCCCGCAGAAGGCACTTCGAGCGACTCCGACTTCTCGGCGACGACCGCCACGGGATCCGCCTCCGACTCGCGCTGCCGCTGCATGCGCAGCGTCGCCTTGCCGCCCGCGATCTCGAACACAAGCTCGCGCTTGCGCGTGGCGAGCGTGTACTTCGTGCGCAACGCCTGCGGGTCGTCGGCCTCGATCGCGGCGCACACGCGCACGTCGCTCACCGGGTACGCCACGTCGGGCGAGCGGAACGGATTCGGCTTCTCCATCGCCTGCGGCAGCGGCTGCGTCTGCCAGCGCCAGATGTTGTAGGCCGTGCGGTCATCGATCGGCAGCACGTCGGTCTGCCACGAGAGCGTCGCCTCGCCCGCGCCGGCGTGCGTCCAGGCGCGCGCATTGCCGCGCGCACCGAGGTCGAAGCCCGTCGTCGACCACGGCGCACCGCGCCACGCACGTCCCCACTTCTTGGCGAGCCCCGTCGGGTCGATCGGCATGAAGTCCGAGTCGTGCACCGGCTGCCACACCGCGCGCTGCACGTGCTCGGGCTTGCGCGCGATGGTGAACTTCGAGCGATCCGCATCGAGCGGCGCCGTGAAGATGTCGCCGTCGAGCATGAGCAGCTGCTCGTTCGGCAGGCCCACGAGGCGCTTGATGAAGTTCGCGGCGTCGCCGTTTGGATCGGTCGGGTTCTTGAACACCACGACATCCCAGCGCGCAGGCTGCTGGAAGGCGTAGAGATACTTGAGCACCAGCACGCGGTCGCCCATGCGCGCGTCGCGGCGCACCTCGCCGAGCGTGGTCTCGCCTACGCGCTGCGTCGACTGAAGCGACAGCATCGGGTCGCAGAGCTCGCGCGGATACGCCGCAAACGACGGCCCGAGCTGCCCGATGATCTCCGCCGCAGGCCCCGCGTCGGCGGGATACGTGTAGCCCGTGTCGGGACTCGTTACGCGCACATGCAGGCCCATGAGCGTGGGCGCCATCGAGCCCGTCGGGATCACAAAGCCCTCGGTCACGAAGCTGCGCACGCCCATCGCCAGCGCAAACGCCACGATCAGCGACTGGATCGTCTCGACGACGTTGGTTTCTTCCTCGGGGCGCGCGGAGTGCTTGTGCGTGGTGCTCATCGGTGTGCTCGGGCGTCGCCTGGCGATCGCCTTCTCGTTTCCTCGATCGGCGTTCAGGCAGGCGGGGCTGCATCGCCCGGACTACCGCCCGGCGCGCCGCCCTCCGAGCCCGGCCGGTTGCCGCGACGCCTGCGCCGACGGCGCTTCTTCTTCGCGGGACCCTCGCCCGGCGACGGCTGCGTCGCGCCACCCGTCTCAGGCGCGTCATCGTCGGCGCCGTCGTCATCGTCACCGTCCGCCTCGTCCGCAGCGGCGGAGCCGCGCGCGTCGATCGACGCGGGCGGAACCGACCCCGGCCCCGGCGCGGCGTCGGTGCCCACGCCCGGCTTCTTCTTCTTGCGACGACGCTTCTTCTTCTTCGCGGGGGCCTCGCCCTCGGCGGCCGATGCCGCGCCCGCGTCGGCGTCCGCAGCCGCAGGAGCCGCGCCGGACTTCGGCGCTGCGCCGCGACCCTCGCGCGCGGCACCGCCCTCCTTCGCCTCGCTCTTCTCGCGATAGCGGTCCTGCTTCGCGAGCTTGGCGCCACGCTCGGCGGCCAGCTTCTCCTTGATCGAGCGCGTGCTCATGCCGCGCAGGCCATCGGGCGCCTGCACGCTTCCCGCAGCAGGGCACTTGTCGGGATCCATCAGCTCCTCGACCGGCACCGCGATCTCGCGGCCGAACTCGCCCGGCATCGCGCCCGGTGGCGGATCGAGCCGCACCAGCACGAGCTGCACCAGGATCTTCGAGTCGACCACGATGCCCGGGCCCTCGGCCGTGCCCACGCGCGTCTTGTTCTTGGGCAGCCGCTTGCGGAGGTCCTCGTACGTCGCGTCCTCGTAGCGCAGGCAGCACATCAGGCGGCCGCAGCGGCCCGAGATCTTCAGCGGATCGAGCGTGGCCTTCTGGATCTTGGCCGCACGCATCGAGATCGGCTTGAGCACCTTGAGGAAGTTCTTGCAGCAGCAGTGCTGGCCGCAGCGCTCGTAGTCGGCCACCAGCCGCGCCTCGTCGCGCGCGCCCACCTGGCGCATCTCGATGCGGCAGCTGAACTCGCGCGCCAGCGTCTGCGCCAGCTCGCGGAAGTCGATGCGCTCGTCGCACAGGTAGTAGACGAGCAGCAGCGACTCGTCGAGCGTGAGCTCGAGGTCCACGATCTTCGCGGGAAACTTCGCCGCCGCAGCCAGCTCGCGCACGCGGGCGAGCGACGCGCGCGCCTTGTCGGCGCACGAGGTGGCGCGGCTCAGGTCCTCGACCGTCGCCACGCGCAGGACCTCGCCGTTCGTCTGGAACGGATAGTCGCGGCCGCCCGAGTTCTCGATGTAGTTCAGCATCTCCGACCGCGACACGCTCTTGCCGCAGCCCGAGTTCGAGCAGGTCGTCGTGAGCATCTCCGCGATCTCGATGGCGCGGAAGGTGCGGATGACCAGCTTCGACCCGCAGCCGGGCTTCGCATCGCCGCGGTACGGATACTCGCCGATCAACTTCATGCGCCCGAACTTGACCACGATCGACGTCGGCGGCTTCAGGCGCGCGTAGATCTCCTCATCGGTGAGGCCGTCGCGGAACTTCGGGTCCGCATCGCGCTCGAACATCGGGAGTGGGAAGATCGACATGGGTCGCAAGTGTAGCGGGCGCCGTGTCTGCGCGGTCGCATCGCGAGGCTGAGTCACGGCGACGATGCAGCCAGACGATCCCACCACGCGCGGCGATCAGGGTCGATGCTCGATCGATGGCCCGCCCCACGGCCTCAATCGCCGTAGCCCGCGTCCTCGCCGTCGCCCTCGGCGACCTCGACGCCCGCCTTGCGGCGGCTCTTGAGCTCCTCGGGGCTCAGCCGCTTGCGCTCGCTGAACACCATCTTGATCGGCACCTCCGAGAACGGCAGCATCTCGCGCAGCTGGTTCACCAGGTACTTCTCGTACTGCCCCTCGAAGAGCTCGGGCTTGTTGACCACCACCGCGATCGTGGGCGGCTGCGTGGCGATCTGCGACACGTAGAAGATCTTCGCCTTGGTGCCGAGCTTCGAGCTCGGCCCGCGCTCGGTCAGCACCGAGCGGATCGCGGCGTTCAGGCGGCCCGTCGTCTCGCGGTGATTCGCCTGCGTGAACAGGTTCGAGCACACGCGGATGAGCTCGCCGACGCCCTCCGACTGCGCCGCCGAGATGAACACGAGCGGCGCGAAGTCCAGCGCGAAGAGCTCCTGCGTCAGATAGTCGATGTAGTCGCTCGTCTTGAGCTTGGCCTCGACGAGGTCCCACTTGTTGACCGCGATCACGGTCGGCTTGTGCTGCTCCATCAGCGCGAGCGCCAGCCGCTTCTCGATCTGCGAGATCGGCTCGCGCGCGTCGAGCAGGAGCACGCACACGTCGGCGCGCGTGATCGCCTCCTTGGCGCGCTGGTGCGAGTAGTACTCGATGTCGTCGGCCCAGCTCTTGCGCTTGCGCACGCCCGCGGTGTCGATCGCCACGAACGCGTGGCCGTCGATCTCGAAGCGCACGTCGATCGAGTCGCGCGTGGTGCCCGCGATCTCGCTCACGATCACGCGCGGCTCGCCCGCGAGCGCGTTGATGAGCGTCGACTTGCCCGCGTTGCGGCGGCCGACGATCGCGATCTTCATCTCGGGCTTGGCCACCGGCTCGACCCACTCGGGAAGCCGCGCGTGGATCGCCTCGAGGAACGCCCGCTTTCCGAACGCGCTGGCCGCGCTCGTCATCGCCGGCTCGCCGAAGCCGAGCCGCGCCGCGTCCTGCGCCGCGCCGATCCAGCTGTCGTCGTCGACCTTGTTCGCCACCACCAGCACCTTCGGCGACTGCCCCGCCTCGCGGATGAGCTGCGCGATGCGCGCGTCGAGGCTGGTCACGCCCGACTGCGCGTCGATCACGAAGAGGATGAGCGACGCGTTCTGCACGCCCGCCTTGATCTGCGCCTCGATCTGCGGCGTCAGGCGCGCGAGGTCCTCGCCCGCGTCGTCGAACCGACCGCCCTCGGCCGTGTACACGCCGTAGCCGCCGGTGTCGACGATCTCGGCGAGCTTGGGCGCGGCGTCGCGCGCACGGTCGTACGGCAGGTCGGTCGGCGGCAGGATCTCGACGAGCTGCGACACGCGGTCGCGCGTCGTGCCCGGCGTCGGATCGACGATCGACACGCGGCGCCCGACGAGCCGGTTGAAGAGGCTCGACTTGCCCACGTTGGGGCGACCCACGATCGCGATCTGCGGCAGTGCCATAAGGGGGAGGAGTCTACCCGAGCCCCGTCAGCAAAGCAGCGATTTGCCCGTCATTTCCGCGGGTTGCGAGAGTCCGATCATCTCGAGCAGCGTGGGCGCGAGGTCGCCGAGGCGCCCGTCGGCGCGCAGCGCGCGGCCCTTGAACGCCGCACCCGCCACCGAGCATGGCACGGCGTAGTTCGTGTGCGCGGTGTGCGGGCAGTTCGCGCGCGCATCCCACATTTCCTCGGCATTCCCGTGGTCTGCGGTCACGATCGCGCTCCCGCCGCGCGCAAGCGCCGCGTCGACGATCGCGCCCACGCATGCATCGACCACCTCGACCGCCTTCGTTGCCGCAGCGAGGCTTCCCGTGTGGCCGACCATGTCGCCGTTGGCGAGGTTGACGATGATCACAGGCTCGCAGTCGGCCGCGACCAGCCGCGCGAGCACCGCGTCGCGCACGCCCGCCGCGCTCATCTCGGGCTTCAGGTCGTAGGTCGCGACATCCTTCGGGCTCGGCACGATCACCCGGCTTTCGCCATCGAACGGCTCCTCGCGGTAGTCGTTGAAGAAGAAGGTCACATGCGGGAACTTCTCCGTCTCCGCGCAGCGGAACTGCCGCACGCCGTGGATCGACAGCCACTCGCCGAGGATGTGCTTCATCTTCGCGGGCCGCCTGAACACGACCTCGACCGGCAGCCCCGTCTCGTACTCGGCGAGCGTGGCGAAGAAGAGGCCGCCGATCCGCGCCCCGCGGTCGAAGCCGCCGACCCCGGGCTTCGCCCCCTCGACAGTCCGCCATGCCGCGTCGTCGAGCACGAAGGCCTTGGTGATCTCGCGCGGTCGATCACCGCGGAAGTTGAAGAAGAGGACCGCGTCGCCCGCCTTGATGCGGCCCGCCGCGATCGCAGCGGCGTCGGCCCCGACCTGCGTCGGCAGCACGAACTCGTCGCCGCCGCGCGACGGGTCGCTCGGCGCCGCGTAGTACGACTCGACCGCGGCCAGCGCCGACGGCGCCGTGCGCGCGGCACCCGGCCCAGAGAGGGAGGTCAGGCAGTCGTACGCCGCCTGCACGCGCTCCCAGCGGTGGTCGCGGTCCATGGCGTAGAAGCGGCCGACCACCGAGGCGATGGCACCGATCCCAGCCCCCGCGAGGTGCGCCTCGACCGTCCTCAGGTACCCGGGCGACGACTGCGGCGCCGTGTCGCGGCCATCGGTGATCGCGTGGATCCACAGTCGCCCCGCCGGCACCCCCGCCTCCTTCGCGAAGTCGACCAGCGCCAGGAGGTGCGCGAGATCGCTGTGCACCTGTCCGTCCGACACGAGGCCGAGGTAGTGCAGGCTGCCGCCCGTCCTTCCGATGTGCTCGACCGCCGACCGCAGCACCGGGTGCGTCGCGAGGTCGCCTCGGCGGATCGCGTTCGTGATCCGCATGAGCTCCTGGTCGACGATGCGCCCCGCGCCGATGTTCTGGTGCCCGACCTCGGAGTTGCCCATCACGGGACCGTCCGGGCCGACAGGCAGGCCGACGTCCTCGCCGCTCGTCCGGATGAGCGTGCGCGGATACTCCGCCGCCAGCCGCGCGTCGACAGGCGTGCTCGCGCGCGCGATGGCGTTGGTCGCGTCGCGCGCTGGGTGCGGCGACTGCCCCCATCCGTCGCGGACGATCAGCACGCAGGGCGTGTTGCGGAGCACGGTTGTCGTTGTGTTCATGCGCACGCAAGCCTAGCGCGCCTTCCGCTTGTGCGCGGACCGCACGATGGCTACTCTCCCCTCATCGCCATGCCAGCAGCACCGAAAGCAACCTCGACCACCGCGGCGGTGAACGAACAGGTTCCAGCCGCGAGCACGGCCGCCAGCACGAGCACGAGCGTGATCCCGAGCGCCGACACCCGCACGCTCCGCGAGCGCTACGACGACGTGCGGGCCCGCATCGCCCGCGCCGCCGAGAAGTCGGGCCGCCGCGCCAGCGACGTCGTCCTCGTCGCCGTCACCAAGTACGCGTCCATCGAGGACATCCGCGAGCTCGTCGCGCTCGGCCATGTCGATCTCGGCGAGAACCGCGTCCAGCAGCTGGTGCAGCGCGCGGCAATCATCGACGAGTTCAACGCCCGCCGCTCCGAGCGCGGCGCCAAGGTCACGCCCGTGCGCTGGCACATGATCGGCTCGCTCCAGCGCAACAAGGTCAAGCAGGCGGTCGACACAGTGCGGCTCATCCACTCGGTCGACTCGCTGCGCCTTGCCGAGGAACTCCAGGAGTACGCCGAGGAGCGCGGCAGCGCCCCCGGAGGCGACAAGTACGGCCCCGTCGACGTCCTCGTCGAGGTCAACGTCGCCGGCGAGCGCTCGAAGCACGGCTGCGCCCCCGCCGCCGCCCGCCACCTCGTCGACATGATCGACACGATGGTCGCGCTGCGGCCCCGCGGCATCATGTGCATGGCGCCCAACACCGGCTCGATCGACGACGCCCGCCGAACCTTCATCCGCTGCAAGGAGCTCTTCGACGAGATCCGCGCCATCGGCTCGGGCGGCGAGCGCTTCGACATCCTGTCGATGGGCATGAGCGGCGACTACGAGGTCGCCATCGAGTGCGGCTCCAACATGGTCCGCGTCGGCAGCGCCATCTTCGGCGAGCAGAAGGACCCCGCGGAGCACGGCGACCACGCCGACGACGAGAAGTAGCGGCGAACGCCGGCTCACGCGAACGAACGAGCCCGCGACATCCGATCTCTCCGACATCTGATCTCTCTGTTCCGAACGCGCGCGCTCCCTCCGACAGTGCGCGTGTTCGGTTTTTGGGAGTTGGTGGAGCGATCGCAGCTTGCGGCCGCTCGCTTCGGCGAGGTCGACGCCTGATCAGGCCCGACTCAGCGCGCGCGACGACGGAACGCCAGCCCACCCACCGCGAGCAGCGCCATGGCGCCCGGCGCGGGGACAAACTGCACCTGGAACTCGACGAAGTCGCCGTCATAGAAGTTGTGCTGGCCAAGCTGCACGAAGTTCAGGTGCATCGTGTTCGCATCGACCACCGTCAGGACGTTCGCCCAGTTGCCGCTGTTCGTCGCCACGACCGACGCACCGGTGAACGAGGGGATCGTCCCGCCGAGATCGCTGAGTTCATAGCCGACGAAGGTCCGCGCCTTGGTCAAGTCGAAGTAGAAGTAGTTGGCGGTCGTGAAGAAGTCGATACGAAAGCGGTCGCCGGCGAAGTCAAACCGCCAGCCGGCATCGACATAGCCCGAAGTGAAGTCGGATCCAGCCGCGAGCGTGGTCGTGAAGTCGTACAGCGGATCGTTGAGGGGCGTGTTGATGTTCGGATCGAAGAACCGGCCGCTGATGACCTGACCGTTCACGAAGTCGGCCGATGCGCCCGAGGCGAGCGTGAGTGTGACCGCGAGCGCGGCGATAGCCGTTCCCGTTCCAAATCGCATGGTGTGGACCCTCTTCTGAACTCCCTGGCTCCTCCCAAGAGCCTATGGGATCACTATGGACTCCGAAGGCGGGCCAGGCAACCCGAAGAGGTCCAAGTTTCGAAGGTTCCGCGAGGGGCGTACATTCAGGCGGCATTGTGGAACGAATCAGCGCTTGCGCGAGGCCTGCTTCCTGCTCCGCGTCGGGGCCGACTGGCGAGCCGCGGGCTTCTTCTTCGCGCCCGACGTCCTGCCTTTTACGGCCCGCTTCCGCGCCGCCCGCTTGGGCGTCGCCAGGCTCGCAATCGGCACGACCGTACCCTCTGGGAACCGCGCGAGCACCTCGAGTTCGCCGCCGAGCGCCTCGACGTAGCGGCGCAGCGTGCTCAGGTACATGTCGGCCGCGCTCTCGATCTTCGAGACGCTCCCCTGCCCGAGCCCGAGCTCCGCGGCGAGCTCGACCTGCGTCTTGCCGACCGCCTCGCGGATGTCGCCGAGGCGCAAGCGCGCCATGGTGACCTTGAACTTGGCGTTGATCTTGTCCTGCACATGCTGGGGCAGCTGGGCCTTGAACTCATCCCAGGTCCTGAGTCGGTACTCGCCTGCGCCGCTTGGATCGGCCCGTTCACTCATCGCTGATTCCTCCCTCGAGCCGCGCGAGGTGGCGTGCGAACAGCGGGTCCGCCTCTGCGATCATCCGCGCATAGAAGCGCGCATCGCCCGTCTTGTCGCCGCCGACCAGTACGATCGCGCGGCGGCGTGGGTCGAATGCGAAGAATGTCCTGTAGTGTCGCCCTGCGTGCATGGTCCTGAGTTCCTTCATGTTGCCGAAGCGTGATCCGTGCACGGTGCGGCGTACGGTCTTGCAAGCCCGGGGCCGTGCGCGGCCAATAGGTCGAGGTCGTGACCGATCGCGGCCTGCGTATCGTGGGGCAGCGTCGCAAGCCACCGCTCGAATTCCCGAAGCAGTTCGATCCTCCACATCTAATATTCCTTTCGAGCGATATTCGTCAAGGGGATTCCGAGCGGAATCGCACATGCCGAACCTACCGCCCGCGCGGAGCCCCGTGCGCCGATGCGACGCTCGTCCGGCGACCTGCGCTTTCGTACCTACCATGGCGCCCATGCATGCCGTCAACCAGAACGCCACGGTCACCGCGAAGTTCAACCCGCTCTACCGGCCGTACCTCGTCGTGACGATCGGGCTCACGATGGTCTGCACCGTCATCGGCGCACCGCTTGCGATCGTGTGGTTCCTCGGCGCCGGCCAGTGGTGGGCGCGCCACTACTTCGACAAGCTCGAGTGCCAGATCACCGACCGCGCGCTGCGCTTCCGCAAGGGCATCCTCTTCCAGGTCGAGAAGACCGTGCCGCTCGAGAACATCCAGGACGTCACCTTCATCGAGGGCCCGCTCCTGAAGAAGTTCCACCTCGCGACGCTCAAGTTCGAGACCGCGGGCCACAGCGCGGGACAGGCGCACGACATGCAGCTCACGGGCATCATCGACGCGCACGAGTTCCGCAACCGCATCCTCGAGCGCCGCGACGCGCTGCGGCATGGCGCGCAGAGCGGCGCGCACGCCGCGCAAGCGTCGACCGCGAGCCAGACCGAGCTCATGCAGGCGATGCTGTCGCGGCTCGACGAGATCGCCGCGCTGCTGCGCGAGCGGAAGTAGGCGCGGCGCGCACGAAGCCGTCTGCATCCGCGGGAATCCGTCGCATCGGCGGACGCGCCTTCCCGCACCCGTATGCTCGCGACCCGACCCATGGTCGATCCATGGTCGGGAGGAGCGCGGGGATGCAGTTCATCTATGTCGACGAGTCGGGGGATCCGGGAAACCTGCGATGCAGCATGCCGCGGCACCTGCAGCCGAGTCGCCACTTCATGCTGGTGGGCGTCGTCGTGCCCACCGCCGAGTGGCGTGCCTCGCTGGAGACACTCATCTCGGTGCGCAACTCGGTGCTCGATCCGCTTGGCCTACCGCGGCGTATCGAACTGCACGCAAGGGAGATCCTGTATCCACCAGACTACAGCCCGCTGCGATCGCTTCGCAGCAAGAAAGTCCGCATCAAGCTCTTCCGCGAGCTGCTTCATCGGACCGCCCGCGAGCTTCCCGATCTCCGCATCATCAGCGCCTGCTCCGTGAAGATCGAACCCACTCACGATGCCGCCGCTCCACGAGACTACTTTCGCGAGACCTGGCAGGCGCTGATCGAGGCCTTCGACTCGTATGTCCGCGCCTTGCCGACACCCGAGCTCGGTCTCCTCTTCGCCGACGACACGAATGAGCCGAATGTGCGTTCGTATCTGCGGCGAATGCGCCGGCTCGGGCGGAAATCCGTGACCGACTACGCAAGCAGCAGACTCGCTGGCATCATCGAGGATCCGATCCTCCGAGCGTCGCAGCACTCGTACTTCGTGCAGCTCGCGGATCTCGTGGCGTACAGCCTGTACCTCCACGCATGGCCGAAGGGATCGCTCCGCAGGTACGGAGCCGATCGGCTGATCGAGGAGATCGAACCGCTGCTGGTGAGATCGCAGCGGGAAGTCCCAGGCGACCATGGAGACACGCAGGTTTCCCGTGGGACAATCTGGATCAAAAACAAATGCGCCCGCTGCAAGCGGGCGGCTTTGCTGCGGCCAGTCCTCATTCATGGGAATGAGCCAGTCGCCGGACGAAGTATCGGCTTCGAACCTGCCCGAGTCAAGCGCGGAGTTTGAAATGCTCGAACGGCCGCGACGACCAGAAGGAAGTGCGCTCGCTGCATGCGGGCGTCGTTCCGGTCGGCGGAGTTCCCTCACGCGAGAAACCCTCTCATCGTTCCCATGCTCGATCGGGTCCGCGCAGGGAGAGGCGCTGCGAACAGCCGACTCCCGCATCCAGCGCTCCGCAGACTTCGTCTGCGGACACTCATGCCTCTCGACCTCGCTCGTCGTGAGTGCCCGCAGATGCAGGAAGCGCCGGAATCTGCGGGACGGGTCGCGTGAGGAGTCAACGCTTCCCCGCGCCCGCGCCCCTCACTCCGCCTTCCGCAGGATCTTCCCCATCTCCCTGCCCTTCGCGAGCTCATCGATGAGCTTGTCGAGGTAGCGCAGCTCGCGCATGAGCGGATCCTCGATCGTCTCGACGCGCACGCCGCAAACGGTTCCGGTGATGAGCGTGCGCGCGGGGTTCAGGCGCGCCTGGCCGTAGAAGGCCTCGAAGTCGGTGCCGTCCTTCAGGTGCTTCGCGAACTCGCGCGCGGTGTAGCCCGTGAGCCACAGGATGATCTCGTCGACCTCGGCCTTGGTGCGGCCCTTCTTCTCGGCCTTGGCGATGTAGTGGGGATAGACGCTGGCGAAGGACATGGCGAAGACGCGGTGGCGAGGCGCCGCCGGCTTGGAAGTGGAGGCGGCGGGCTTGCGGCTCGCAGGCTTCGCAGCGGTGCGCTTCGCGGCGGCAGGCTTTGCGGCAGGTGTCTTCGCGGTGGTGCGCTTGGCTGGCATGCGGAGCCTCGGGGGTGGTGTGGGTGCGAAGGGTATTCGACGCGGGACGGTGGTGGTCGTCGACTAGCCGTCCGTGTCGGCGGACGAAGTCCGCGACGGCTCCGCACCCCGATGGGCATCGATCTGTCATGCACGACCATGCGGTATTCTCTCTTTACCGCATACGCTTGAAGTTACGGGGAACGCGCGGCATCGATCGGAGGCAGCCGTGGCAAAGAAGGCGAAGAAGAAGACGACCAAGAAGACACAGAAGAAGTCGACCGCAGGGAAGCCCGCAACACGGAAGACGAAGGCAAGCAGCACGAAGCTCGGCGGCGAAAGCAGTCGTGCCCAGTCGACCTCGAAGCCGCAGACCACGCGGGCGCGCAAGCGTCGACGCACTGTCACGACGCCTCTGCAAGTCACTTCCGGCGAGGTGCTGGTTGGTGACACGCTCCGAAGTCTCGACAAGGCCGAGCTTCTCAAGGGCACCAAGAAGGCAGGCTGGCAACTCGCGCTCGAGGGCTGGTGGGAGGAAGACACGTATCACTCGGGTTCCATCGCCTACTTCGTGCAGCGCAATCGCGCGGGCGACTGGGTGCTCAAGTCCGTCGAGCGCAACACCGAGCTCGACGACGTCACGGCGGAGGACGTGCGGAATGGCGCGCTGAACGACGACCAGCTCCAGCTCCTGTGGGGCATGACCTTGAGGGAGGCAAAGGCGCAGCGATACGAAGAGGTGGTCGCCGTGTGGCGCGGTGCCGGCGCGGAGGCGACGGAGAAGCACGCTGCGAAGTTGCTGTACCAGGCGGTGTGCAACGCGGGTGGAAAGGTCGTCACCAGGTTGGCAACGGAGGGGCTGGTTGAGTGGTAGGGGTCGTGGCGCTACTCGACCGCCACGGTGATGCGCACCTTCAGCGCCTTGAACTTCGTGATCGCAGTGCGCATGTCGGTGGTGTTCCGCACATAGAGGTTGCGGTAGTTCCAGGTGAGGCCAGGGCGGTCGTGGATGGGTGAGCCTGTTGTGCTGGCGGCAAGGCGCTCGGCAGCGTCGAGAAGCGCGCGGGCGATCTGCTGGGCAAGATCTTGCTGCGCGTCCTCAAGCTTCTCCGCGAATACGGTGGCGAGGTCGCCGCTGGCGTCGCCGAGTTCGTCTTGATCGATGCTTAGGAGCAGGTGCTTGCAGGCATCTGGGCTGCGGCAGTAGGGGCAATTGGCAGCGGGGTCGGGGTCATCGGAGTCAGATAATCGGGTCATAGGAAAGGTGACTTTGAAGCGCGAGCGTGCTGCTGTTTCGACTTCTCGCCGCTCCTATCAGAGCAGGCGCGCCGCTTTCGGCGCGGCCATTCGTTCGATCAACGCGCGGAGCCGCGGGTGTCAGGCGCAGCCCACGGTCGCAACGAAGAGTCGAATGGCCGCAGAGCTTTCAGACCGTGCACGCTACCTGCGATTGCCGATGCTGGGCGTGACGTCCCCTCGTAGGAGGGGCACGCGGTACCTGAGTGGTTTGCTGCGGCGCATGGCGACGCGCCAGTATGCAGCAAAAGACAGAGGAACCTCCAGAATCGGCGAAGCCAAGATTTCATTTTCGCCAATTGCCGCGGTAGATTCTGGCGACCACGGCATGGTCCGCGGTTCACAAACGCAAGCGAGTCGCGGCGGAGGCGCAGCGTGCCCAGCCCAAGGAGAAATCGATGAGCAAGAACGCGATGGCAGGAGCGGTCACGCTGTGCGGCGTGGGCCTGTGCATGATCGGCGGGGCGCTACTGATGCAGAATGGTGCGCAGGCGCATGCAACTGGTGGCGTGATGCCGGCGGCTGCGGCGCTGGCGAGCGCGGCGAAGGCGCAGGCGGGGCCGACGGTGGTGTGGTACGGCACCTACGGCGGCAACTCCGGCCAGTACATCGGCGGCGCGCTGCTCCGCGCGTGGTCCGACGGCACCGTCGAGATGAAGAAGATCGAGGTCTTCCTGGCATCGACGAGTGGAAGCCCCTGTAGCTCCTCCACTCCTTGCTCCAGCCCGTGGATCGTCATCTCCTCCCCCGCCCAGGGCTACCGCGCCGCCGCCGACATCAACGCCGACGAACTCGTCGACGGCGCTGATCTCGCCTCCATCCTCGGCAACTGGGGCGATGCACCGCGCGTGTCGTTCCCGCCGTCGGACTGCCCGCTCAACCTCATCAATCCGTGAGCCCCACACTCACTCCGCCCTCACCGTCCCCCCGTTGAGGATCTCGAGGTACCGCCCGTAGCAGTACGCCCGCTCGCGCTTGCGGCCGGTGATCTCGCGCACGATCCCGAGTTCCACGAGCGATTCGACCGCGCGTGACACCGTCGGCAGGCTCGCCCCGGTTGTCGCGGCAATCGCCGCGATGTTCCGCACGGGCCGCCGGCGGAATGCATCGAACGCCCGCAGCGCGTTCGGCGCACGCCGGCCGAGATCGGCCACGCGCGCGGCGTCTTCCTCGAACACGCGCAGCATGCGGTGCGCCGTATCGACGGCGGACTGCGCGGTCATGGTCACGCCCTCAAGGAAGAAGTCGATCCACTCCTCCCAATCGCCCTCGCGGCGCACCGCGTCGAGCAAGCGGTAGTACTCGGCACGATGCTCCTTGAGGTAGAGGCTCAGGTAGAGGAGCGGCTGCGACAGCACCTTGGTCTCGAAGAGCAGCAGCGCGATCAGCAGCCGGCCCACTCGGCCGTTGCCGTCGAGGAACGGATGGATCGTCTCGAACTGCACATGCGCGACGCCCGCGCGCACGAGCGTCGGCAGTCCGTCCTCACGATCATGGAGGAACCGTTCGAGGTCCGCCATCGCGTCGAGCACGCGATGAGGGGGAGGCGGCACGAAGATCGCATTGCCCGGCCGCGTTCCGCCGAGCCAATTCTGACTACGCCGGAACTCACCGGGCCGCTTGTCGGCACCGCGACCGCGGGACAGCAGGTGTCCGTGGACCTCGCGCAGAAGCCGATTCGAGAGCGGCTGGCCCGCGCGCAGCTGCGCGATGCCGTGTTCGAGCGCGGCGACGTAGTTCGAGACCTCGATCACGTCATCGAACGGCACCCCATGCGCCTCGTCGAGCTCGAAGAGCAGGAGATCCGAGAGCGACGACTGCGTGCCTTCAATCTGGCTCGAAAGCACGGCCTCCTGTCGGACATAGGAGTAGAGGAAGACGCTCGCGTCGGGCAGCAGCGCCGTGATGGCGTCGAGTCGCCCGCACGCGAGATTGGCTCGCTCGAGGAGCTGCTGCCGCTTGCCCGCGAGCTCGAGCGGCGGCAAAGGTGGGAGCGCGTTCGGCACGAACGCCCGCACGGCCTCGCCCGAGGTCGTTGAGGTGTCGTAGATGCCGGTCGGCCCACGGTGCATGGTGGTCTTCGGGTCGGAGGCGGGACTGGAACGGGGGGCGCGGGTCGCGCTCCTTATGAACGCCGACGTTCGTAGCGTAGCTCGCTATGAACGCGAAGGCTCCTTCGCGTTCATAGCGGATCTGAAAATCGGCCACTTTGTCCAATAACCACCATCACATCAGCACTTCCTTGACCACCCTCGCCCTCTCCACCCCCGTCAGCTTCACATCAAGCCCCCTGAACGGCACCGTCAACCTCTCATGATCGATTCCCATGCAATGCATGATCGTGGCGTGCAGGTCGCGCACCTCGACGGGGTTCTCGACGATGTTGTACGAGAAGTCATCGGTCTTGCCGTATTCGACGCCGCCCTTCACGCCGCCGCCCGCAAGCCACACCGTGAAGCAACGCCCGTGATGGTCGCGTCCTGAACTCGGATCGCCAAACCCACCCTGGCTGTACGCCGTGCGACCGAACTCCGTCGCGAAGATCACGAGCGTGTCCTCAAGCATCCCGCGCGCCTTGAGGTCCTTGAGCACTGCGGCGGTCGGCTGGTCGACATCGCGGCATTGGTTCGGCAGCTGGCGGTTGATCGCGATGTGCTGGTCCCAGCCGCGGTGGAAGAGCTGCACGAAGCGCACGCCGCGCTCGAGCAGGCGGCGGCCGAGCAGGCAGTTCGCGGCGTACGAGCCCGGGCGGTTGACCTCGGGGCCGTACATCTCGAGGGTCTCGGGCTTCTCATCCGACAGATCCGCAAGCTCGGGCACGCTCGACTGCATGCGGAACGCCATCTCGTACGCCTCGATGCGTGCGAGGGTCTCGGGGTCGCCGACCTCATGCGCATGCATCGCGTTCAGCTTCGCGAGGTCGTCGAGCATCGCGCGGCGTGTGGCGGGGTCGACGCCGTCGGGGTTCGCGAGGTACGGCACAGGATTGCCGCCCGGGCGGAAGCCGACGCCCTGGTGCGAGCTCGGCAGGAAGCCGCTGCCCCACAGGCGCGAGAAGATCGGCTGG